>NZ_KV813989.1:0-204499 GCF_001813805.1 Streptococcus sp. HMSC066F10
TGATAGAAGCTGGGACACTTTTTGCCCAGCCTTTTCTTGTCTTATGCTAATTTTGTAATATTGACTGCTTGAAGACCACGTTGACCTTCTTCAATGTCAAAAGTTACTTTTTCGCCTTCATTCAGTGATTTGAATCCGTCGGATTGAATCGCTGAAAAGTGAGCAAATACGTCTGGCCCGTTTTCTTGTGAAATAAAGCCGAAGCCTTTTTCAGCATTGAACCATTTTACTGTACCTTGTGCCATACATCTTACTTCCTTTCTCTAAAATGTTGCGTAAAAAATAGAAAAAGTAAAGATGAAAAACAAAAATACTCACTCAAAATTCATTTACTCTTGCTAGTCTAACAGAAGTAACAGCAAAAGGCAAGGAAAAACCAGCGATTGGCAATATATTTTGCTATACTAGTAATATGAAAAGCAGAAAGAGGTATATCATGACATTTGAAGAAATTTTACCGGGTTTGAAAGCCAAAAAGAAATATGTCCGCACAGGCTGGGGCGGTGCCGAGAATTATGTCCAGCTTTTTGACAGTATTGAGCAGAACGGAGTGGCGCTTGAAGTGACGCCTTATTTTCTCATCAATGTATCAGGCGAGGGAGAAGGCTTTTCCATGTGGAGTCCGACGCCTTGTGACGTATTAGCAGATGACTGGGTGGAAGTCCATGACTAGGACGGTTTTGGTGACAGGTGTTAGCTCAGGGATTGGTCTGGCTCAGGCGCAGCTTTTTTTGGAAAATGGCTGGCGCGTATACGGTGTAGACCGGTCTGAAAAGCCAAGTTTGACAGGGGATTTTTATTTCCTTCAACAAGATTTGACGTTAGGACTTCAACCAGTTTTTGCTTGGTGTTCGCAAGTAGATGTCTTCTGTAATACAGCTGGAGTGCTGGATGACTACAAGCCCTTACTGGAGCAGACTGCTCAGGAGATCCAAGAAATTTTCGAGATTAACTATGTAACACCAGTAGAGCTAACTCGTTATTATCTGACGCAGATGCTGAAGAAACAATCAGGCATCATCATCAATATGTGCTCAATTGCATCTAGCTTAGCTGGCGGTGGTGGTCATGCTTACACTTCTTCCAAGCATGCTCTGGCAGGATTTACCAAACAGTTGGCACTGGATTATGCGGAGCAGGGAGTGCAGGTTTTTGGGATTGCACCGGGCGCAGTTAAAACAAGTATGACAGCAACGGACTTTGAGCCGGGAGGCTTAGCCCAATGGGTAGCAGACGAAACTCCCATCAAGCGTTGGATAGAACCAGAAGAAGTTGCCGAGTTGACCCTCTTTCTCGCCTCGGGAAAAGCTCAGTCCATGCAGGGCGAGATTGTCAAGATTGACGGTGGCTGGAGTTTGAAGTGAAGAGGCAAGTAGAATGAAAGCAGTGAGCATTGAGCCAAGACTGCAGGAATGTTTCCAACATTGGCAAAAGAACATGGTGAGATATAGTTTGAAGGCGAAGTTAGGGCAGTTTTATACAAATAAAGACGAGACTGCCGTTTTGTATGAACAAGGAGATTTTCTCTTTTTGGCTGGGCAGGCAGATATGGCATTACTGGCGGATTATAGGGACTTTTGTAAGCCAGACTACCGCATTCTCATATCTGAAGAGGCTTCTTGGCAAGGCTGCTTGTCCTCTTGTCCAGCCTTATCTCCTTTTACCCGTTATGCTTTTAAAGATGAGGCAGATTTTGATGACAAGGTTTTGAAAAACATCGTGGAGCAGTTATCGGAGCAGTTCTGTATGGAGGCAATTGATCAAAGAACCTATCAAGAACTAGCTCAGGAAGAATGGTCTCAGGATTTGCAGGGGAATTTTGCAACTTTTAAAGACTTTCAAGAAGGCGGAGCTTTTGGCTTTGTGATCCGGAAGGGTCAGGAAATCGTCGCTGGGGTCTCGACAGCACTTGTCTACCAAAAAGCCATTGAAATTGAGATTGCAACAAAACCGACTTATCAACAGCAAGGTTTAGCTACTGTTCTTGGGGCGAAGATGATTTTGGCATCCCTGCAATGCGGCGTTTTTCCGCTCTGGGACGCCCACAATGAAGCCTCAAAGAAAATAGCTGAAAAGCTAGGTTATCAATGCTTAGGAGCTTACCCATCTTATGAGTTAAAATTACAGATAGGAGAAACCATGACCCCAGAACAATTATGGAATGAATACAAAATAATCAACCCCGCAATTGGTGATGACATTGATGCTTGGGCATTTGGTGTAGAGCCAGATCAGCTGGCGGATTTAGTTTTGAAAAGAGAGAAGAGTGCGACAGCTTCTGCCTACGATTTGTATCAGATAGATGGTGAGCCGATTCCTCAAGCAGGAACCTTTGATGTGATTTTAGACGGTCAAGGTCAAGCTGTCTGCATCATTAAAGTTACCAAGGTAACGGTTGTCCCTTTCAATCAAGTGTCTGCAGAGCACGCTTTTAAAGAAGGAGAGGGAGATAAATCTTTGGCTTACTGGCGGCAGGTGCATGAGGAACTCTTCACGGAATGGATGGCTGAAGCCGGCTTAGCTTTCTCAGAGGAGACGGGCGTGGTCTTGGAGGAGTTTTGCAAGGTTTATCCGATATAAAAGATGCGGATTAAAGCATTACAGAGAGAATCTTAACAAATGATATAAAAAATGCTATAATAAAATAAATTTATTTTGATAAAAGGAACTATTATGACAAACTATGCAATTATTTTAGCAGCTGGAAAAGGCACTCGCATGAAATCAGATTTACCAAAAGTGCTTCACAAAGTTGCTGGAATTTCGATGTTAGAACACGTATTTAGAAGTGTTGCTGCCATTGCACCAGAAAAGACTGTGACAGTAGTCGGACACAAGGCAGAGCTGGTGGAGCAGGTATTGGCGGGGCAGACAGAGTTTGTTCGTCAAACGGAACAATTAGGAACTGGTCATGCTGTGATGATGGCAGAGCCTGTGCTGGAAGGTTTGGCAGGGCAAACATTAGTCATTGCAGGAGACACTCCTTTAATCACAGGAGAAAGCCTGAAAAATTTGATTAACTTTCATGTCAACCACAAAAATGTTGCAACGATTTTGACAGCAGAAGCGGAAAATCCATTTGGTTATGGGCGGATTGTCCGTAATCAGCATGAAGAAGTGATCAAAATTGTGGAGCAAAAGGATGCTTCGGATTTTGAAAAGCAAATCAAGGAAATCAATACAGCAACGTATGTTTTTGATAACGCTCGTCTTTTTGAAGCCTTGAAAAATATCAATACCAATAATGCGCAAGGAGAATACTACATCACAGATGTAATCGGCATTTTCCGTGAGAATGGCGAAAAAGTCGGCGCTTATACTCTGAAAGATTTTGATGAAAGTCTTGGTGTCAATGACCGCGTGGCATTGGCAACGGCAGAAAGTATTATGCGTCGCCGAATCAATCAAGCTCATATGGTGAATGGGGTTAGCTTTGTAAATCCAGAAGCGACTTATATTGATGCAGATGTACAGATTGACCCAGAAGTACAAATTGAAGCTAATGTTAGCTTGAGAGGGCAAACGAAAATTGGCGCAGGCAGTATTCTGACAAATGGTACGTATATTGTTGACTCTGTTATCGGTGAACAAACGGTTATTACCAATTCGATGATTGAAGAGTCTACGGTTGCAGACGGTGTAACGGTGGGACCTTACGCTCATGTTCGCCCAGATTCAAGCCTTGCTAAAAATGTACATGTTGGTAATTTCGTTGAAGTGAAAGGTTCTTCTATCGGTAAAAATACCAAAGCTGGGCATCTGACTTACATTGGTAATTCTGAAGTGGGTGCGAATGTCAATTTTGGCGCTGGAACAATTACAGTTAATTATGACGGACAGCACAAGTTTAAGACCGTCATTGGGAACAATGTCTTTGTAGGTTCTAATTCGACCATTATTGCGCCGGTAGAACTTGGGGACAATTCTCTTGTAGGTGCAGGCTCAACCATTACTAAGGATGTACCAGCAGACGCTATTGCCATCGGACGTGGACGTCAGATTAACAAAGATGAATACGCAAAACGCTTGCCACATCATCCAGATAATAAGTAGGAACGGCTATGGATTTTGAAGAAAAAACGCTAAAACGAACAGAAATTTATCAAGGTCCTATTTTTAACCTTGTCAAGGATAAAGTTCAGCTACCAGCAGGAAAAGGGACTGCTTACCGTGATTTGATTTTCCATAATGGAGCGGTGGCAGTTATTGCGCTAACGCCAGAAGACAAAATGATTTTGGTCAGGCAGTACCGCAAAGCTATTGAAGCAACCTCTTATGAAATTCCAGCTGGAAAGTTAGAAGTTGGTGAAAATGCAGATCCAAAGGCTGCAGCTTTGCGCGAATTAGAAGAAGAAACGGGTTATACAGGTGAGTTAGAACTGCTCTATGATTTCTATTCGGCAATTGGCTTTTGCAATGAGCGAATCAGACTTTATAGCGCTAGCCATTTGACAAAAGTTGAAAATCCTCGTCCACAAGATGAGGACGAGACGTTAGAACTCTATGAAGTGACCTTGGAAGAAGCGAAAGCTCTCCTTGCTAGTGGTGGTATTTGTGATGCAAAAACTATTATTGCACTCCAATATTGGGAAATGGAAATGAATCGAAGATAGGGGGACGCTCATGGGAAGACCTTTATTAACAGATGAAATGATTGAACGGGCAAATCGTGGTGAAGATATTTCAGGTCCACCTTTGCATGATGAGGAAGAAACCAAAATTTTAAAAACGCCTAGAAGCCAGTTTGGTTATTCCTCTCAAAATAGTGTCTTCAATCAAGATACGCTGCAAATTGATGTGGAACCAACGGTAACCAAAAGCCGACGCATTGAAAATGCAAAACGTGGAGTATTTCAAGCAAAATTAAACAAAATTCTATTTTGGATTGTCCTGCTTTTGATTGCTTTGATTGCTGCTATTATTTGGCTATAAAAAGCGATAAGCTCGACTTTCGCTTTTTTTGTGATAGAATGAGAGGAAATAATGAAAATCGGAATTATTGCGGCCATGCCTGAGGAACTAAAAATTTTAGTGGAAAACTTGGAAAATGCCGAAAAACACTTACGTTTGGGGCATGTTTATCATACGGGAAATATCGGTCGTCATGAAGTTGTGCTGGTGGAAAGCGGGATCGGCAAGGTTATGTCTGCTATGAGCGTGGCTGTTTTGGTCAATGAGTTTAAAGTGACGGCTGTCATCAATACAGGTTCTGCTGGTTCGGTAGCTGAAGGTTTGCAAATCGGCGATATTGTAGTGGCTGACCGGCTAGTGTACCATGATGTAGATGTAACAGCTTTTGGCTATGAATACGGACAAATGGCACGCCAGCCACTTTATTTTGAAGCGAGCCGTTATTTGGTTTCTGAGATGAAAAAGACTTTAGAAAAGACACATCAGACAAGTCGCGTTGGCTTGATTGCAACAGGGGATAGCTTTATTGCCAGTCAGGACAAGATTGACCGTATCAAAGGACACTTTCCAGACGTTCTAGCGGTTGAGATGGAGGGCGCAGCCGTCGCTCAGGCTACGCATTCGATTGGGCTACCTTTTATGGTTATTCGGGCCATGAGTGATACAGCTTCTCATGACGCCAATATTAGCTTTGACGAATTTATTCATGAAGCTGGCAAGCGCTCAGCAGACACTCTGATTCAA
Source organism: Streptococcus sp. HMSC066F10 (assembly GCF_001813805.1). NCBI lineage: Bacteria > Bacillati > Bacillota > Bacilli > Lactobacillales > Streptococcaceae > Streptococcus > Streptococcus sp. HMSC066F10. Next base: position 5,656 of record NZ_KV813989.1, read on the forward strand.
TTTCTGAAAGAATTGGTTTAGACAAGGAGAATATAGTGTATAAAGAATCTTATTTCGACGGTGGCCTCTTTTCTTACATTGGTCATGTCATCTTAGCCATTTTGATTACTGTCATGACGTTGGGTATCTGTGCTCCTTGGGGCATGTGTATCCTGTATAATTGGAAGATTAAGCACACAGTCATTGACGGACACCGTCTCTATTTTGATGGTACTGCGATGCAGCTTTTTGGAAATTGGGTGAAGTGGTGGCTCTTGACGATCATTACTTTTGGCATTTATGGTTTTTGGCTTAATATCAAGCTAACCCAGTGGATTACCAAACACACCCATCATTTGAATTAGATGAAAGCAAGCGAGAATGAAGCAGTCTCGCTTTTCATTTGTTCTACCTTGCCAAAAAATCCCTTTTGATGGTATAATCAAGAAACTGTAATCAATGATAGAGGAGAAAAGATGAGTATCTTAGAAGTAAAAAATCTCAGCCACGGTTTTGGAGACCGGGCTATTTTTGAGGATGTATCCTTTCGTCTGCTGAAGGGTGAGCATATCGGCTTAGTTGGAGCCAACGGTGAAGGAAAGTCCACCTTTATGAGCATTGTAACTGGTCAATTGTTGCCAGATGAAGGCAAGGTTGAGTGGTCTAAGTATGTGACAGCTGGTTACTTGGATCAGCATGCTGTGTTGAAAGAAGGTCAATCCGTGCGTGATGTGTTGCGGACTGCTTTTGATGAACTTTTCAAGACTGAAGCTCGGATCAATGATATATATCTGGCTATGGCAGAAGATGGAGCTGATGTTGATGTCCTTATGGAAGAAGTGGGTGAATTGCAGGAGCGATTGGAAAGTCGAGACTTTTATACTTTAGATGCTAAGATTGATGAGGTAGCTCGTGCTTTAGGGGTTATGGATTACGGTATGGAAACGGATGTCACCGCTCTTTCTGGAGGTCAACGAACCAAGGTGCTCTTAGCAAAACTTCTCCTTCAAAAACCAGACATCTTGCTCTTAGATGAGCCTACCAACTATTTGGACGCAGAGCATATTGATTGGCTCAAGCGCTATCTGCAAAATTATGAAAATGCTTTCGTGCTCATTTCCCATGATATTCCTTTCTTAAACGATGTAATCAATATCGTCTACCATGTAGAAAATCAAAACTTGACCCGCTATTCTGGTGATTATTATCAATTCTTAGAAGTCTACGAGATGAAAAAATCTCAGCTGGAAGCAGCTTATGAGCGTCAGCAGAAGGAAATTGCAGACCTCAAGGACTTTGTAGCTCGCAATAAAGCCCGTGTGGCGACCCGTAATATGGCCATGTCCCGCCAGAAAAAATTAGACAAAATGGAACTGATTGAACTGCAGGGCGAGAAGCCTAAGCCCTCCTTTGACTTCAAAATGGCTCGTACACCAGGGCGCTTTATCTTTCAAACTCAGGATTTGAAAATTGGTTACGATCGTCCATTAACTTCACCGCTTAATTTAACTTTTGAGCGTAATCAGAAAGTTGCCATTATAGGAGCTAACGGAATCGGAAAAACCACCCTGCTAAAGAGTTTGCTAGGTATCATTCCTCCAATAGCTGGTCAAGTAGAACGTGGAGACTATCTGGAATTGGGCTATTTTGAGCAAGAGACAGCTAGTGGTAATCGCCAGACTCCTCTGGAAGCTGTTTGGGATGCTTTCCCGTCACTCAATCAAGCGGAAGTTCGTGCTGCTCTGGCTCGCTGCGGTCTGACCTCAAAGCATATTGAAAGCCAGATCCAGGTTCTTTCAGGTGGGGAGCAGGCCAAGGTCCGCCTCTGTCTCCTGATGAACCGAGAAAATAATGTCTTAGTACTGGATGAGCCTACGAATCACCTCGATGTGGATGCCAAAGATGAACTCAAACGCGCTCTCCAAGCGTACAAAGCCAGTATTCTCATGGTCTGCCATGAGCCTGACTTCTACGAAGGATGGGTAGATCAGATTTGGGATTTTAATCAATTAATGTGAGAATAAAGAAAATGAGGAGTAAGTCTGTAAAAGCTGATAGCATCAGTGCATATAGAGCGCTCAACTACTGCGTATTGAGTTTTATTCTAGAAAGTAAACGAGAGTTTGGGACAAAAAGATTTCAATTTTGAAAAATCTTAATTATTAAGCCCTTCAAATCTATAATTAAATGCGAAAAGCGAACAAAGCAGAATTCTGATTACCAGAAAACTAGTTTTGTTCGCTTTTTATATTTGAGGTCGGACTTTTATCCCAGCTTCTTCGTTTTGTAATTATTTCTTAAGTGTATAGTCCTTAATGACTTCAATTTTCTCGATTTTGATTTCTTTTTTTGGTTTGTCGTTTTCGCCTGTCTCAGTCGTAGCGATTTTATCCACGACATCCATGCCAGAAATGACTTGCCCAAAGACAGTGTAATTTCCATCTAAACTTGGATTTCCACCTTTTTTATAGGCTTCAATAATTTTTTCAGGATAAATTGTGCTAGAGAGTTGACTCGAACTGTCCTTGGTGTTTTGGTTGATGAAAAATTGACTACCGTTGGAATTTGGATTGGAAGAACGAGCCATGGCTAATGCACCACGGATATTGTAGAGATAAGACGAAATCTCTGTTTTAAAGCCACTTCCAGAGTCGATCTTAGAGTTTTTGCCTTTCCAAATGGACTCACCACCAGTCCCGTCTCCTTTAGGATCTCCTGTTTGAATCATGAAATCCTTAATGACACGGTGGAAAGTTACACCGTTATAATAACCTTCTTTAGCGTGCGTTAAGAAATTTTCAACTGCAAGTGGAGCATATTTTGGAAAGAGCTTCAAGGAGATAATACCTTCAGTTGTGGTTATTTTCACTTCCGCTTCATCGTTAGCGACCTTGTCAGACAACTGTGGGAAATGAGCATTTTTATCGGTCAAAGCAGCTTTTTGCTCTTCTTTTTGTTTTTCAGCTGCTTTTGAGCTGGATTCGGAAGCAAGACTGGAGTCTACATAGTCATTTCCTCTGATAGCTCTTTGTAAATTGGTACAACCTGTCAAAAATAAACCAGCAGCCAGTCCTAAGATAAGTAATTTTTTCATAGATTTCCTTTCTGAATGTTGAACTATTCACATTTTACTATAAGTAAAAGCCTTTTTCAAATCTTTTGAGAGGTTGTCTCTGCTAACTGAAAGGTACTATCGGACTATCTTTTTGATGTAAAGATAGCTCAATCGTTTTGAGTATGAAAATATTTTCTTATGAAAAGTTTTGTAAATTCGCTTACGAGAAAAAAATTTTTTGTGCTAAAATAGCGTTTATCAACAAAGAAATGGAGTTTTTATGCCGAAGAATTTTAAGGAATTATTATTTTTTACAGCCCTTATGTGTAGCATGATGGTATATATAACTAAAACCCTTGTAATATCAAGGGTTTTACTATTGTCTGAAACATGATTAAAGGCAAGGAGGGGCAAAAAAGGGGCAAAAGTTTATAACTTGTTTAGAGCGTCTATAGCATTCTTTCTTGCGTTTTTTGTGACGTGATTATAAATAGCTAGAGTAGTTTTTGGATCAGAGTGTCCTACTCGTTCCATAATTACCTTAAGCGGCAGGTTTAACTCGGATAACAAAGAGATGTGAGAATGTCTGAATATGTGGCTAGTTAAATGCTTTTTGAAATGTAACTCTTCTTCTGTGGAAGCAAGTACAGAATTAAATGAACGAATGGAGAGCGGTTTCTTTTTATGAGAGGCAAGAAAGATAAAAGAATCGTCGTTGGTTCAATTCTAGATGGTAATGCTGAATTGATTTCATCGAGCAATGTTTGGTCTACTTTTTTACTATTTTCAACCGCAACTTGATGTGTCATATGAAATAATTCTCTTGAAAAATTGAAATCAAGTTTGAGTTTATCTTTTCCTGACTTTGAGGTAAGCGGTACAACAGTTATTGTCCTTTTCTTTTTGTGATCGTTTTTAGATAGGGTAATAGCGAAATGTGTTTTTGAAAATTCTTCCCCAAAATTCATTCCAAAGTGAACATAAACAATTGTACCGGGTAGATATTTTTTATAGCGTCGTCTATATTGTTTAATATCTCTTTCGAGTTGATTGACATAGTTTGAAAAACTTTGCCCCATTCCTAAAGATTTATGATATTGAGGGTTACGCTTGATTAACTCAAGTAATCTGCTAGATGACGCTGACAACAATTCCAAGTCTTCTTGTCTATCCAAAATTTCACCCCACTAAAACTTTTTATTTTGCTTTAAATGTTCTACCACAGTTTTTACAGTGCCAATTGTTTTTTCCGTTTTTTCCAACAAGGCCAAGCAATACCAATGGCCAAGCTATCAGAAAACCTATACATCCTACAAGACCATTGAAACCTTTTCTTTCTTGGTTCATAAACTCAATATCAGTTGACATACAATAAGGACAACGTTGTGCAAACAATCCCATAATATTTTCCTTTCACATCAGCTTTTTGTGTGGTTCAGTTATTGCACATTATTTTAATTTTTATAAATCTAAACCTTCTATAACCAGAGCTGAGCGGAGAAGACTGATAAAAGCAGGATATTTTAAAATAGAGCAGAAAAGGGATGCCCCTAAAAATAACTCAAAACCATCCTTTAATAGAGCAAAAGAAATTAGTAAATTTAGTGATTTTGCTTATAGAAAAGAAAACACTCCTAGAGGAGCTAAGTCATTTGCTACAATGTTCCAGAAAAATGGCAGCTTGACTCACGGTATATTAGCTCATAACGAAGAGTACGCAATAGCAAAATGGGCGAACCAAAAAGGGTATAAGAACCTAGATAAAAAATCCAAAAATGATATTGGAAAAATTATTGGTGAATACTCTAAAGGATATAATCCGAAACTATCAAGAGTAGTTAATTCTAATGAATGGGATTGGCACAAATATTGATAAACGAAAAAGAGGTTAAAACATGGGTGGACGTGGTGCAAGCATTGGTCTTGGCTTTGGTAAGTATAAATACGGTACAGAATATGAAACATTACATAGTTCGGGCAAGATAAAATTTGTCAGAAGTACTAGCGGTTCAGCAAAAGCTCCCATGGAAACACGAACTAAGGGGCGTATTTATGCCACCGTGAACAAGCAGAATAAAATAAAATCTATATCTTTTTATGATAGAAAAAATAAAAGAAAACGACAGATAGATGTGACAGGATCTCCGCATACTATAAAAGGCAAGAAAATCATTCCTCATGTACACAAAGGATATAATCACAATGAAAAAGGTGATAGAAATCTGACCATCAGAGAGAGGAAATTACTTGCAAGAGTTCAAAGAATATGGGATAATAGAAATAGATAAGTAGGGCAGTGGTTTGAAGAAGGAATACGCTCTATATCATAGAGAAATGGCGGTGCAAATCCGTCCGACTACTTAGATAAGCTCCAGAAATGGGGCTTTTTATTTTTTTGTCTCAAAACAGCGTAAAACATCCCCTTTTTAATAAAATAAAATGAAATCATAAGTAATAAATACTTGTGATTTTTTTGTTTGAAAGGAGGTCAGAATTGCCTAGAGATGGAACTAGAAACTTAAAGCCAATGAGCGAACGAAGCAAAGACGAAGTAAAGAAGATTGCATCTAAAGGTGGCATAAACAGCGGCAAAGCCAGACGTAAAAAAGCTGACCTCAAAAAAGCATTTGAAACGTTGCTCTCATTGGACGTAACGGATAAAAATATCAAGAAGCAACTTGAAGATATGGGAATGGATGGCAGTAATGAGGCTTTGTTAGCCTTTGCCACATTTCAGCAAGCTGTAAAGGGCAATCAAAAAGCCACAGAAAACATCATCAAGCTAACCAATACAAAAGATAAGTACGACATTCAAGAACAAAGAGAGCGCATTAAATTGCTCAAATTGGATAATAAGGAGCGCACAGAGAATAATAAGATAACTGATGCGCCTATTAACATCATAGATGAATGGGCTGGTGATGTGGAGGGAGCAACAGATGACCTTTAATGTTCAGAAGAATGTCAACCCTCATTTTAAGCCTGTCTGGGTGTCAAGATTGCCATACAATGTATTAAAGGGCGGGCGTAACTCTTTCAAATCGTCTGTAATCGCGTTGAAACTAGTCTATATGATGTTGCGATATATAAAAACTGGAGAGACAGCAAATGTAGTGGTTATTCGTAAGGTTGCTAACACTATTAGAGATAGCGTGTTTAATAAAATCTGGTGGGCTTTAAATCTATTTGGAGTTGGTGATAAGTTTAAAAAGACAGTCAGCCCGTTTCAAATCATCCACAAGAAAACAGGTTCAACATTTTACTTTTACGGTCAAGATGACTTTCAAAAGCTCAAATCTAATGATATTGGTAATCTGATAGCTGTTTGGTATGAAGAAGCGGCAGAGTTTGCAAGCCGAGAAGATTTTGACCAATCTAACGTAACATTCATGCGGCAGAAGCATCCACGCGCTAAATTTGTACAATTCTTTTGGTCTTACAACCCACCACGAAATCCATATAGTTGGATAAATGAATGGTTTGAGGATGTCAATACTAATGACAATTATCTAGCGCACTCTAGCACTTATCTTGATGATGAATTAGGCTTTGTAACTGATCAGATGCTAGAAGATATAGAACGTATCAAAGAAAATGATTACGACTATTACAGATACTTGTATTTAGGCGAGGCAGTCGGACTAGGTAACAACGTGTATAACATGAGCACGTTTCACGCTATTGAGACTTTGCCGAGTGATGATAAGCTGATAGGTATCTCATTTGCGCTTGACGGAGGACATCAACAGTCAGCAACGGCTGTATGTGCTTTTGGTATCACAGCTAAAGGTAAGGTAATCTTACTTGATACGTGGTACTATTCACCAGCTGGTCAAATTGTCAAGAAAGCGCCCAGCCAGCTATCGCAAGATATTAACAGTTTTATCAATCGGATTGTGGATAAGTATAAAGTACCAGTATTGCAATACACAATCGACAGCGCAGAGGGTGCTTTGCGTAATCAAATGTATCTTGACTTTGCTATCAGATGGCATCCAGTAGCTAAACTCAAAAAGGTAACAATGATTGATAGTTTTCAGTCATTGTTGGCACAAGGTCGCTTTTATTATTTGAATACAGAGAATAACAAGATATTTGTTGAGGAGCATAAGATGTACAGATGGGATGAGAAAACTATCAAATCAGACAATCCTAATGTGATCAAAGAAGATGACCACACATGCGACACCGCGAATATTTTGTATTAGATAATGCTAAAATACTAGGTTTGCGCGTGGGTAACACATAAGGAGGGCAACAATGAGCCTATTAGACAAAATAAAAGACTTTTCTCTTAGACCTTCTTGTGGCAGGACCAGTTGTGAAGGGACTTGTTTTTAATTTTTTAACAGAACGCCATAAACCTTGGTAGAAGATCCTCGTTGTTTCAGGTGGTATGGTTCTGATTATGGTTTCATTGATGTCTCTTTATGATCTGCTTTTTAACGGCGTGCCGCTTTCAGTAACCAATTACCTTGGAGCTTGGTTGACCAATTTTATTGTAGCGTTTCCCTTGAATTTTCTGATTGTTGGACCAATTTCTCGCTTTATTTTAGGTCAACTGCAACAGCAACTTTTTTAATCTTGCTGACGATGAACATTTGACAATTGGTTCATGGAAATTCTTTATGATATTTATTTAATGGTAAAAAATTTATGTTATAATAGATTTATAAAGGAGGGACAGAGAATGGCTAAACGATTGACAAGAGATGTGCGAAATAAGAAAATTGCGGGTGTCTGTGCAGGTATAGCAAATTATTTTGACATTGATCCTACCATTGTACGACTGATCTGGGGAGTAGCATTTTTTGTATATGGAATCGGTCTAATCCCTTATTTGATTTTGTGGTTTGTCTTGCCAGAAGATGATGGGAATGATGATGTGATATGGAAGTAAGCAATGTTGTTTCAAAAGTGGAAGCATGGAGCTTCTGCTTTTTTCTTGCATTGGATTAGTGTTCAATTTGTGGTATAATAAAATTTATGGCAAGTAAGAAAAATAGTAAAAAAGGTCGGACAACGAGACGACCTACAAAAGCAGAAATGGAGCGGCAAAAAGCCATTCGGAGGATGCTTGCAACTTTCGGTATCGCTTTTTTGCTTCTTTTTGCAGCATTAAAATGGGGTGCCGTTGGAATCACTCTATATAACCTTATTCGATTGTTAGTAGGAAGTTTAGCCTATATGGCTATTATAGCCAGTCTCATTTATCTTTTCTTTTTTAAGTGGGTCAATAAGCATGAAGGGTATAAATCAGGCTTTTTCAGTATTTTTATTGGCTTGCTGCTTATGTTTCAAGCTTATTTTGTAAATGTTTTAAATTTAAAAGGACAGGTTCTAAGTACAACCTTGTTACGGATTTTAACGGATTTGACAGCTGTTAAAGTCAGTGCTTTTGCTGGTGGCGGTTTATTAGGAGCGACACTCTATACTCCTATAGCCTTTTTATTTTCAAATATTGGCACCTACTTTATCGGACTCCTCTTAATATTGCTAGGGGCGCTACTCATCAGTCCATATTCGATTTATGATATTTTTGAAAAATTAAGTGAAACCTATCATACTTGGAGTGAGAAGCGAGAAGCAAAGCGTCAGCAACGTTTTATCGAAAAAGAAGAAAAAGCTGCGCAAGCAGCGATGAATGCTATTCAGGTAGAGCAAGACGAGCCACAAATTGATTCTGAAACGGGAGAAATTTTAGATGATGAGGTCTTAGCTCATACGCCGATTCAGTTTGAAGAAGCAGAGCCAGAAATTTATGATTATGATGAGAGTTTGTCTGAGAAACAACACAAAGAAGAGCAGCAAGATAACACAGATGAAGATGTTGAGGTTAATTTCACACCCAAAGAAAGTTTAGATTACAAACTTCCAACAATCAATTTGTTTGCGCCAGACAAGCCTAAAAATCAATCCAAAGAAAAGAAAATTGTCCGCGAAAATATCAAGATTTTGGAAGAAACATTTGCTAGTTTTGGCATTCGTGCTAGCGTTGAACGTGCTGAAATCGGACCGTCTGTGACTAAGTACGAGGTCAAGCCAGCTGTCGGAGTGCGGGTCAATCGCATTTCCAATCTGGCTGACGATTTAGCTCTGGCTTTGGCTGCCAAAGATGTGCGAATTGAGGCACCTATTCCGGGCAAATCTTTAGTCGGAATTGAAGTTCCGAATTCCGAGATTGCGACGGTTACTTTCCGTGAGCTTTGGGAGCAGTCTAAGACAGACGACAAGAAATTACTTGAAATTCCTTTAGGAAAAGCTGTCAATGGCTCTGTTCGGACATTTGATTTGGCAAAGATGCCTCATTTGCTGGTGGCAGGATCGACTGGTTCTGGAAAATCCGTTGCAGTCAACGGCATTATTGCTAGTATTCTCATGAAAGCACGACCAGATGAAGTCAAGTTCATGATGGTTGATCCAAAAATGGTTGAATTGTCTGTCTATAATGATATTCCTCACTTGCTGATCCCTGTTGTGACTAATCCGCGCAAGGCGAGCCGAGCTTTGCAAAAAGTGGTAGATGAAATGGAAAATCGCTATGAGCTATTTTCTAAGGTCGGTGCTCGCAATATTGCAGGTTACAATGCCAAAGTAGCCGAGTACAATGCCAGTCAACCAGAATATAAACAAATTCCTCTTCCCTTGATTGTGGTCATTGTGGATGAGTTGGCAGACCTTATGATGGTAGCCAGCAAAGAAGTGGAAGATGCCATTATTCGCTTGGGACAAAAAGCTCGAGCAGCTGGTATTCATATGATTTTGGCCACTCAGCGACCGTCTGTTGATGTTATCTCTGGGCTCATCAAGGCCAATGTTCCTTCGCGGATTGCTTTTGCTGTCTCTAGCGGAACTGATAGCCGAACGATTCTAGATGAAAATGGTGCCGAGAAACTCTTGGGACGTGGGGATATGCTCTTTAAGCCGATTGATGAAAATCATCCTGTCCGTCTGCAAGGCTCATTTATTTCCGATGAAGATGTAGAGCGCATTGTCACTTTTGTTAAGAATCAAGCCGAAGCAGATTATGATGATAATTTTGACCCAGGCGAAGTATCTGAGAATGACATGGATTCAGGTAGTGAGAGTGAACAAGGAGATCCACTCTTTGAAGAAGCCAAGGCTTTAGTCATCGAGACGCAAAAAGCGAGTGCTTCAATGCTCCAACGTCGATTGTCTGTTGGGTTTAATCGTGCGACTCGGCTCATGGAAGAGCTAGAAGCTGCGGGTGTCATCGGTCCAGCAGAAGGCACCAAGCCAAGAAAAGTTTTATTGAATAACTAAAACTAAATAGGTGTGGTTTAAAAAATGTAACATCCTTTCCCAACAAATTTCTGTTGGGATTTTTTTGTAGCTGTTCTATTTTAAAGTTTTGTAGAAAAGGTATGAAAAATCTCATGTTTTCCAGTTTTATGACTTTTCTATGACCTAAGGATAACTTTTTTGATAGAATACTAATATGATTTGTGAATGGAGGCTATATGTCAGAACAGATATACACAGGGCTTAGCCAATAAAAGGTTGAAGAACGAATTCAAAAAGGCTTAGTCAATAAAGTAATAGTTAGCACGGAAAAAACAACTTGGCAAATCATTCAGTCGAATGTGTTTACTTATTTTAATTTTATATTTTTTGTCCTTGCTATGTTGCTAGTTATTGTACAATCATGGAATAATTTACTTTTTTTACCTATTCTTATTATCAATTCTTTGATTGGAATTGTTCAAGAGCTTAGAGCGCGCAAAATATTGAGCAACATGCAGTTACTTCATCACTATACAGCGATTGCAGTGCGAGACGGTAAAGAAATCCAACTAGAGACAAAAGATTTAGTACAAGATGATATCGTTCTTTTCTCGGCAGGGGACCAAATCTATGCAGATGCTAAGATTGTATCAGGTGAATTGAAAGTCAATGAATCACAGTTGATAGGATAAGCGGATGAAATAGCAAAGCAAATAAGTGATACAGTTATGTCAGGCAGTTTTGTCGTATCTGGTAAAGCCTATGCTCGCTTGGAAAAAGTAGGTGATGAATCCTATATCAATCAACTGACGTTGAAAGCAAAAGAAGTCTCTGGAAAAGAAGAATCTGAAATGGTACGTTCGGTCAATAATTTGGTTAAAGTGATTGGATTTTTGATTATTCCTTTAGGGCTTCTTCTATTTTTCCAAAGTTATGTGACCAATCACGAAAGTTTTCAAGTTAGTATTGTCTCCACGGTAGGAGCTATTATTGGGATGATTCCAGAAGGGCTTTATCTTTTGATGACTCTAGCGCTGGCTTTGGGATCAGCTAGTCTAGCAAGACAGCAGGTTTTATTAAACAGTATGAAGGGGATTGAGTCTCTTTCTCGTGTAGATGTTTTGTGTGTAGATAAGACAGGAACCATTACGGAAAATACGATGAAAGTTGCACAAGTACTCTCTGTTCAGCAAGACAAGAATGCTTCGCAGGAAGCTCTTAAACAATATCTGGTAGCAAGTCCAGATGAAAATGAAACGATTGCAGCGATTCGAGACTTTTTTGTTTCAGAAGTAGTAGAAAAGGCTTGGACCGTAGTGAAAACCTTTCCGTTTAGTTCAAAGACCAAGTTTGGTGCTATTTCTTTCAAAGAAGGCAATTTTATTTTAGGTGCTCCAGAGTTTGTATTAAAAGAAAAGTTGGAAGAATATCGCAGCTATTTTCAACAATATGCAGAAAGCGGCTCACGTGTTCTTGTTTTTGCTGAATCAAAAGATCAACCATTTACAGGTGATTTGACTCAAACAGTAGAACCCCTACTCTTCATCTTATTAGAAAATCCAATTCGAGAAAATGCAGCCGAGACCTTTTCATATTTTGATGTTCAAGGTGTGGAAGTCAAAGTTATTTCAGGAGATAATCCTGTCACAGTTGCTGCAGTGGCTACCAAAGCAGAGATTCCTCATGCTGAAAATTATGTAGATGCGCAAAACTTGGATACTGATGAAAAAATCACTCAAGCAGTTGAAAAATATACGGTCTTTGGTCGAGTGACCCCTCAACAGAAACAAAAATTAGTTCAAGCACTTCAAGCTAATCAACATAAAGTTGCAATGACAGGTGACGGTGTAAATGATATTTTAGCAATGAAGACTGCAGATTGCAGCATTGCTATGGAGTCAGGCAACGGTGCTACCAAACAGATTGCACAAGTTGTTTTGCTGGATTCTGACTTTTCGCATATGCCGCATATTGTGGCAGAAGGACGTAGGGTTGTCAATAACATTCAGCGTTCCGCTAGTTTATTTCTTGTAAAAAATATCTTTTCCATTTCACTAGCTATTTTGTCCAGTTTGTTTGCTTTTACCTATCCTTTGCAAGCATCACAAGTTTCCTTGATTAGTGCGTTCACTATTGGTATACCTGGATTTATGTTAGCTTTGGAGCCCAACAAGCAGCGCATTCGAGGGCGTTTCATAAGAACGGTTTTACAGAATGCGATACCAGCAGCTTTTGTTGATTTATTGGCCGTTTTGATTGTCATGGCTTGTGGTCGGATTTTTCGATTATCTACGCAAGAAGTTGCGACATCATCTGTTATCTTATTAGCAGTGGTTGGTTTCATTATCATCATCAAGCTTATTCAGCCGCTCAATCGAATGAAAACTATTGTCGTACTCTTTAACCTCATCGGCTTAGTGATTTCGGGCTTGTTATTTCACTCTATTTTTTTGTTATCCAAAATCTCACCGATTACCATTATCCTCACAGTCATTCTCTCCTTAATGTTAGAATCACTCATGAGACTGTTCCAATTCATAACAAATAAGTTATTTGCTCTATTTGATAAGTTCTCAACAAAATATTAAATATAAAAATATCGGAAGCAGATGAGTCTGTCCGATATTTTTTATTATTTTGTTAAAAATAAGCCAATCACCATGGCGAGGTAGAGAAAGAAGGTCAAAATAAAACCAGCTCGCCAGAAAAATTTAAAGAACTTAGGATAGTAAAAACTGCGTTTAATTCGAAGAAAGTAGACAGTAATGGCAATTGCTAAGGCAGAAAGGGCTAATGCTAATTCTGGCAAGAAACTGTGGTAGAAAGCTCTATCAGAGATGACATAGAATTCCAACACAAAAAGTGGAAAAGCCAAATCTGCAAAATTCCAGCCAAATCGTTTCAAGCGAAATAATTTAGTAATAATAATGGTTAAAATAATAGTTAAAAAGATAAATAAAATAGATGCGATTTTTAATAATGTCATACACATATTTTACCACAAAAATCGAGAAAAATAGAGAATTTTTTTAGTATTTTTTCTTGCAATTTAGTCGTTTTAGTGTATAATAGAAAGGTATGCAAGAAGCATACTTGTGGGAGGTAAAAATCTTACATTACCGCCAAAACCACAAAGGAGGATTTAAAGATGGCTAAAAAAGTCGAAAAACTTGTAAAATTGCAAATTCCTGCTGGTAAAGCTACTCCAGCTCCACCAGTTGGTCCTGCGCTTGGTCAAGCCGGTATCAACATCATGGGATTCACAAAAGAGTTCAACGCTCGTACAGCTGATCAAGCTGGTATGATTATCCCAGTTGTTATCTCAGTATATGAAGACAAATCATTTACTTTCGTAACAAAGACACCGCCAGCTGCTGTTCTTTTGAAAAAAGCTGCAGGTGTTGAAAAAGGATCAGGTACACCAAACAAAACAAAAGTTGCAACAGTTACTCGTGCACAAGTACAAGAAATTGCTGAAACTAAGATGCCAGATTTGAACGCTGCAAACCTTGAGTCTGCAATGCGTATGATCGAAGGTACTGCTCGTTCTATGGGATTCACTGTTGTTGACTAATCAATAACACCCAAACCCGCAAGACTTCATCATTTCGAGAAGGACGTGGGAGATGAAAATCGATTGAACCACTTACAAGGAGAATAGAAAATGGCTAAAAAAAGCAAACAACTTCGTGCTGCTCTTGAAAAAATCGACAGCACAAAAGCATACAGTGTAGAAGAAGCTGTAGCACTTGCAAAAGAAACAAACTTTGCAAAATTTGACGCAACTGTAGAAGTTGCTTATAACTTGAACATTGATGTGAAAAAAGCGGATCAACAAATCCGTGGTGCAATGGTTCTTCCAAACGGAACTGGTAAAACTCAACGTGTGCTTGTTTTTGCACGTGGTGCAAAAGCAGAAGAAGCAAAAGCTGCTGGTGCAGACTTCGTTGGTGAAGATGACCTCGTTGCAAAAATCAACGGTGGCTGGCTTGACTTTGATGTCGTAATTGCTACACCTGATATGATGGCACTTGTCGGACGTCTTGGACGTATCCTTGGACCACGTAACTTGATGCCAAACCCTAAAACTGGTACTGTAACAATGGATGTTGCAAAAGCAGTTGAAGAGTCTAAAGGTGGTAAAATTACTTACCGTGCAGATCGTGCAGGTAACGTACAAGCTATCATTGGTAAAGTTTCATTTGACGCTGATAAGTTGCTTGAAAACTTCAAAGCATTCCACGATGTGATTGCAAAAGCTAAACCAGCTACAGTAAAAGGAACTTACATAACAAATCTTACTATCACCACTACTCAAGGTGTGGGTATTAAGGTTGATGTTAACTCACTTTAATTTAGAATCTAAAACTCTATCTTCGGATGGAGTTTTTCTTTTGCAAAATCAAAAGCATTGGATTGATGAAATTCATCGCTTTTTTATGCTTTGGATTTTTTGGCGAATACATATTTGAAATAGTAAACGAAAACCAGTAATGTTATATTTTCTTACATGTTTTTATAAAAACTATTGCATGAATTTTTGTAAAATATAAAATAATTATTCCTAGTGGGAGGTTTCTCATGCTAACATATAAATCTATATTATATCAAGATAAGCGAGAATATAGCTATATTGATCTCGAAAAAGTTGCATTAGATATGGGTGGAGACTTAGACAATCTTCCTTATTCTATTCGCATATTATTAGAAAGTCTTTTGCGAAAAGAAGATGGCGATGTTGTGAGAAAACATCACATAGAGAATCTAATGCACTATCAAGCTGTTAAACCGAGAGGTGAAGTGCCCTTTAAACCAAGTCGTGTTATTTTACAGGATTTTACGGGAGTACCAGTTGTTGTTGACTTGGCAAGTATGCGCGATGCAGTTGTAACAAATGGGGGAGATCCAGAACTTATCAATCCTGAAATTCCTGTGGATTTAGTCATTGACCATAGTGTGCAAGTTGATTGTTATGGCTGTGAGACTGCTTTGGAAGAAAATATAACAAAATAATTTTCACGTAATAATGAGCGGTATGAATTTTTGAAATGGGCTGAGCAATCTTTTGATAATTATCGTGCAGTTCCACCTGCAACTGGGATTATTCACCAAGTTAATATTGAATTCCTTAGTGATGTTGTTATTGAAAAAGACGGCATGCTTTATCCAGATTCAATGTTTGGAACAGACAGTCATACAACAATGATCAATGGAATAGGGGTTCTTGGCTGGGGAGTTGGAGGAATTGAAGCAGAGGCTGCTATGTTGGGAGAAGCTTCTTATTTTCCAGTTCCAGAAGTGATTGGTGTACGCTTAGTTGGGGAATTGCCTAAGATTACAACGGCAACTGACTTAGCTTTAAAAGTAACACAACGATTACGACAAGAAAATGTAGTTGGAAAATTTGTAGAATACTTTGGGGAAGGACTAGCAACACTTGGTTTGGCAGACCGCGCAACAGTTGCAAATATGGCGCCAGAATATGGAGCAACCTGCGGTTACTTTCCTATTGATGAAGAGACCCTTCATTATATGCGACTAACAAATCGGAAAGAATAACATATTGCGTTAACGAGGCTCTATGTCCAAAAGAATAATTTATTTTATGATGAAAAAGTGGAGCCAATTTATTCAAAAATTGTTGAGATTGATTTGTCCACCATTGTTCCGAGTATTTCTGGTCCCAAACGGCCACAGGATTTAATTGAATTGACAAAGGCTAAGTAAGAATTTCAAGCGAGTCTTATCCGAGAAGTGGGTGTTCGAGGTTTTGGTTTGCCAAGAGAGGAATTGAGGAAAACAGCGACGGTATTGTTTGATGATTATGAAGAAGAGATTAAAACGGGTCATGTCGCTATTGCAGCAATTACTAGTTGTACTAATACCTCCAACCCATATGTCTTAATGGCGGCAGGCTTAGTAGCTAAACGTGCTGTGGAAAAAGGATTACGTGTTTCAAAAACAGTCAAAACGTCACTTGCACCAGGCAGTAAGGTTGTTACGGCCTATTTGAAGGAGAGTGGTCTCCAAGTCTATCTGGACAAATTAGGTTTTAATGTTGTTGGATATGGCTGCACCACTTGCATTGGCAATTCTGGAAATTTGTTACCAGAAGTGGCAAAAGCAATTACGGATACGGATTTACTTGCTAGCGCTGTCCTATCAGGTAATCGGAATTTTGAAGGACGAATCAATCCTTTGGTTAAAGCAAATTTTTTAGCTAGTCCGCCACTGGTGGTCGCTTATGCTTTAGCTGGGAATGCAAATATTGATTTAACAAGTGCACCGCTTGGATATGATAGGAATGGACTACCTGTTTACTTCATGGATCTTATGCCAAATCATGATTTGGTAGCAGACTATGTACAAAAATACGTTACCAGTAGTTTGTTTAAAAAAGAGTATGAGCATGTTTTTACTGATAGTGAAAAATGGAATCAAATTTCAACAACAAAATCGAAAATCTATCATTGGAATCAAGCCTCTACTTATATACAAAATCCTCCTTACTTTGATGGCTTGGAAGATGATACAAACATTCAAACGTTGAAAAATCTAGCTGTTTTAGCAAAATTTGGAGATACGATTACGACAGATCATATTTCTCCAGCAGGAAATATTGCTAGAAATAGTCCAGCAGCATCATATCTAGAGGAACATGGTGTAAGCTATCAAGACTTTAATTCTTATGGTAGTCGTCGCGGGAATCATGAAGTGATGATGAGAGGCACCTTTGCCAATATTCGGATAAAAAATGAACTAGCAGCTGGAAAACTTGGTGGTTATACAAAGTATAAGGGTGAACTGATGCCGATTTATGAAGCTGCTATGTGTTATAAGAAAGAAAAAGTGGATACGATTATTTTGGCAGGTCGAGATTATGGTATGGGTTCTAGTCGTGATTGGGCAGCTAAAGGAGCAAATCTTTTAGGTGTTAAAGTGGTTTTAGCTGAAAGTTTTGAAAGAATTCATCGTTCCAATTTAGTCATGATGGGCATTCTTCCTCTTCAATATTTGGACGGCGAAAATGCTCAAAATATTGGATTAACTGGAAAAGAAATATTTGATATTCAATTGCCGAAAGAGCCACAGGTAGGGCAAGTCATAACGGTTATTGCAAAAGAAGGCGATCGAATCACACGATTTAAAGCACGTCTTCGTTTTGATGCAGATGCGGATATTCGTTATTATGAAAATGGGGGAATTTTACCAATGGTGGTTAGAAAGAAATTGCAAGAGGTAAAACAATGACACAAAGCAATGGTTTAAAAGATACGATTGCCTGTGAGACTCGTATCAGTCAGATTATAGATGATACTCTTTCTTATGCAGTCTATAATATTTCAGAATTGATGGAGAATAATGCAAGTTTTGAAGAAGTCATTTACCTACTTTGGAATTTACATTTGCCAACTCAGATTGAATTGAAACATTTTGTGAACGATTTACGTGCCAACTATGCCCTTAGTGATGCGGTGGAACAATGTATTCTCATCCAGTCGCGCAAGCATCTGCATCCAATGAGTGTATTGCGTTCTACAGTTAGTCTTTTAGGAGTCTATAATATCCATGCCGAAGAGACGTCTCTAGAAGCAACTTATGAACAAAGTATTCAATTGATGGCTAAGATTCCAACGATTATTGCAACATTTACAAGGTTGAGATTGGGACAAACTCCGATTGAACTGAGAAAAGATTTAGGATTTGCGGCGAACTTTTTATATATGTTAAATGGGCAGGAACCAACAGAATTAGAAATTCAAGCTTTCAATCGTGCTTTGGTTCTTCATGCAGATCACGAGTTAAATGCTTCAACTTTTGCAGAGCGGGTCTGTGCTTCCACTTTAACCGATATTTATTCTTGTGTGACGGCGGCAATCAGCGCTTTAAAAGGGTCACTTCATGGAGGTGCCAACGAATGCGTCTTTGACATGTTAAAGGAAATTAAAGCCGAGGGAGATACGAATGCATATTTGGATCGAAAATTAGCCTCACATGAAAAAATCATGGGCTTTGGTCATCGTGTTTATAAAACACAGGATCCTCGTGAAAAATATTTGCGAGAAATGGCAGAGGAATTGACAAAGGGAACAGAAAAAGAAATTTGGTACAGATTTCAGAAGAAATCGAACGTTATATGAAGCACACCAAGTATTTAATACCGAATGTAGATTTTTACTCAGCAACGGTTTATCATGTTTTAGGTATTGACAGTAGTATCTATACATTGATTTTTGCAATGAGTCGGGTGTCTGGCTGGATTGCCCACATTCAAGAACAGCGCAAAAATAATAAGTTGATTAGACCTCGCTCTCATTATGTTGGCGCTCAAAATTTACATTATATTCCTATTGGGAGGAGATAAAATGGCAGAAAGAATTCGTCTTGTGAATAAGCAGTTGCTAGTTCCAGATAATCCCATTATCCCTTATATCGAAGGTGATGGAATTGGGCACGACATTTGGAAAGATGCACAGCTTGTCTTGGATAAAGCGGTGGAGATAGTTTATGGAAGCAGTAGAAAGATTTTTTGGAAAGAGATATTGGCGGGAGAAAAAGCCTTTCGTTTGACAGGAGAATGGTTGCCAGAAGAGACTTTAACGACAATTCAGCATCATTTGGTTGCGATTAAAGGTCCTATTACAACTCCTGTTGGTGGTGGCATTCGTTCTTTAAATGTTGCCTTGCGTCAAGAACTAGATCTCTACGCTTGTGTACGTCCCGTACGGTATTTTGCGGGCGTTCCTAGCCCACTACGACATCCTAAAAGACGAATATGACAATTTTTCGTGAAAATACCGAAGATATTTATGCAGGAATTGAATGGGAAGGTGAGTCTGATGAGGCTCAACAAGTGATACAATTTTTACAAAAGGAAATGGGAATTGATAAAATTCGTTTTCCGAAGACGAGTGCTATTGGCATTAAACCAATTTCACGCCAAGGAAGTGAACGGTTGATTCGTGCAGCGATTCATTATGCTCTATCTGCCAATGTAAAAAACGTAACTCTGGTTCATAAAGGGAATATCCAAAAATTTACAGAAGGTGGTTTCAGAAAATGGGGATATGAGCTTGCTGAGAAGGAGTTTGCAAAGGAATTAGTAGCTGGAAAATTGATTGTGACAGATGTGATTGCAGATAATTTTTTACAACAAATTCTATTAAATCCTGAAAAATTTCAAGTAGTAGCTTTGACAAATTTGAATGGGGATTATGTTAGTGATGCTCTGGCTGCTCAAGTCGGCGGCATTGGTATTGCTCCTGGAGCTAATATCAATTATGAAACAGGTCATGCTATTTTTGAAGCAACGCATGGAACGGCTCCTGATATCGCAGATCAAAATAAAGCAAATCCTTGTTCACTTTTATTGTCTGCCTGCATGATGTTTGATTACATTGGATGGTCCGAAGCTGCGCAAGTTATTATAAAAGCAATTGAAAAAGCGTTAGCACTTCAAAAGATGACAGATGATTTTGCTAGTCAGATAGAAGGTGTCCCTGCGCTTTCAACGAGTGATTTCACTCAGGTTTTATTAGATTTTTTAGCTTAGGTTCTGATTTTTACACATGAAACAAACGGCAAAGAAGCTGAGACAAAAGTTTCTGATTTCAATATTCGTTGCATAATGAATGAACGACACCATAGCTGGTTGCTCAAATAGCGTGGCAAACTATCTTCTCCCTTTTATCGAAATTTTTATTTTTTAAAGAATTTGACTATATAAAAATCTCAAAATATGGTAAAATAGTACAGATAAAATAAGGAGAATAAAAATGGTAGCCCCGAAATATAAACGTATTTTAATCAAATTATCAGGTGAAGCTCTTGCTGGTGAGAAAGGTATTGGAATTAACATTTCAACCGTTCAAAAAATGGCAGAGGAAATCAAGGAAGTACATGATTTGGGTATTGAAATTGCCCTTGTTATCGGCGGTGGGAATCTCTGGCGTGGAGAGCCTGCGGCAGAAGCAGGAATGGATCGTGTGCAGGCTGATTACACAGGAATGTTAGGAACAGTCATGAACGCTCTGGTTATGGCTGATTCCCTTCAACAAGTGGGGGTGGATACGCGCGTACAAACAGCGATTGCGATGCAGCAAGTAGCAGAACCTTATATTCGTGGACGCGCTCTGCGACACTTGGAAAAAGGACGTATCGTTATCTTCGGTGCTGGAGTTGGTTCTCCCTACTTCTCAACAGATACAACAGCTGCCCTTCGCGCGGCTGAGATTGAAGCTGATGCGATTCTGATGGCAAAAAATGGTGTAGATGGTGTTTATAACGCTGATCCGAAGAAAGATAAGACTGCGGTGAAATTTGATGAATTAACCCACCGTGACGTGATTAACAAAGGTCTTCGTATCATGGATTCAACGGCTTCTACTCTTTCAATGGATAATGACATTGACCTTGTTGTCTTTAATATGAACGAACCTGGTAATATCAAACGCGTTGTCTTTGGTGAGCAAATCGGAACAACCGTTTCAAATAATGTAGAAAAAGAAGAGGAATAAGTTATGGCAAATGCAATTGTAGAAAAAGCGAAAGAAAGAATGACACAATCACACCAAAGTTTAGCGCGTGAATTTGGTAGCATTCGTGCTGGTCGTGCGAATGCCAGCCTTTTGGATCGGATTTCAGTTGAGTATTATGGAGTGGAAACTCCACTTAATCAAATCGCGTCTATCACGATTCCTGAAGCGCGTGTCCTTTTGGTGACGCCGTTTGACAAATCTTCTATCAAAGATATTGAGCGCGCACTCAACGCTTCTGATCTTGGTATTACCCCTGCGAGTGACGGTACGGTTATTCGTTTGGTCATTCCCGCTTTGACAGAAGAAACTCGCCTTGATCTTGCTAAGGAAGTGAAGAAAGTCGGTGAAAATGCTAAAATTGCTATTCGTAATATCCGCCGTGACGCCATGGATGAAGCAAAAAAGCAAGAAAAAGCAAAAGAAATTACTGAAGATGAATTGAAAACACTTGAAAAAGATATTCAAAAAGTGACAGATGAGGCTGTTAAGCATATTGATGATATGACTGCCAGCAAGGAAAAAGAATTGATTGAAGTGTAAGCTTTTCTCTGTATGTAGTAAAAAATAGAAAGCAAGGAGGGTGGGACGAAATCAGTCGTTTCCTAGAAACTTGACTCTTCGCAAAGTTGAGTAGGGCTGTAAAAGTTGATTTATCAACGAGTTAGAACCCACTCAGCAGTGATTGATTAGGCACTAAAGTGCCAAATAATTGTGTATGAGAAACTCTAATTGACTAAAGTCAACGTAGTTTCTCCAAATCACTACGTCTTAGAATGATAACTATATAAACAAAGGAAGCTGAACACTTTTGTTCCAGCTTCTTCTTTTGAAGTAGGAAGAAAGTTTCATATCCGCTTCGAACGATAGAAAGATGAAAAATGAATACAAATCTTGCAACATTTATAACAGGTCTTGTAACCGATGAAAATAATCGTTTTTACTTTGTTCAAAAAGATGGGCAGACATATGCTTTAGCTAAAGAAGAGGGGGAGCATCAACTGGGCGAATCGGTCAAGGGCTTTGCCTACAGCGACATGAAGCAGAAACTTCGCTTGACGACTCTTGATGTAACAGCGACCCAGACGACTTTTGGCTGGGGAACAGTGACGGATGTTCGTAAGGACTTAGGTGTTTTTGTTGACACAGGACTTCCAGATAAGCAAATTGTAGTGTCCCTTGACATTTTGCCAGAAATAAAAGAACTTTGGCCTAAAAAAGGCGATTGCCTCTATATCCGTCTGGATGTGGATAAAAAAGACCGCATTTGGGGGCTTTTGGCCTACCAAGAAGATTTCCAGAAATTAGCTCGTCCAGCTTATAATAATATGCAAAATCAAAATTGGCCGGCTATTGTTTATCGTTTGAAGTTATCTGGAACCTTTGTCTATCTGCCTGAAAATAACATGCTGGGCTTTATCCATCCCAGCGAGCGCTATGCTGAGCCGCGTCTGGGACAGGTATTGGATGTGCGTGTCATTGGTTTTCGTGAGGTGGATAGGACTTTGAACCTTTCGCTCAAACCACGCTCTTTTGAAATGCTGGAAAATGATGCTCAGATGATCCTGACTTATCTGGAGACTAACGGTGGCTTCATGACCTTGAATGATAAGTCAGCTCCAGAGGATATTAAGGCGACTTTCGGCATTTCCAAGGGACAGTTTAAAAAAGCCCTGGGTGGCCTCATGAAAGCTGGTAAGATTAAACAGAACGCGACTGGGACGGAGTTGATTTAAAAAGAAAATGCTTGTTGTCAATTGAAACAAGCATTTGTTTTTTGTACAATAGAGAGTAGTAAGAAAATGAAGGAATGAATATGGCGAAACATAATAATGAAGCGAGTCAGAGAGCAGAGTTGCACCGAAAAATATGGGCAATTGCTGATGATGTAAGGGGGGCAGTCGATGGATGGGATTTCAAGCAGTATGTACTCGGAATTCTTTTCTATCGTTTTATCTCAGAAAACATGTCTGCTTATTTTGATAAAGCGGAGCATGAAGCGGGTGATTTGGACTTTCGTTATGCAGACTTGAGTGATGAGGAAGCAGAAGAAGATTTTCGTCCAGATACAGTTGAGGACAAAGGTTTTTTCATCCTTCCCAGTCAATTATTTGAAAATGTTGTGAGGCATGCTGCTGAAAATGATGATCTGAATATAGAGTTGGCTCAAATTTTCAAAGACATTGAAGCATCTGCGATAGGTTTTAAGTCAGAAGAAGATATTAAGGGCTTATTTGATAATTTGGATACCCGCAGTAATATCCTGGGAGGAACAGTAAAAGAAAAAAATAAACGTCTTTCGGATATTTTAAATGGTATTAATAGTATTAATTTTGGAAATTTTGAAGAAAATGATATTGATGCCTTTGGGGATGCTTATGAGTTCTTGATTTCCAACTATGCCAGTAACGCAGGGAAAAGCGGGGGTGAATTTTTTACACCACAGACAGTATCTAAACTGTTAGCTCGACTAGTCATGGTCGGCAAGGACAAGATTAATAAGGTCTATGACCCGACCTGTGGTTCGGGCTCACTCTTGCTTCAGATGAAAAAACAATATGAAGAACATATCTTGGAGGACGGTTTCTTTGGTCAAGAAATCAATATGACCAACTATAACTTAGCTCGTATGAATATGTTCTTGCATAATATTAACTATAATAGTTTCAATATAAAGAGAGGGGACACACTTTTAAACCCTCAGCATCTGGAAGAAAAGCCTTTTGATGCCATCGTGTCGAACCCACCCTATTCTGTCAAATGGGTGGGAGATGGAGATCCAACTCTAATAAATGATGATCGTTTTGCACCAGCTGGCAAGTTAGCACCCAAGTCAAAAGCTGACTTTGCCTTTATCATGCATAGTCTCAATCATTTGTCCAATAAAGGTCGGGCAGCTATTGTTTGTTTCCCAGGTATTTTCTATCGTGGAGGTGCTGAAAAGACCATTCGTCAGTATCTGGTAGATAACAACTTTGTTGAGGCAGTCATTGCTCTTCCAGACAATCTCTTCTTTGGAACTTCTATCGCAACGACAATCTTGGTTTTGGCGAAAAATAAAGTGGAAAATAAAACTCTCTTTATTGATGCGAGTAAGGAATTCAAAAAAGAGACTAATAACAATGTCTTGACGGATAGCAATATCGAGCATATAGTTGAATTATTCTCTAATTATCAAAATGTTGACTATAAATCTGCTCTTGTTGATAATGATGTGATTGGCTCAGAGCAGGATTACAACCTGTCTGTCTCAACCTATGTCGAACAAGAAGACACACGTGAGAAGATTGATATTGATGTGCTCAATAAAGAAATCGCTGAGACTGTTGCCAAGATTGACCACTTGCGTGCAGAGATAGATAAGATTGTAGAGGAATTGAGCCATGGCAAATGATGTGATTCTCTATAGAACAGATGACGGAGAGTCCGCTATTGAGCTTCACTTAGATAATGGAACAGTCTGGCTGACCCAACAAGAACTAGCTGAACTCTTTCAGACTTCCAAGCAAAATATTAGTAAACATATCAAGGCTATCTTTGATGATGGTGAATTATCGGAAGAGGCAACTGTCAACTATAAGTTGACAGTTCAAAATGAGGGGAATAGAAGTGTTCAGCGAAATGTTGCCTACTATAATCTCGATATGATTTTGGCGATTGGTTATCGAGTTCGATCTCCTCGTGGAATCCAGTTCAGACACTATGCTTCGACAGTCTTGAAAGAGTATCTGATCAAGGGCTTTGCCATGGATGATGAGCGCTTGAAAAACTTGGGTGGAGGCTCTTATTTTAAAGAACTCCTTGAGAGAATCCGAGACATTCGCTCGAGTGAAAAAGTCTTTTACCGTCAGGTTTTAGATCTTTTTGCGACATCAAGTGACTACAATGCAAATGCACCAGAGGCAAAGAAATTTTTTGCGACGGTGCAGAACAAGATGCATTACGCTATTCACCACAATACTGCGAGCGAACTCATCTACAATCGTGTTGATAGCGAAAAGGAGTTTATGGGCTTGACCACTTTTAAGGGAGACCTCCCTACTCTATCTGAAGCAAAAGTTGCCAAGAACTATCTGACAGAAAAGGAACTCCGTGGACTTAATCAGCTTGTATCAGGATATCTAGACTTTGCTGAAAGACAGGCAGAGCGAGAGGAAGTCATGACCATGGCGGACTGGGTGACACATGTAGATCGTATCCTTCAGGCTACTGGAGAAGACTTGCTGGATAACAGTGGTTCGATCTCTCGTGAACAGATGAAGCAGAAGGTAGATAAGGAATATAAGAGATACCAAGCCAAGACCCTTAGTCAAGTTGAAAAAGATTACCTCAAGGAAATTAAAAGCATTGAAAATCTAGCCAAGGAAGGAGGTAAGTGATGAACATCCTAGAAGAAAACCAGAACTGTCCCGTTGAGTGGAAAGAGTTGGGGGAAGTTTGTTCTGTTAAAAAAGGTAAACAACTAAATAAAAATTTATTGACAGAAGATGGATTATATCCTGCATATAATGGTGGACAAACTTATTCAGGAAGAACTAATGATTACAATGTGGAAGCTAATACAATCATTGTAAGTCAAGGTGGAGCTTCTGCGGGTTTTGTTAATTTTGTCGATACTAAATTTTGGGCTAATGCACATTGTTATTATATACTTCCTGATGAGACTCGAGTGAATAATAGATTTGTATATCATTTTGTAAAAATGAATCAGAAATATCTTATGGATTTTCAACATGGAGCGGGGATACCCGCGTTAAAAGCTGACAAATTGTCCAAACTATTACTCCCCATCCCTCCTCTAGAAATTCAAGAAAAAATTGTGCAAATACTTGACAAAATGACTGAATATGTTACAGAATTGGCCTCAGAATTGGCCTCAGAATTGGCCTCACGTAAAAAGCAATATTCTTATTATCGAGATAAACTTTTATCATTTGAGGATGAGGTTTATCAGGTTGAGTGGAAGACGTTGGGGGAAGTTGGTAAAGTTTCGATGTGTAGGAGAATCTTAAAAAATCAAACTTCGGATAATGGTGAGGTTCCTTTTTATAAAATTGGGACATTTGGTAAAGTTGCAACTTCTTATATTTCTAGAGAATTATTTGAAAACTATAAATTAAGGTTTTCTTATCCTAAATTGGGAGATATTTTAATTTCGGCGTCTGGTACTATTGGTCGAACAGTTGTATTTAATGGTGAGGATTCTTATTTTCAAGATTCTAACATTGTTTGGCTTGATCATGATGAGAGTCAAGTTCTAAATCGCTACCTATATTATTTTTATCAGATGAATCCTTGGAAAGTCTCAGATGGTGGGACGATCAGTAGGCTTTATAATGGAAATATAGAAAAAACAAGAATCCCAGTCCCCTCCCTCGAAATTCAATCACGCATTGTTCAAGTTCTAGACAATTTTGATATGGTTTGTAATGACCTAAACATCGGACTTCCCAAAGAGATTGAACTTCGTCAAAAACAGTATGAATATTTTAGAGAAAAACTCTTGACATTCGTCGCCGAAGGCGAGTACACTGAGAGTAGAGTAGAGGAGTGGGACAACTCTGCAATTATCAAACTTTTACAGTGGGTATTTGGTCCAATTCGAGTGAAGGTGGGACAAGTTGTCAATTTGCAACGTGGGAAACGTCTTGTTAGAAAGCAACTAACTACTTTAGGAAGTATTCCAGTTTATCAAAACAGTTTGACGCCTTTAGGATATTATACTGAATCAAACAGAGTGAAAAATACTAGCTTTGTAATTTGTGCAGGGGCGGCTGGTGAAATTGGGTATAGCGCTGTGGATTTTTGGGCAGCAGATGATGTCTACACATTAGAGACATCAGATAATATTTCTGATAAATTTATGTACTATGTCTTGTTAAGTAAGCAAGATAGACTCAAATCACAGGTTCGAAAGGCTAGTATTCCTAGATTATCTAAGGATGCTATTGATAAAGTAACGTTCTACTTACCATCCCTTACTGAACAAAAAAGAATAGTTTCCATTCTTGACCACTTCAATACCCTAACCACTTCTATTTCAGAAGGTCTTCCTAAAGAGATAGAACAGAGACAGAAACAGTATGAATACTGGCGGGAACAATTATTAAACTTCACTAGATAAATTCTTAAATTATTTTGAGAAAGAATCTTTATTAAAACAAAAAAGGAAGCATGCTATGGTTGATTATTCAAAAGTACATGAAGTAATTGCGGAAACAAATGAAGGGATTCTCTTGGCTGAATATCAACCAGAGTATCGCACAGATAGAGAGTATCAGTCAGAAGCAGATTTAGAAAATCGGTTGATTTCTGATTTAGTAAATCATCTCAACTACGAACGCTTAAATATTCATACACCTAAAGAGCTTTTAGCAAATGCCAAGCTCCAAATTGAAAAACTTAATAAGGTAACCTTTACGGAGACTGAGTGGAATCGCTTTGTAGTGGAGTATCTGGACTGTCCCAATGAAGGACTAGTTGAAAAAACACGAAAAATCCAAGAAAATCATATCTACGACTTTGTCTTTGATGATGGACGGATTAAAAATATTTTTATCCTTGATAAGAAAAACATTCACAACAACAGCATGCAGGTCATCAATCAAGTGACCCAGGTGGGGAGTCATACCAACCGTTATGATGTGACCATCCTAGTAAACGGCCTCCCTTTAGTTCAGATTGAATTAAAGAGACGTGGAGTTAGTCTGCAAGAAGCCTTTAATCAGGTTCACCGTTATAGCAAGGAAAGCTTCAATAGCGAAAATTCTTTATACAAATACATTCAGATTTTTGTGATTTCGAATGGGACTTATACACGCTACTTTGCAAATACGACTGCTCAAAATAAAAATCACTATGAGTTCACCTGTGAGTGGGCAGACCGCAAGAATAAAACAATCCACGACCTAGAAGACTTTACTGTCACTTTCTTAAGTAAGCGAGTCCTTTTGGAAGTTTTGACCAAGTATTGTGTTTTTGATGCTGATAATACCTTGCTCATCATGCGCCCTTATCAGATAGCAGCAACTGAGAGTATCTTGCGCAAGATTCATTCTTCCAATGAAATGAAGAACTTTGGCACTATCAATGCTTGTGGCTATATCTGGCATACAACGGGGTCAGGAAAAACTTTGACTAGCTTTAAGACTGCGCGCTTGGCAACAGAGTTGGACTACATTGACAAAGTGATTTTTGTGGTCGATAGAAAAGACCTTGACTATCAGACCATGAAGGAGTATCAAAAATTCCAGCCAAATTCAGTCAATGGTAGCAACAATACCAAAGAGCTTCAACGAAGTATCGAAGAAAATGATGATCGAATCGTTGTCACAACCATTCAAAAGTTAAATAAATTTATAACTGCGAATCCAAACCATGAAATCTATAGTAAAAAATGTGTTCTAATCTTTGATGAATGTCATCGCTCTCAGTTTGGGAAGGCGCAAAAGCGTATTAAGAAGGCTTTTAAACAGTATGCTCTATTTGGCTTTACAGGAACACCGATTTTCCCAGAAAATAGCTTGACGGGTGAAACGACACAAGAAGTCTTTGGAGAACAACTTCATAACTACGTTATCACAGATGCTATTCGAGATAAAAAAGTATTGAAGTTCAAGGTTGACTATAACTATATCAAGCCTGAAATCAATAAATATAGAGACGCAGAAAAGGCAGTCGGTCAAGAGCTTGATGAGAAGAAACTCAAAAAGATGGAGAAAGAACTTCTTCTCCATCCAGAGCGGATAGCGACAATCACTGACTACCTGTTGAGAGTTTATAATACCAAAACGCACCGAAATCAACACTATACCCATAAACAAAAACAGATGTCTGGATTTAACGCCATGTTAGCAGTACAAAGTATTGAAGCTGCTAAGTTATACTATGACGAACTCCATCGACAACAAGCAGCTTTACCAGAGGCTAAGCGTTTGAAAGTTGCTACCATCTTTAGCTTTGCACCTAACGAAGAACAGTCTGCTTATGGGGAAATTCAAGACGAAGAGCTAGAACCTCAAGATACAGCTATGCCTCTATCTTCTAAAGAGTTTCTTTCTAGGGCGATTGATGACTATAATCACATGTTCAAGACCAACTTCTCAACCGATGGTAAAGAGTTTCAAAATTACTATCGTGACCTTTCTAAACGAGTTAAGTCCAAGGAAGTGGACCTTCTAATTGTAGTGGGAATGTTCTTGACGGGATTTGATGCTCCGACTATGAATACTCTCTTTGTCGATAAAAACCTACGTTATCATGGTTTGATTCAGGCATTCTCGAGAACCAATCGAATTTTTAATAAGGTTAAACCTTTTGGAAATATTGTTTGTTTCCGTGATTTAGAAAAGGCTACGCAAGAAGCTATTAAGACTTTTGGAGACACAAATAAGCTTGAAATTATCTTAGAAAAAAGCTTTAGTGAATACATGGATGGTTTCGTGGATCAAGTAACGGGTATCGAGGTCAAAGGATATACAGAAGTCTGTCGGGAAATTCTTGAGAGATTCCCAAATCCACAAGAAATTAAAACAGAAAATGATAAAAAAGAGTTTGTCAAGCTATTTGGTGAATTGCTGAAACTAGACAATGTTCTCAGAAACTACGATGAATTCCAAGAGTTAGACAAACCAATCTCAGAAGGATATCTCCAAGATTTGAAGAGTGCTTATGTAGAAATTCGAGATGAATTCTTAAATCTTAAAAACTATGGAAAGAGCAAAGATTTAGAGGTTGACCTTTCAGATGTTGAATTTGAAATTGAACTCTTAAAAACAGATGAGATTAATCTAGATTATATTCTGGCATTGATTGTTGAAAAATCTAAGAATTCTGAGTCCAAAGAGGCAATGAAAGCAGAAGTTAGTCGTGTGATTCGTTCTAGTATTGATATTCGTGCCAAAGAAGAGTTGGTTATTGGATTTATCAATGATACTGATTTAGCGAATCTGAAAGATCATGATGAGATTATCAATGCATTCTATGCTTATGGTAAAGAACGTAAAGCAGTCGCTATTCGTGAATTGGCAGAGTCTGAAAAGCTAGTAGATGGCTATCAATTATTCATTGATCGGGCGATTCAACGGGGATATGCGGAAAATAGTGGAACAGATTTGGATGAAATCATTCCACCAACCTCTCGTCGTAAGGGAGCTCGAGAGTTGAAAAAACAGCAAATTCTTGTTAAAGTTCAGCACTTAGTTGAGATTTATAAAGGTATTTAATTTAATAGAATAAACAACACGTGAAGAGAGAAACGTAAATTTATAAAAGGAGATCATGGTGTTAGCGATTGAAGAGTGCAAAGCTGTAAATCTGACAAATCTACCTAGTTTGACGATTTTGACTGGTGATGATACAGGGCAATTTGAATTGATGAAATCACAATTTTTACGTCAAATTCAATACGATGCTGCAGATTTAAATATGACTTACTTTGATATGAAAGAAGCCGTTTATCCAGATGTGGAGATTGATCTAGTGAGTTTGCCCTTCTTTTCTGAAGAGAAGATCGTCATTTTGGATCATTTTTTGGATGTGACAACAGCTAAAAAATGCTATTTGACGGATGATGAGCTAAAATCTTTTGAGCAATATTTGGAAAATCCTGCCGATACGACAAAATTAGTCATTTTTGCAGAAGGGAAGTTAGACAGTAAACGGCGAATTGTAAAATTGCTCAAGCGAGATGGTAAAATTTTTGAAGCAAGTGAGCCAAAAGAGCAGGAGCTGCGGGCATACTTTAGTAAGTTGGCTCAGGAACAAGGATTAGAATTTAGTTCACCAGTTTTCGAGGAATTGTTTGTCAAATCCGGCTTTGATTTTAGTGAAATTAGTAAAAACTTAGCTTTTTTAAAGGATTATAAAAAAGATGGCATCATTACAAGCGATGACATTGCTGAAGCAATTCCAAAAACTTTACAGGATAATATTTTTGATCTTACCCAGATGATTTTGCATCAAAAGGTAGATGCGGCAAGAAGCCTGGTGCGAGACTTGACATTGCAAGGTGAAGATGAAATTAAGCTGATTGCGATTATGTTGGGACAGTTTCGTATATTTGCACAAGTGAAAATCCTCTTTGAAAATGGACGTAATGAAAGTCAGATTGTAGCAGACTTGTCCAGTTATTTAGGACGAAAGGTGAATCCTTTTCAAATCAAATATGCTTTGCGTGATGTGCGATCTTTACAGCTTGATTTTCTAAAAAAAGTACTTGCTTGCTTGATTGAAACAGATTACCAAATCAAGTCTGGAGTTTATGAGAAAAGTTACTTATTTGACTTGGCTTTGTTAAAGATTGCTACCCACAACTTATAAGCAAATAAGTTGAAAATTTTGTAGGTCTACGTTATCATTTTCATATAAAATGAAAAAGGGGAACAAACCAATGGCAATTATTTTACCTGATCTACCTTATGCTTACGACGCTTTGGAACCGTATATTGACGAAGAAACGATGCACTTGCATCATGACAAACACCACAATACTTATGTCAATAATGTAAATGCAGCTCTGGCAAAACACCCTGAAATCGGTGAGGATTTGGAGCAACTTTTGTCAGATGTGGCAACTATTCCAGCGGATATTCGTCAAGCTGTTATCAATAACGGTGGTGGTCATCTCAACCATGCTCTTTTCTGGGAATTGATGACACCAGAAAAGACAGAGCCATCAGCAGCATTAGCAGCAGACCTTGAAGCAACATTTGGTTCATTTGATGACTTCAAAGCAGCATTTACAACAGCTGCGGCAAGTCGCTTTGGTTCAGGTTGGGCTTGGCTGGTGGTCAATAATGATGGTAAATTAGAAGTGACTTCAACTGCTAATCAAGACACACCAATCTCTGAAGGGAAAACACCAATTTTAGGAATTGATGTTTGGGAACATGCTTATTATGTGAAGTACCGCAATGTTCGTCCAGATTACATCAAAGCATTCTTCTCAGTCATCAACTGGAATAAGGTTAATGAATTGTACGCAGCAGCAAAATAAGGTGTGCAATGAGATAGAAAAAACGAATCTGATTAGGTTCGTTTTTTTCTGTTATAGTAAAATTACCTATAAATTCCTTCCAAATAAAACCAGATTTGTTGTTTGAAGAATTTCAGAGAATGATCGTTTGTTCTGTCAATCACACCAAAAACGAGATAGTGATTTTTAAATAATAGCTCATAATCAATATTTTCTCCGACAATAATAATTTTTCCTCCTGTAGAATTATCTTACCATATAATATGATGTATGGATGAGCAAAATCTTAAATAGTCGTCATATGTACTGAACGATATTTTTGCCCATTCAGGACATCAGAATTACCATTCAGGATTTTCCGGAAATTTTTTATAAAAAGTTGATAAAATGAGAATGTAACGTTACAAAAATAAATTATAGAAAAGAGGAATATCTATGAATCATTTAACATTTAGAGAATTGTCGGAACAAGACTTAGCCAACTATAACGGTGGTGGATACACTTTTGAAGCATATCGTGGTGAGTTTCCGCCACCATCATATTATAGCCAAGCATTAAGCCCACAAGCTTTACACGCACGTATGACTGCATGGGCATATGGAGTTCGTCCATAATTAAAATCAGGAGACGTGATGAAGAAACTAGCATGTTCATTTATTTTTCTAATATTTTTCACTATTTTGCTAGCTGGCTTTCCGGAAACAGTAGCGCTTCATATTGCTATTTTGTTTAAGTGGAATTTAGATGCAGTTGGTGTGATGGTGTTGGTTCAAGAGATTTTGTTGCTATTCTTCATCATTTATCTCTTGAAACGAGCAAATTTATATTCTATTTTTAAAAAGAAAAAGATCCGTAGAGGAGATATACTAGGGTTGCTTGCTTTGTGTTTTATATTTTACTTCTTAACGCATATTAGACAAGAGCTGGTGCAGTATATGGCTCGGACAACCATGAATGCAAAACTTTATAGTAAGGTTGGTATTTGGACTGGGAGTAAACTATTTGAGATTTGTAGCGTTTTGATAACAATGTTGATTTCTCCAATAATTGAGGAACTCTTTTACCGAGGTTATGTCATGTCTCGTATTTTTGTTAAGTCAAAATATTATTTAGATGTCTTATTTTTAGCTAGTCTGTTTGCATTGGGGCATATGGTCTTACTTCAAAGAGATTGGGTCAATCTCAGCTTTTATTTCTTAAGTGGGTTTGCAATGTCTCTATTTTATCGTTATTGTAAAAATATACGACTCCAGATTTTCTTTCATATATCATGGAATGTATATACTTTTATAGCTTCTATTTGGTATATCATTTATAATTGGATTTATTTTCATTTCTTTTTTTAATAGGTGAAAACAAGTTGATAGGTATTAGCTTGTTTATTTTTGTTTAATTATTTTGAATATACAGAATATTCTTTCATTTTATTTTTGTGAATTTCTTATTCTTTTTATATAATAAATTATATGATAGGGAGAATCATGAAATGAATATTTTTATATTAGAAGATAACATTGTGCAACAATATCGCATTGAAACGATTATTAAAGAGATTCTAGAAGAACATCATCTACAATATCACAATTTTGAAGTCTTTGGAAAACCTAAACAATTACTAGAAGCCATATCTGAGAAGGGAAGTCATCAGGTTTTCTTTTTAGATATTGAAATAAAAACCGAAGAAAAAAGGGCTTAGATGTTGCCAAAAAGATACGCGAAATAGCTCCTTATGCAGTCATCGTGTTTGTAACCAGTCATTCTGAATTGATGCCTACTGCTTTTCGACTACAGGTTGCTGCTCTTGATTATATCGACAAATCTTTATCCAATAAAGCCTTTAAAGCACGGATAGAAACTGCGTTGTTTCACGCTAATAGTATGACGGGAAAAGGACTGGCGGATGACTCCTTTATTTTTGAGTCTCCTAATGCACAGATTCAAGTTCCATTTAAAGACATCCTTTATATAGAAACTTCGTCTCGCCCTCATCGCTTAGTCCTTTACACATATAGAGGACGGACAGAATTTACTGCTAATCTTTCAGATATTTTAGAGCAAGAAAAACGGCTATATAAATGTCACCGTTCCTTTGTTGTTAACCCTGCGAACATTGCTCGAATAGAGAAAAAAGAACGTATCCTTTATTTCCCAAACGGTGCTACTTGCCTTATTGCAAGAACAAAATTAAAGGGGGTGTTAGAAGTAGTTGCAGCCCTACATCGGAGGAGATGATAGATAATACAACTATTATTAGTAGTTTTAGATATGTTTCTGTTATTGTTTCTTTTTTCTTATGTTAGTGGCCAAAAATTAACAAGTAAAATATATCTAGTAGCAATTTTAACAAATTTACTTTATAGTATAAGTTTTTCTGCTATCCCAAATAGTTTATTTTCGTACTTAATAGGTCCGACCTATTCCTTGATATTTGCTTGGATTATTGGAAAGTCTTATAGTAAAACATTAAAGATTTTTTATGGGCTTTTTCCGATTACGTTATGGAATTTGATACAACGTTTGATAATCTTTTTTATATTTCCCTTATTTGGATTTGGTGTGGTAAGACTTAATAAAAGTTTGTTGGGGCCGATTATGACATCGATTATGGCTGCTTTAATGGTATTGCCTTTTTTACGATTGATTCAATATAATTTTAAGACATTATCATTTCAATTGATTGACCAAAAAGATAAAAAAGTTTTAATCTTTGTAAATTTGAGTATGATAATTTACCATTTAATTGTTCAAATCTTGGCTTATTTAGAGAATGAGAGTGGTGCACAAACATTAGTTTTTAGAGAAAGTTTGGTAGTCTTTTATCTTATCCTTTTCATGAGTGCTGCAAATTATTTGGATAAGCGTTTACGAGAAAGGATTCAAAGTGATTTAATGTTCCAAAAAGATTTGCAGTTAAAAAATTTGAAAGACTACAGTCATCATATTGAGGGATTATATACAGAAGTTCGGAGTTTTCGGCATGATTACGCAAATATTTTAACGACTTTGAAATTAGGAATTGAGCAAAATGATATAGAAATTGTAAAAAATGTTTATGACTCAGTGTTAAAAGATTCCAATAAGCACTTTCGTAATCCAAAGTATGATATTGGACGATTAATCCATATCAAAAATGATGCTTTAAAGAGCCTGTTAGCAGCTAAGTGTGCACAAGCTCAAGAACATAATGTGGCAGTTTCATTGGAGATTCCAGAAGATATTTATTCACAGGGAATGGAATTAGTTGACTTTATCACTATTGTCTCCGTTTTGTGCGATAATGCTATTGAAGCTGCTGCTCCAAATATGACGATTGCCTATGTTTCATCAGGACAAAAGCAGATATTTTCCGTTGAAAATTCAGTAAAAGAAGAAAGTGTGGATATTTCACAAATCTTTGACTTGGGAGTTAGTTCGAAAGGGGCTACGAGAGGAGTGGGACTGCATAATGTAATATCTATTTTGGATAGATATCCTAATGTTTCGCTTAATACAACTAGTCAAAATTATTGTTTTCGTCAGACAATTGAGATTCAAATAAAAGGAAATCATTACTGTAATTAAATTCAGTAATGATTTTGTATATTATCCTAAATTAGTTTGGCTGGATTGACCTAATTTATATTTATTTAAGTAAGGAGAAAGTAGCTTCTCTAACCAGCCACTACCAACAATTTGTTCAAGTTCTTGGTCTGTGAGAGTATGAAAGTGATTAAGTGTTTGTTCTTTGTCCATAATAGGAACCCCCTTTTTGATAAATTTATTATAAACTAAATTTTGCTTTGTGTATCATTGGATCTTAAACGGAATTGATTTCGTCTTAAACGATCATTCAACGTTGTTTAACAGTTTATCTTTGTAGTAATGAAAGAATGATTTTTTCGCAATGACACTCGTTACTCGTCCTTGCAAACCGTACTTCAAGATTTGGCTATCTTTTTTAGATACGGAGGCTTTTGCAGTGATTTTAAACAGGTTTTCCTGTTTTGTTTCAGTAGCAGAAGTGTCAATGCTGTTAATTTTACCGATAATAGTGATTGTCTGATTTCCAATTTTTTCTAGAGTAAGGCGGGAAGTTTGTCCCTTTTTTAAATTGGTCATATAGGTTGAAGGAACGTAATAGGTGATAAGAACTTCTTTTGTTTTCGTAATATCTGGATAAATCTGAGCAATTTCCGTTCCTTTTGGTAGTAAAGTCTTTCCTTTGAGCGTACTGCTGATATGAAGAATACCTGTTTCAGGAGCAGTTAACTGATTGTTTTGAAGCTGAGCATTTGCTTGGTTCAATTGATTTTGCAAATCAGTAATTTGTGTCGTAAGACTTGCTAACTGTTGGTCTGCTGTTTGGATAAATTGTGTGCGAAGTACCTCAATCTTAGTCGAAAGGCTATTATCATAGGTCGTCGCAGTTCCAGTGCCAGCTTTTTGAATCTTTAGATTGGCAATGGAAGAATTTAGGCTGGATATCTTTGTATCAATTTGAGCTAAGTATTGATTTGTAGTTGACGAATCATGTTTGACGTGATATTCATTTTTATATAAGTTAAAGGTTGCTTGATGAGGATTGCTTTTTGGCAAATTTGAGGCATTGCTAGAAATGGCATTATACAATTCATGATAATCATTGATTTGTTTTGTTAATTCGTTCATTTGCTGATCAATAGTAGCAATTGTTTGATTGGTTAAAGACACTTGCTTACTAACTTCAGAATTATTTTTTGAAATGCCGATAGTTAAATCTTCTGATTGTTTGATAAAAATGTTAAATGTGTTGGCATAGCCAAACTCATCTTTGCCTGTAAAAAGATTTGTTCCCTGATGTAAACTGTTTTTTAATGTTTCTAATTCTGCTTTTTGGCGCTGGTAAGTGGCAAGTTGCGTTTCAATGGTTGTTTGTTGAGAAGAATCTATATTTTTTGTATATTGAACCAACAGCTCTCCTTTGGTGACGGTCTTATTTTCAGCTAAATGATTGGTCAGAACCGTATTGTCACTAGTTGACTGAATCATGGCAATGACTTTCGTTGGTGTGATTTCGCCAATGGATTTGACAGTCACTTCTTTTTGCCCGACAAAGGAAAAGAGGACAAGAAATAGAGCGAAGACTACCAAAGGCAGAATGAGAACAGTCGCAAAGTTGTGGTATCTTCGATGATAAAATTCTGCACTTTTAAACAGATTGGGATTCATAATTTACTCCTTATTTATTAAATAGATGATAATAAAAACCTTTTCTTCCTATCAATTCAGTATGAGAACCAATTTCAGTCACTTTTCCTTGGTCAAGGACGATAATCTGATTTGTACGCTTTGAAATGCTGAGACGATGAGCAACAAAAATAATGGTTTTGTCGG
The DNA here is from genome assembly GCF_001813805.1 of Streptococcus sp. HMSC066F10. Taxonomy (NCBI): domain Bacteria; kingdom Bacillati; phylum Bacillota; class Bacilli; order Lactobacillales; family Streptococcaceae; genus Streptococcus; species Streptococcus sp. HMSC066F10. Next base: position 42,798 of record NZ_KV813989.1, read on the forward strand.
GTAATTTCATGAGATTATCAATGACTTTTTTCTCTGTTAAAACATCTAATCCACTCGTTGCTTCATCTAAAATGAGAATGGGAGATTTCGTCAGCAGAGCGCGTGCAAGTGCAATTCGTTGCTTTTGTCCACCAGATAATCCAGCTCCGTCAGACAATTCTGTCTGGTATCCCATGGGCATTTGTTCGATATCTGAACGAATTTCTGCAATTTCACAGGCACGAAGAATATCTGATTGAGAAACTGTTTGATCGGCTCCTAATGTGAGGTTGTCTAGAATGGAACCACTAAAGATGTAAGCTTGCTGAGGTAAGTAGTTGATATATTGCCGAAGAACTTTCTTATCAATTGTCTTGAGGTCATTTCCATTGAGGCGAATTTGTCCTTGATAAGGCTCATAAAAATGAACAATCATCTTAGCAAGTGTTGTTTTTCCCGAACCGCTAATACCGAAAAGACTGATTTTATCTCCCTTCTTGATAGTTAAACTAATATCTGATAAAGTATCTCGTCCAAAGCCATATTTATAGGAGACGTTATGAAAAGTAATATCACCAGCTAAGAAATTTTTCTCCGTAAGGACTTGTTTGGTTTTGAATTCGGATTCTACCAGATAAACTTCATTCAGTCGATGATTGGCAACTTTAGCTGATTGCAGTTTGGTTTGAAGATTGATAATACTTTCAAGCGGGCTTGTAAAATACGAAAGGAGTGCATTAAAAGTAATCAGTTGACCAATTGAAATCTTTTGAGACATGACTAAGGACGCTCCAACCCAGAGAATGACCACATTCAAAACAAATTGTGCTCCTTGTTTGAGAGCGGTCTGCATAATGGAATATTTACTTAATTTGAAAGTTTTATCCAGATAATCAACAAACTCGCTATCAATCTTCTGGTAACGACTTTCTTCACTGGTTAAGGATTTAATAGTTTCAATTCCATTGATATCTTCGATAATGGCAGAATGTACCATAGCATTGCTTTGCATAACATCGTTGTTCATTTTTTCAAAGGGCTTCATAAAAACAAAAATAATGAGAGCGTAGATAGGAATTGCAAGCAAAGTGAGTAAAAAGAGATTGACATTTTGCAGTAAAAGAACACTACCGACAATCATCACAATGAACAAATCAAGAAAGAAAGACAGGATAGTTGAAGCTAGAGCATCAATAATAGAGTTGGCATCTGTAAAACGAGAAATAATCTCTCCAGTGCGTCTCATCGCAAAAAAGGACATTGGCAATTCAAAAATATGCCGAATATAAGACAAAATCACATCAATTGTTAATCGTTGACTGAGTACTGTTAGCAGGTAGTCTCTTGAAAAACTCATCATTTGCTGTAAGATGTAGGCAATGATAAGTCCAATCGAAATAATCCCAAGAGTTGATTTCATCTGATTTGGGATGTATTCGTCCAAAACACTTTGCAGATAATAGGAGCCAACAATGTTGATGAGGGTCACGAGCAAACTAGCTAAGACAATATAAAAAATCAAAGAACGCTGTTTAAAGATGAGTGGTAAAAAGCTAGCAAGTCCATTTTTCTTATCCTTATGAGGTTTATAGCTAGGTTTTGGGGCGAGAAAGATAGCAACACCTGTCCATTCTTTAGTAAATTGTTCTTTGCTAATCTTAGTTATTTTGACAGTTGGATCAGGATCACCGATAAGCAAGTGCTTTTGCTCGTTTTTATAAACGACATAATAGTGTTGAAGCTTGCCGTCTTTGTTGACATGTGCGATGAAAGGATAGGGAAGCTCTTCTGTATCAAACAATGTCATGTCTGCTTGGATTGGTCGGGTTTCAAAGCCCATTTCTTTTGCTGCTTTGACAATTCCAAGTGCAGTTGTCCCTTCTTTGTTTGTCTTTGCGAGCTCTCTCAAGTGTGCTAAAGAATAATTTGAACCATAGTATTTAGCAATGGAAGCCAGAGCAGCAACACCACAATCTCTAGCATCTATTTGTGGAACAAACGATTTTTTAAAATTCACTATAATGTTTTCCTTTCGTTTTGTAATGTTATTTTCTCAAAATACGCAAGAAAAAGAGTATTTTAATCTTAAATGGTAGTTCTGATGTCTTAAATGGTTAAAAAACACTATTTAGGATGTGAAAGCTACCATTCAGGCTTATTTTAAATGAACTAGAATTGTTACTTTATACTGTATATATACAATAAAGGAAGTTGAAAATAATTGATGATTCTGTTTATCATATCTTGTCATTTTTTCATTCTTCCTATATAATGAGGTATATAAGTTAGGAGAAGTGCGTGAGTAAAAAGACAATAATTCTTTGTTTGCTTGGTTGCTTTATGATGTGTGGTGTGTTGGTGTTAAGTGCTGTGCACTTTGGGCAAGCTAGAAAGCCACATCATACGAAGGTAGCTAAAAGTTACACAGTTAGTCAAGAAAAGAAAAAAAGTCCGTCAAAAGAGTCAAAACCAGCCACTCGTGTTCCAATAAAAAGTATGGAAGAAAAGCAGAAGGTCATGGAAGCTGATTTGCCGGTAATGGGTGCCTATGGTTTGTATTATGATTATGCCAATCTAAATTTGGTTCAAGTTGTACAGGCTTATCTTGATGAAATGGGTATTGAACATTCACAAGTTGCATTTTCTTATAAGGATTTAACGAGTGGGCAAACCTATGCTATGAATGAGACGCAGCCGATGACAGCAGGCTCAACTTACAAATTGCCATTAAATATGTTGGTCGTTGATGAGGTAGAAAAGGGAAATTTATCACTAACCGAGCGGTTTGATATTACACATACTCGCTATGAATATATCGGTGAACACAATAATTACGTAGCGGCATTTAATGGGACAATGAACATTCCTGAGATGCAGGAATACTCTCTTCTCTATTCTGAAAATACACCTGCTTATGCTTTAGCGGAACGCTTAGGTGGCTTGGATAAAGCCTATACGATGTATCAGCGCTATGGAAAAGGAAAGGGCGAGATTAAGACAATCAACCAACAGAATCAAACAACGACGGATTATTATATTCAGGTATTGGATTATCTTTGGAAACATCAGGAGAAGTATAAAGAGATTTTGTATTATATCGGTGAATCTTTTCCAAACGAATACTATAAACGATATGTAAGAGATATTCCAATCTACCAAAAGCCAGGTTACGTTGCAGAAGCCCTGAATATAGACGCAGTTGTATGTGAAGCAAAGCCTTATTTGATTGCCCTTTATACAGCAGGTCTAGGGGGAACGACTTCCGAAAGCGATGAGATTAGCGGCGTTGGTATTACGCAAGTTGGACAATTGGCCTATGTCATCAATGAATGGCATCGAGTGAATATGAATTAAGATGCATATATTTATAGGGTGAAGGACACGTTGTAAAAAGAACAAATTTCAGAAAAATGTAAGGGTTCTCTTTAAGATTGAAGCCCTTTTGTGTTATAATGAGAACAGAATGTAAAAAAGGATCACAAGGATATCATGATTAACAAAGAGCATTATCGTTACATTAGGGAACATCCTGCTTTTGAAAATTTACCAGTTGAACATTTTGATAAAATAGCGGTTGAAATTCAATTTCGCAAAGTGCCAAAAGGGCAAATTATTTTCTTTTCTGGAGATAAGCGAGAGCGACTTTTTTTGATTTATAAGGGTTATGTTCGGATTGAGCAGTATGATCAGACAGATTCGTTTAATTACATTGATTATGTGAAAGAAAATACCATGTTTCCTTATGGTGGCATGTTTGAAGATAAAGATTATCATTATTCTGGGATTTCTGTGACGGATTTAGAATACTTTTCGATTCCTGTTGACTTGTATGAATACTATTCCAAACAAATTATAGAGCAAATGTTATTCATTACGCATAAGTTATCAAATATTTTGCGTTTCCATGAATTACGCTTGCGAAATTCCGTTTTAGCGAGTGCGACAGAGCGAGTTATCCAAGTGATTTCAATTTTATGTATTGATTTTTGTCAAGATAGAGATGATATTCCTTTTGCCCTTAGTATGAAAGAGTTAGCCAAGTTGGGGGCGACCACTCGTGAAACAGTTAATCAAGTGTTGAAAAAATTGACAGAAGAAAACATTATTCAATATAATCGAAAGAAACTCGTCTTTTTGAATAAAGAATACTTTTTAAAGTATTTTGAAGATATGTAGAAAAGAAGGACAGAATTGCAGTCCAAAAAGCAATTTTTGGTCCTTTTTTAATTTAGAAACCTAAACATTTAAAAATATCCTCAAAAACTTCATTTGTTTCTAAAAAATAATTATTCATAAAATCAATAAAATGCATAAAATATTTATAGAAAGCGTTTTATTTTGGGTAAATATCTGAATTTCTTTTAAAAAAAGCAAAGGATTTGGCATTTTAAATGTATAATTGATTGTGAAAACGAAAACAAAAGATATTACAATATGACATGTAAATAGAACTTAAGGAAACTTAAGTCACAAAGAAAAAAAGAGGAGGACATAAGATGTCTACACATCCTATTCATGTTTTCTCAGAAATAGGAAAACTGAAAAAAGTTATGCTACATCGTCCTGGTAAAGAGTTGGAAAACTTGATGCCAGACCATTTGGAACGTCTACTTTTTGACGATATTCCATTCTTGGAAGATGCTCAAAAAGAACACGATGCATTCGCAGACGCTCTACGTAAAGAAGGTATTGAAGTTCTTTACCTCGAAAAATTGACTGCTGAATCATTGATTTCTCCAGAAATTCGTAACGAATTTATTGAAGAATATCTTGACGAAGCAAATATTCGCGGAGCACAAACAAAAGTTGCTATTCGCGACATTCTTCATGGTATAGAAGATAACCTTGAGTTGGTTGAAAAGACAATGGCAGGCTTCCAAAAAGCAGAATTGCCAGAAATTCCTGAAGAAGCTAAAGGACTGACTGACTTGGTAGAATCAGACTATCCATTTGCCATTGACCCAATGCCAAACCTTTATTTCACACGTGACCCATTTGCTACAATTGGTAATGCGGTGTCATTGAACCACATGTACTCAGATACACGTAATCGTGAAACACTTTATGGTAAATACATTTTCAAATACCACCCAGTATATGGTGGCAATGTTGACTTGGTTTATAACCGTGAAGAAACAACTCGTATTGAAGGTGGAGATGAACTCGTTCTTTCTAAAGATGTCCTTGCAGTAGGTATTTCACAACGTACAGACGCAGCATCTATTGAAAAACTTTTGGTTAATATCTTCAAGAAGAATGTTGGCTTTAAGAAAGTGATTGCATTTGAATTTGCTAATAATCGTAAATTCATGCACTTAGATACAGTCTTCACAATGGTTGACTATGACAAATTCACGATTCACCCAGAAATTGAAGGCGACCTTCGCGTTTACTCTGTTACTTATGAAAATGAAAAACTTCATATTGCAGAAGAAAAAGGCGATTTGGCTGAATTGTTAGCTAAGAATCTTGGTATTGATAAAGTTCATTTGATTCGTTGCGGTGGCGGAAATGCTGTTGCAGCTGCTCGTGAACAATGGAACGACGGTTCAAACACCCTTACAATAGCACCAGGTGTAGTAGTGGTATATGACCGTAACGTTGTTACAAATAAGATTCTTGAAGAATACGGACTTCGTTTGATTAAGATTCGCGGAAGTGAATTGGTTCGCGGTCGTGGTGGACCTCGTTGTATGTCAATGCCATTTGAACGTGAAGAACTTTAAGATTAGAAAGAGGAAATAATAGAATGACAAACTCAGTGTTCCAAGGACGCAGCTTCTTGGCAGAAAAAGATTTTACACGTGCAGAATTAGAATACCTTATTGGTTTAGCAGCTCACTTGAAAGATTTGAAGAAACGCAATATTGAACATCACTACCTAGCAGGTAAAAATATTGCTCTCTTGTTTGAAAAAACTTCAACTCGTACTCGTGCAGCTTTCACAACAGCAGCGATTGATCTTGGCGCTCATCCAGAATATCTAGGAGCTAACGACATTCAGCTTGGCAAGAAAGAATCTACTGAAGATACAGCTAAAGTATTGGGACGTATGTTTGACGGGATTGAATTCCGTGGATTTAGCCAACGTATGGTAGAAGAACTAGCAGAATTTTCAGGCGTTCCTGTATGGAATGGTTTGACAGACGAATGGCATCCAACTCAAATGTTAGCTGACTATTTGACAGTTCAAGAAAACTTTGGGCGTTTGGAAGGCTTGACTCTTGTCTACTGTGGTGACGGACGCAATAACGTTGCAAACAGTCTCCTTGTAACAGGTGCTATCCTCGGTGTAAATGTTCATATCTTTTCTCCAAAAGAACTCTTCCCAGCTGAAGATATTGTGAAATTGGCAGAAGGATATGCGAAAGAAAGTGGCGCACATGTCTTAATTACTGACAATGCAGATGAAGCTGTTAAAGGTGCGGATGTCCTTTACACAGACGTTTGGGTATCTATGGGTGAAGAAGACAAATTTGCAGAACGTGTTGCACTGTTGAAACCTTATCAAGTAAATATGGATTTGATTAAGAAAGCTGACAATGAAGATTTGATCTTCTTGCACTGCTTACCAGCTTTCCATGATACAAATACTGTTTATGGTAAAGATGTTGCTGAAAAATTCGGCGTTGAAGAAATGGAAGTAACTGACGAAGTATTCCGCAGCAAATACGCTCGCCAATTTGACCAAGCTGAAAACCGTATGCATACTATTAAAGCAGTTATGGCAGCAACTCTTGGTAACCTTTATATTCCAAAAGTATAATTTAAAACCAAAACCGTTTACCAACAGCTATGAGGGCTGCGACTAATAGCTTTAGTCCAGTCCTCATTTTTGATAGTTCTTGTGTTCATTTTAGTATGATGTTAATAGAGGAAAAAGGCGATAGAACAAACAACTATAATTACTGATGCAGTCACTCTCAGAGAAATGTAGTCTGAGACAATGCTATTCTAACCTCATTCCTACGTTTGTTGCAGCTGGATTCTATCTTGGACTACTAAAATGAAATTGAAACACTATAATGAGAAAACTCTAAGGAGGCTAATTATTTATGGCAAATCGGAAAATCGTTGTGGCTTTGGGAGGAAATGCCATCCTTTCATCTGATCCATCAGCTAAAGCACAACAAGAAGCATTAGCAGAAACAGCAAGTCATCTTGTAAAATTGATTAAAAATGGTGATGACTTGATTATCACTCATGGAAATGGACCGCAAGTTGGAAATCTTTTATTGCAACATTTAGCAGCAGATTCTGAAAAAAATCCAGCATTCCCGCTTGATTCGCTCGTTGCGATGACAGAAGGAAGTATCGGCTACTGGTTGCAAAATGCTCTTCAAAATGCTTTACGTGAAGAAGGGATTGAAAAAGAAGTTGCTTCTGTTGTGACACAAGTCGTGGTTGACAAAAACGACCCAGCTTTCACAAATTTGAGCAAACCAATCGGACCATTCTACACAGAGGAAGAAGCAAAAGCAGAAGCTGAAAAGAGTGGAGCTACTTTCAAAGAAGATGCTGGACGTGGCTGGAGAAAAGTAGTTGCTTCACCAAAACCAGTTGGAATCAAAGAAATTGAAACTATTCGTACACTCATCAATGCAGGACATGTCGTTGTGGCTGCTGGTGGTGGCGGCATTCCTGTTATCAAGGAAGACAATGGTCATCTTGCCGGCGTAGAAGCAGTAATTGACAAAGACTTTGCTTCACAATGTCTGGCTGAATTGGTCGAAGCAGATCTTTTCATTGTCTTGACAGGTGTTGACTATGTTTATGTGAACTACAATAAACCAGATCAAGCTAAGTTAGAGCGTGTTAATGTAGCTCAGCTTGAAGAATACATCAAGCAAGAACAGTTTGCACCAGGAAGTATGTTACCTAAAGTGCAAGCAGCTATTGCCTTTGTAAATGATCGACCAGAAGGCGAAGCTGTCATTACTTCTCTTGAAAACTTAGGTGCTTTAATTGAGTCTGAAAGCGGAACGATTATTGAAAAAGGATAACAGAGTGTTATCATTTATAAGTTTAAGACTGTAATAAAACTTTTTAAAACAATGTCGGTGTTTCCTATTTTTAGATTTGCTTTCTTTAAGTCTATTTTACTGTTGTAAAATGATAATTTTTTTGAAAATGACTAGTATTTTTCATTTGAATATGTTAAAATATAGTCAAAGGAAGCGCTTTCTGAAAATGGGATTCGGTTAAATTTTTACAATTTGTTACATTTAGGAGGAAAACAAATGAGTGAAAAAGCAAAAAAAGGGTTTAAGATGCCGTCATCTTATACCGTTTTGATGATTATCATTGCCATTATGGCAGTATTGACCTGGATTATTCCAGCTGGTCAATATGATGCTGATAAGTCTGGTAATCTAATTACAGGAACCTATAAGACTGTTGCTCAAAATCCGCAAGGGATTTGGGATGTCTTAATGGCTCCGATTCGTGCTATGCTTGGGAAAGAACCAACATCAGCAGCAATTGATGTTGCCTTCTTTATTCTGATGGTTGGTGGTTTCCTTGGTGTTGTCAACGAAACAGGTGCCCTTGATGTAGGGATTGCTTCTATCGTGAAGAAGTACAAAGGCCGCGAAAAGATGTTGATTTTAGTCTTGATGCCTTTGTTTGCTCTTGGCGGATCCACTTATGGTATGGGTGAAGAAACCATGGCTTTCTATCCACTTCTTGTGCCAGTTATGATGGCAGTAGGATTTGATAGTTTGACTGCGGTGGCTATTATCCTTCTTGGTTCTCAAATTGGATGTTTGGCTTCTACTCTGAATCCATTTGCTACAGGTATAGCTTCTGCGACAGCAGGTGTAGGTACTGGTGACGGTATCGTTCTTCGGTTAATCTTCTTTGTTGTAATGACAGCACTTGGTACGTATTTCGTTTATCGTTATGCGGATAAGATTCAAAAAGATCCTACAAAATCTTTGGTTTACAGTCATCGTGAAGAAGATTTAAAACATTTCAATGTAGATGCAGTTGCTAATGTAGAATCCACTCTTAGCAAGAAACAAAAACAAGTGTTGGTACTCTTTGTCTTGACCTTTGTTCTCATGATTATGAGTTTCATTCCATGGACAGACTTGAAGGTAACTATTTTTGAAAGTTTCAATAAATGGTTGATTGGACTTCCGTTCATTGGTAAAATTGTGGGTACATCAACTTCTGCATTAGGTACTTGGTACTTCCCAGAAGGAGCAATGCTTTTTGCAGTTATGGGTATTATCATTGGTTTTGTTTACCGCATGAAAGAAGATCGCTTCATCACTGTATTTATCAATGGTGCAACTGATTTGCTTGGTGTTGCACTTATCGTAGCTGTTGCTCGTGGTATTCAAGTTATCATGAACGATGGTATGATTACGGCTACAATCCTTCACTGGGGTGAAGTAGGACTCAAGGGTCTATCATCTCAAGTATTCATCGTATTGACTTACATTTTCTATCTACCAATGTCGTTCCTCATCCCATCAACATCTGGTCTTGCCAGTGCAACAATGGGAATTATGGCACCACTTGGAAAATTTGTCAATGTGCAAGCAAGCTTGATTATCACTGCTTACCAATCTGCTTCTGGTCTTTTGAACCTTGTTACTCCAACATCTGGTATCGTTATGGGGGCACTTGCTCTTGGACGTATTGATTTGGGTACTTGGTGGAAATTCGTTGCAAAATTGGTTGCAGGAATCTTTGTAGTAAGTATTCTACTTCTTATTTTAGGAACGTTCTTATAATAGGAAAATAACGAGGTGTTCTTTATGAAACAATTTTTAACCGAAGAAATTAAGTCTGATTATTTAGAATCGCTGAAAACAATCGTTTCCTACCCATCAGTTCTTAATGAAGGAGAAAACGGAACACCTTTCGGACAATCTATTCAAAACGTCTTAGAAAAAATGCTAGAGCTCACTAGGAGTTTAGGTTTTAAAACTTACATTGATCCTAAAGGCTATTATGGATATGCAGAAATTGGTCAGGGAGAAGAACTCCTGGCCGTTCTCTGCCATTTAGACGTTGTTCCAGTGGGAGATTTGTCCGATTGGGAAACTCCTCCATTTGAAGCAACTATAAAAGATGGTTGGATACATGGACGTGGGGTGCAAGATGATAAAGGTCCGTCCCTAGCTGCACTTTATGCTGTTAAAGCATTGATGGATGCAGGTGTGACATTTAACAAGCGGATTCGTTTCATCTATGGTACAGACGAAGAAACTCTGTGGCGCTGTATGGCTCGTTACAATGAGCTGGAGGAAACAGCGACGCTTGGTTTTGCACCGGATTCTTCTTTCCCGCTGACTTATGCTGAAAAAGGTTTGCTGCAGATTAAGTTACATGGTTCAGGTTCGCAAGAACTTGCTATTGAAGCAGGAGAAGCCTTTAATGTTGTACCTGCAAAAGCAAGCTATACGGGAAATTTAGCAGATTCATTAGAAGTTGAATTGAAAAAACAGGCTTTTGAATACGAACGAACTGCAGATACAGTAACAGTCATTGGTGTCCCTAAGCATTCAAAAGATGCAGCTGAGGGAGTGAATGCTATTGTACGTTTGGCAATGGGGCTAAATCCACTTGTTCAACACTCTACTATTCAATTTATGGCAGAAGCAGTTGGTGAAGATGCTACAGGCAGCAGCTTGTTTGGTGAAATTTCAGATGAGCCTTCAGGAACCTTGTCGTTCAATGTTTCTGGGCTAACTATAAATCAAGACGAGTCCGAGATTCGGATTGATTTGCGGATTCCAGTTCTTGCTGACAAAGATAAATTAGTACGAGAACTAAGTCAAATTGCTGAAAAATATCAATTACGTTATGAAGAATTTGACCATCTTGCACCGTTATATGTGCCACTTGATAGTGAATTGGTCAGCACCTTAATGGCTGTCTATAAAGAAAAAACCAATGATGATAGCCCTGCTGTGTCTTCTGGCGGTGCTACATTTGCTCGTACTATGCCAAATTGTGTAGCTTTTGGTGCACTTTTCCCTGGTGCTTTGCAAACAGAACATCAAGCCAATGAACGAACTGTGATTGACGATCTGTATAAGGCAATGGATATTTATGCTGAAACGATTTATCGCTTGGCTGGAAAATAGTTAGAAGAAAAAAGCTGAGAGTGGACAAAAATGTCCATTCTCAGCTTTTTCATACTTAAAAAGGTTATTCTTTACTAAAGAAGAACGGGGGTGCAAATTGTTTTAATTTGTTAAAACAGTCTTGTGCTTTTTGATTGTCCTCGCAGATAATCAAGCAGACATCATCACCGCAGACCGTTGCGACAATTTCGGAAAATTCTAGAGCATCTAAGATAGAGCCGAATGATTGTGCCAATCCAGGAAGAGTTTTCATGACAACTTGATGTTGAACAGGACGCAACATAATCAAGGCATCTTCCATATAGAGACGCAGGCGTTTTTCCCAGCGTGAAGGTGCCATGCTATTGATAATATAATAAGAAATATCTGCTTCATGTACTTTTACTAAGTTCAAAGCTTTAATGTCTCGAGAAAGTGTGGATTGCGTCACTGTAACGCCATTTGCTGAAAGCAAATCTTGTAATTCTTGTTGTGTGTGAATTTTTTTCTCTAGGACAAGCGAGCGAATGAGTCGATGACGGCTTTCAATTTTATTCATATTTCACCTATTATTTTATAAACATAGCATCTCCAAAGCTGAAAAAGCGGTATTTTTCATCAATGGCATGTTGATAAGCGGAGAGCACCAATTCTCGCCCTGCAAAGGCTGAAACGAGCATGACGAGAGTGGACTTTGGAAGGTGGAAATTGGTAGAAAAAGCATCTACGATTTTCCAATCGTAGCCAGGTTTAATAAAGATGTTGGTCCAACCAGAGTCAGCTTTGATTTCCCCGTTAAACTTTGAACCAATTGTTTCCAGTGTACGGATAGAAGTTGTTCCAACTGCAACGACATGATGTCCACTAGCTTTGACTTGTCGAAGCGTGTTAGCTGCTTCTTCAGACAATGTATAGAATTCTGAATGCATCTCGTGTTCGTCTACATTGTCTACAGAGACAGGACGGAAGGTTCCTAGACCAACATGAAGCGTCAGATAGACTAATTTTACGCCTTTAGCTTCAATCTGAGCCAGCAGCTCTTTGGTAAAATGAAGTCCGGCAGTAGGAGCAGCCGCTGAGCCATTTTCTTTAGCATAAACAGTCTGATAGCGTTCACGGTCTTTTAATTTTTCATGAATATAAGGTGGCAAAGGCATTTCGCCCAGACTTTCAAGCACTTCCAAGAAAATCCCTTGGTAATGGAAACGTACAATTCGTCCGCCGTGTTCTAATTCTTCTAAGACAGTTGCTGTTAAGCGCCCGTCACCAAAAGATATAGCTGCTCCGACTTTTAAGCGCTTGGCTGGCTTCGCTAGCACTTCCCAATCATCTCCTGCGATGTTTTTCAACAGTAGTAATTCAACATGTCCGCCTGTTTCAGACTTTTCACCATGAAGGCGTGCTGGCAAGACGCGCGTATCATTCATAACCAAAGCGTCTCCAGGATGTAATTGATCAATAATGGCATCAAAGTGCGTATCTTCCATTTGACCAGTTTCGTGATTGACGATTAAAAGGCGGGAAGCATCTCGCTTTTCTAAAGGGGTTTGTGCAATTAATTCTTCTGGTAAATGAAAGTCAAAATCAGCAGTATTCATACATTCTCCTTAGGCTGTAATTAAAATCCATAACGAATAACAACAAGCAACAAGTGGCAGGCACATGAGTAAAATGCCTAAAATCAATAGGGTATAATACCAGATTCGCTTGGTTTTGAAAAGGAGCGCAGCGATAACAAATGCAACTCCCAGTAAAAATAAACAGAGTAAATAGACTAACATTCTTCTATTATAGCACGATTTTTCGTGCAAACAAGCTCGGATTTTTTAAAAAGAAACAAATTCTCTTGACAAAAATCGGTCTATACCATATAATGTAATTAAATAAGGAAAAGGAGTTTAGCGATGAGAATTATTCAAGTGGAAAATCAAGTAGACGGCGGTAGAGTAGCCTTTGAATTATTAAAAGAAAAATTAGCTGAAGGAGCTAAAACGTTAGGCTTAGCGACAGGGAGCAGTCCTTTGAGTTTTTACGAGCAAATTGTTGAAAGTGACCTTGATTTGTCAGGCTTAACCAGTGTGAATCTAGACGAGTACATAGGATTAAGTGGGGAAAATCCTCAGTCTTATCGTTATTTTATGCAAGAACATTTATTTAATCAAAAGCCTTTTAAAGAAAGCTTTTTACCAAATGGTGTTGCTGAAGATGCGGAAGCAGAAGTGAAACGCTACAACCAAATTTTGGTAGAACATCCTGTTGATTTGCAAATTTTGGGAATTGGTACAAATGGTCATATTGGGTTTAATGAACCAGGGACGAGCTTTGATAGCACGGTTCATGTAGTGGATTTGGAGCAATTAACTATTGAAGCGAATGCTCGTTTCTTTGATAAAATAGAAGATGTACCGACGCAAGCTTACTCAATGGGGATTCGGAATATTCTCGATGCAAAATCTATTATTTTATTTGCTTATGGTGCTTCAAAAGCTAAAGCGATTGCAGGAACAGTAGAAGGACCGATTATAGAAGAACTACCAGGAAGCGTCCTTCAAAAACATGAAGATGTTGTCATTATCGCAGATAAAGAAGCTTTAAGCATTTTGAAAAAATAAGAATCTATTTCCTATCTAATTTTTAGGTAGGTTTTTTGACATTTTGAAAAAAGTTCGTTATCCTATGGATAAAGTGTGCTATACTAGAAGATAAGTGAGAACTTAGGAGGATTCTAGTGAAAAAGCTGTTAGCTATTGTTTGTCTTTTTGTGTTGTATGTGGGAGTAACTGCTGCTCGTGCAGATGAGTTGGTTGATATGGCACAAAAAATGTATCCAAACGAGAAGATCAATCCAATCAATCGACCTAAATCGTCCTTGATTGTAGATGCTAATACGGGAAATATCCTTTGGCAAGACAATATTGATGAAGTTCGTGATCCTGCCAGTATGAGCAAATTGATGACCTTGTATTTAGTTTTTGAAGCAATTCAGCAAGGAAAGTTGAGCGAAAATACAGTTATCAAAGCAACACCACGTGATGAAGCAATTGCCAAAATTTACGAAATTTCCAATAATAAAATTGTGGCGGGAGTAGATTATACTGTCTCTGAATTGATTACGATGACAGCTGTTCCATCTTCAAATGCGACAACTGTTATGTTAGCCAATTATTTATCTAACAATGATCCAGATACATTTTTGGACATGATGAATGCCAAGGCAAAAGAATTAGGTATGACCAATACAAAATGGTTCAATGCTAGCGGAGCTGCAGCTGTTTCTTTCAAAGGCTTGTATACTCCACAACGGTATGATAACAATGCAGCCAATCAGACAACGGCGCGCGATTTAGCCATTTTAGGGTACCATTTCGTCAAGAATTATCCAAATATTTTAAATTACACCAATAAACCAGTCGTAACGGTAAAAAAGGGAACGCCGTATGAAGAAACCTTTGAAACCTATAATTACTCACTTCCCGGTGCCAAATATGGCATTGAAGGCGTCGAAGGTTTAAAGACGGGGTCAAGTCCACGAGGAGCTTTTAATTACATCGCAACGATTAAGCGAGGGGAACAACGTTTGATTAGTGTTATCATGGGAGTTGGGAATTGGTCTGACCAAGACGGAGAATATTACCGCCATCCATTTGGCAATGCCTTGATTGAGAAAGCTTATGCTGATTATGAGTACAAAAAAATTTTCAAGGCTGGAGAACAAACAATCAATGGAAAAAGATATAACCTGTCAAAAGATTTCTATGCAACAGTGAAAAAAGACACAGCAGCAAAAGCAGTTGTGGAAAATGACGTATTGAAAAATGATAATGGTTTGGAGCAACTTTCTTCGCTTATTTCAAACGGAGATAATGTCACAGAAGTAAAGAATACAGCAATTAAAAACAGTACAGCTAAATCAACTGTAAAAACTACAACAGCAAAATCTAGCGGAAAAAGTTTGAAGCAACTCTTTTTAGATTATCACATTCTGGTCGCAGTTCCGTTGCTTATTCTTTTGCTCATTGTCGTTTTTGAAGCAACGAAACGTAAGCAAAGAAGAAAACAGCGTACGACTAACGATACACAATTATCTCGTCGTCAGAAACGTTAATTACTCATTTGTAGAATAGAAAGCTCGATTGGTTGATCCAATCGGGCTTTGTCACCTTTTTAGGGAGAAGGAAAAATCATGTTTAGGAAATTTCAAAATAGCTATTTTGCTTATTTTTTGATGTATAATTTTTATTTTTTATCATACTCATTGTTTTCAACTTTAATTTCAGTTTATATGCTGGATAAGGGGTATTCGGCTAGTCAGGTTTCACTTGTTGTCTCTGCCTCGTTCTTTTCTTCAATGCTTGTACAGCCTATTATGGGTGTTTTGAATGATGCGATTGGCATTAAAAAAGTAACCATTTATAGCTTTCTTTTCATCATCGTTGGAGCAATTTTTTTCATGCAAGCCAATAATCTCTTGCTCTTGACAATTTGGTACAGCGCTGTTTTAATGCTAATCAACGGTGTGAATCCTGTTATGGACGTTCTAGCTGCTAGAAGCCCTTATACTTATGGGAAAATCCGTATCTGGGGGACTTTTGGCTATGCAATGGGCTCACAATTAGCAGGGCTGATTTATAAGTTCATCTCTCCGCAAGCGATTTTCATCGTGTTTATCGGTATGATGTGTGTGAGTATTCTTGGAGTGCTGGGAATTGAGCCAAAACAAGATCAGCGTCCTAAAAAAACGACACAAACGAAAAATGATTCCTATATTGGACAGATTTTTAAAAATAAAACATATTTGTTTTACCTCGTTATTGTAGCGCTCTATTCTGGAGTCGGGAATACTGGTCACACTTATATACCATCTATGTTAGAGCATAGTGGTTTAAGTGTCAATGTGGCGACGACTGTGGTAGCTATTTCTGTTATTTGTGAGTCGCCCTTGATCTTCTTTTCTTATCTTTTTATGGATAAACTTCCGATTAAAAAATTGCTTTATATTTCCCTGCTCATTTTGCTCTTACAGTATGTGATTTATGGTCTGGATTTTGGATTGACTTCCAAGATTCTTTTGACCTTGATGTCAAAGCACGCCACAGGAATGTTGTTGATTATGGTGACTTTAAAGATTGTTGCTAATGTAGTAGATGAAAAATATATGGTGACAGCTATTGTCCTTGTTCAAACAGCCCGAAATTTGGGAACCATTCTTATCCAAAATATTGCAGGAGACATTATTGACAAATCTGGCTATGAAATGATGAGCTTTTTCTTAGCTGGTGTGATGATTGTAGTGCTTGTTTTAGCCTTCTTTTTGAAAGTGCCAAACAAGCCAAATCAGAAATTATTCGGTTAAAATAAGAGAGGTATAAAAAATCTGGATTGAAAGTCTCCAGCTTCATAGCATATTGTATAATAAAGCAATGACGAATTAGTTACCGGATAAGGCTCATGAAACGAGTCTTAACCTTGTTTGCTTTTTAAGCTCGAAAAAACACTTTTGATGAAAACGTCGTTTTTGTCATTCACCATCTCAACTGTCTCTCAGGCTGTGGGGTGAGACAGAACTAAAAATTTTCAAATTTTAGTTCTGTTTCACTCTTTTTAATTTACTCATTTAGTTTTTTCTTAAATAAAAAGAGCCAAACATAGGCAATCAGGCTGACACATCTATAAACGACTAAAAATGGAAGTGTAATACTAACAGGCTTGATACCAAGTAGAAAAAGTCCTGTTTTTAAAACTCCGTCTATAAAACCAGCAAAGATAAAAGTAGAAACTTTCTTTTGCTGAAAGAAAGGAGGTAAGCTAAAAGGAAAAGTAAAGAGGGAAAGATAAAACGGGCGTGAATCAATGGGTAAAAAGTACAATAAAAAAGCTATCATAGTACAAGTTATAGCAATAATAGGTATATAAATCAAAAACTTTTTGTAATCATAGCGGAATGAGATGACCTTTCTTAGATAGAGAAACATAATGTAGATTTTATATTCTTTTCCTTCATTATAGAAAGAAATGAGCCGAAAAAGCAACCGCTTTCACAAACTTTGGATTTATTTTCCGCATTGCTGTGGCAAAAATATGGGTTTTAAAAGCGCTTTCTTAGGAGTATAATAAAAGTATCAAAATCAGGAGGACTTTAGACATGTCAACATTTAAAGACGGATTTCTCTGGGGTGGAGCAGTTGCAGCTCATCAACTAGAAGGTGGTTGGCAGGAAGGCGGCAAGGGCATTAGTGTGGCTGATGTGATGACAGCAGCTCGCCATGGGGTTCCGCGTGAAATTACGGCTGGAGTGTTGCCAGGCAAATACTACCCAAATCATGAAGCAATTGATTTTTATCATCTTTATAAGGGGGACATTGCTCTGTTTGCGGAAATGGGTTTCAAGTGCTTCCGAACTTCTATTGCTTGGACGCGGATTTTTCCTAAGGGAGACGAAGAGCAGCCCAATGAAGCTGGTTTGCAGTTTTATGATGACCTTTTTGATGAATGTCTCAAATACGGGATTGAGCCAGTTATTACTCTGTCGCATTTCGAAATGCCTTATCATTTGGTGACCGAGTATGGTGGCTGGAAAAATCGTCAGGTGATTGACTTCTTTGTCCGTTTTGCAGAAGTTGTTTTTGAGCGTTATAAGGATAAAGTCAAATACTGGATGACTTTCAATGAAATCAATAACCAAGCTAATTATCAGGAGGATTTTGCTCCCTTCACTAACTCTGGGATTGTCTACAAGGAAGGCGATGATCGCGAAGCAATCATGTATCAGGCGGCTCACTATGAGCTGGTAGCTTCTGCGCGAGCAGTTAAAATCGGTCATGAGATCAATCCTGACTTCCAAATCGGTTGTATGATTGCCATGTGTCCGATTTATCCAGCTACTTGCAATCCTAAGGACGTCCTCATGGCGATGAAAGCTATGCAGAAGCGTTATTACTTTACAGATGTGCATGTCTTTGGCCGATATCCTGAGCATATTCTCAAATACTGGGAAAGGAAGGGAATCAAGGTGGACTTTAGCGAGCAGGATCAAAAAGACTTGCTAGAGGGCACTGTTGACTATATTGGTTTTAGCTACTACATGTCCTTTGCTATTGACTCCCATCGGGAAAATAATCCTTACTTCGACTATATAGAGACTGAAGATTTGGTTAAAAATAACTTTGTCAAGGCTTCTGAATGGGAATGGCAGATTGACCCAGAAGGCCTGCGCTATGCTCTCAATTGGTTTACGGATCATTATCATCTACCGCTTTTCATTGTGGAAAATGGCTTTGGAGCTATTGACCAAGTGGAAGCAGACGGTATGGTACACGATGATTACCGGATTGACTATCTGGGTGCTCATATCCGCGAGATGAAAAAGGCCGTGGTAGAAGATGGTGTGGATCTCATGGGCTACACGCCTTGGGGCTGTATTGACCTAGTATCAGCAGGTACGGGTGAAATGCGCAAACGCTATGGATTTATCTATGTCGATAAGGATGACGATGGCAAGGGGAGTTATGAACGTTCACCGAAGAAGTCCTTTAACTGGTATAAGGAAGTCATTGCATCAAATGGAGAAACTGTAGACTAGATAAGGGATTTTATGAGTAAAAAAATAACCTATGTCATCAAATTTTCTAAAGGAGTCGCTGTGCCAGACTTGGCTGCCAATCCAGCTATCACTCAGCATTTGACGATTAAGTTGAAAAATGCAGACGGCTTTTTCGTAGACAGTGACATCAATGATGCCAAGATTCGCGAATTGATTATGGAAATCTATGGTTTGGAAAAGAAGGATGTCCAGGTCCTGTTAAAATATCCAGGTATCATGAATGCCTACATCTGATGGAAAGACACTGATCCCAAAAGGAGTGGAAGAGGAATGGAGATTTTTCTTCCGCCCATTTTCTTTGAGAGGAAAATGTACTTTTCTTCGTCAAACTCTTCAAAATAGATGGTTGGTGGGTATTTCCAGTCAATAAAATTTGATACAAGTTGAAGAGTTTTTCGTAGACTATGCGTCACTTGGCCATAGGCTCATCAAGAGCGCTGGTCGTTACTTATTATTCAGGAGATAAACATGATTGGCAGTATTGCTGCTATTTTAACAACCTTTGCCTTTTTGCCCCAGGTTTTCAAAGTCATCAAGACCAAGGACACAGAGTCTATTGCGCTTGGCATGTATCTGATGCAAGTTGTTGGTATTGCTTTGTGGCTGTTTCATGGCTTGGTGATTAACGATCTGCCTTTGATTATGGCTAACAGCGTTTCTTTGGTTTTATCAGGAACTATTCTCCGTTATAAGTTAAAATATAAGTAAAAAAAGTGACTAAGGAAATGTTTCCGTTTAACTAAGGAAAAAAATAAGATGGAAGTTGCAACCGTTTTCATATATAATGAGTTTATAAAATAAATTTTATTTATAAGGAGAAAATCTTATGGCTAAAGCATTGATTATCTGTGCAGCAGGTATGTCATCTTCTTTGATGGCAAAGAAAACAACGGAATTTTTAAAGAGCAAAGGGCATGACATTGAAGTAGATGCTATTAGTGCGACAGAAGGTGGAAAAGCCATTGCTGCTGCTGAATTTGATCTTTATCTCATTAGCCCTCAAACAAAAATGTATTTCAAGCAATTTGAGGATGCTGGAGCAAAAGTCGGCAAACCTATTGTACAAATTCCTCCGCAAGCCTACATTCCTATTCCAATGGGAATTGAAAAAATGGCAAACCTCATCTTGGAAAAGATTTAAATTTTCAGCTCAAAAAGGGTAAAATAGTTCTTATAAATGCGGAAGGAGAACTGTATTGCTACATCAGAAAGAAAAATTGATTCTTCAATCTTTGTTGGAAAATAAAGATCATTATATTACAAGTAAGGAATTAGCTAGTCAGCTTTCTTGCTCTGATCGTACGATAAGAACTTACCTGAAATCATTGATGGATTGGAAGCCTGATGAAACTGGTTGGAAGATTACAGCCAAGCAAGGTTATGGTTATCGACTTGAACTTCAAGATAAAGCTCTCTATCGAAACTTTATAGAAACAGAATTTTTTACAGAGCAAAACTCTGCTAAGACTGAAAATATAGAGGATCGTTACAATTACATTTTAAATAAATTGCTCTTTGAGCAGGAAAAACTTTATTGTGATGACTTAGCAGAAGAGCTGTTTGTCAGTCGTTCAACCTTGTCAGCAGATTTCAAGAAAATCAGACAAGACTTGGCAAAGTATGATTTACAAATCGAGAGCAAAGCCAATCGTGGTGTTTATGTAAAAGGCAGCGAACGGAATAAACGACGTTTTATCATGGATTACTTTTTTCGTGATAATTTCTTTCAAAGTTTGCACAATTACATTAACATTGAAGTTCCAGGACGGCAAATCAGCTTAGAAGAATTGACGATTATCGTATTGGACGAATGTCGTGAAGGTCACTTAAAGTTGTCAGATTTTGTGATTCAAAATTTAGTCATTCATATTGCCTTATCGTTTAAAAGGATTGCAGAAGGCTTCCAAATTAGCAAGATTGAAGACTGGGAACAAGGTAATTATCTGGCAGAACGAAAGATTGCTGAGAAAATTTTACACAGAGTGTATTTGGCAACTGGGCTGGAATTTCCCAAAGAAGAAGTAGACTATATCACGCTCCATTTGATTTCAAAAGCTTCTTGTCAAGAAAGCCAGAATACCAAAATAGACACCAATCAAGAAATTCGCAAGCAGCTACTAGAGGCGTTAGAGCAAGTCGAGCATGTCAAGGCTTATCAATTTCAGCATGATTTTCAATTAGTTGAAGGAGTTGTTGTTCATTTATCTACTTTCTATGTGCGTTTGCAAAATCATGTGATGCTTGAAAATCCCCTTTTACAGGATATTCAACAGCAAGCACCAGCAGTTTTGGAAATGACACGAGAAATTTTGCAGGAAATGCCGATTTTTTCTAAGGAAGACTTATCAGATGATGAAGTGGCTTATGTGGCACTGCATTTCATGGCTGCTTTGGAGCGATTAAAGGAAAAGCAAAAGTTTAACATTTTGGTGATTTGTGCTACGGGTTATGGATCGGCATTAATGCTAAAAAATCGGATTGTCAATGAGCTGGGTAACTTAGTTCACATTGTAGATGTGATTGGTTATTATGAGTTGGATGATGAACGTTTGAAAGATATTGATTTCATCATTTCGTCTATTGACTTGTCAAATTTAGTCTTTAGTGTTCCTGTTTTTACTGTTAGTATCTTTTTAAATGCAGAGGAATTAAAGTCCATCAAGCAAAAGGTCAGTCAGTTAAAGCCGATTGGAACCTGTTTGCCAGTTAAAGCGATGATAACATTTGATAAAGATAGTGAAAGGATTTTTGATGAATATTTCTCTCCATCTTGTTTTATTCTCATGCAGGATGCGTCAAAAGAGCAGATTTTGCAAGAATTATTAACAAAAATGGAGCAGGGAGAAGAAAAGGATTTTGTTACACATATGCAAGAGCTAATCAAGCAGCGTGAAAAGATGAGTTCTGTCGTTTTTTCAGAACAAGTTGCGGTGCCTCACCCGATTAAGCCCCTTGCAAAGAATCATAAAATTGGTGTTGCCATTGTGAGAAATGGCGTGCAGTGGAATGAAGAAAGTCCTAAAATTCAACTCATTTTTCTCCCTTCTCCGTCCGTTTATGGGAATGAAGAAATGGCAACGTTGACATCAAAGATTGTTGATTTGTTAGAGCAGCCTGACCTGCAAGCAAAGATATTGAGCTGTCAGTCGTTTACAGAATTTAAAGCATTATTTTTAAACATAAAGTAAAGGAGATTGTCTATGAATCAGGAAGAATTACAAGTTGCAGCTTTTGAAATTATCCTGCATAGTGGTTCAGCAAGAACAACAGTTCATGAAGCATTTGCAGATATGCGCGAAGGGCATTATGATGAAGCTGCTGAAAAGTTAGAAGCTGCCAATGCAGAACTATTGGAAGCTCATCATGCACAAACAAATTTGCTACAAGAATACGCAAGTGGAACGGAAATCAAAATTGAAATTATCATGGTGCATGCTCAGGATCATTTGATGACAACTATGACCTTGCGTGAGGTAGCACTTGAAATGCTCAGTCTTTATCGAAAGATTGAAAAGTAAAAGATGAATGAAAGGGGAAAACATGACTGAAAAAGAGAAACAAGAACTAGAAGCAAGACGAAAAGAAGCAGCAATAAAAAACATGTACTACACGCGTTTCTTTTCAGTCCGCTACGCGACAGCATTTTTCTTCTTTGCTAATCTTTATTGGATGCTAATGCTGTATCTTTCAAAGGCTGGTTTAGTTTTGCTGTTGCCTTTGTTGCTAACTGTTCTAGCGGCGTTGGCAATGTGGGAACAAACACGAATGTACAGCGTTCATCAAAAAGAAGCGACATTAACGCGGTTCTTTTACAATATTTCTGCTTTAGCAAATGTTTTGCTACTGATAATTGTTTTTGTGGGACAGTATCATTTCCTCTTTCCATTTTTTTCGATTAGTACAACCACTGTAACCGTTTTAACGGTTGTACTTTTATTGGGGCTACTTTTAGCCATTCTAATGTTAAGAAAATTAAGTCGAATTCATCACCATACAGATAAGCAATATAAACGCATTCAAGAATATATTGCCACTGTTCAACGTTAGTTTATAAATTATATTTCAAACATCATAGGAGGATATATTATGAATAAATTGTTTGAATTTCTAGAAAAGTACCTCATGGGACCAATGGGGAAAGTCTCTACTTGGCGTCCTGTTCGTGCTATTGTTGCTGCCGGGATGGCCAGCATTCCCTTTACAATCGTAGGGTCTGCTTTCTTGGTTCTTAGTGTTATACCGCAAGCCTTTAATCTTCAATTTATTGTTGATTTGTGGGCGAATTCATTTGATAAGATTCAAGCTCTATACTTGTTAGCTTATAAGTGTACAATGGGGATTTTGTCTCTCTATTTTGCCATCGTTATTGGGTATGAATACACAAAAATTTATGTCGAAGAAGAAGGGCTCAACCTCAATCCACTCAATGGTGGTCTCTTAGCGGTATTTGCTTACTTTTTGACCATTCCTGAATTAACTTATTCTAAAGGAGTGATTTCAGCCGTTACAGGAAAAGCAACAATTGGTGGTTGGACTGTTGGCGGAGATAGTTTGACACGTTTATCTACATCAGGTATGTTTACTGCGATTCTGATGTCCATTCTCGCTGTGCAACTATATCGCCTTTGTGTGCAGAAGAATTGGGTCATCAAGATGCCTGAAGCTGTTCCAGAAGGAGTTGCTCGTTCATTTACAGCCCTCATTCCAGGTTTTGTCATTGCATTTGCAGTACTCTTCATTAACGGTATCTTTATCCTATTTGGTACAGATATTTATAAAGTTATTGCAATTCCGTTTGCCTTTGTTAGCCATATCACTAATACATGGCTAGGTATCGTTGTGATTTACTTATTGGTTCATGCTCTTTGGATTGTCGGTATTCACGGTGCTAATATCGTTATGGGACTGGTTAATCCGATCTTGCTTGCTAATATGGCACAAAACGTTGACGGCAAATTCATTGCTTATGCAGGTGAATTTACCAACTCTTATGTAACAATCGGTGGTTCTGGTGCGACCTTATTGCTTTGCTTCTATATTGCTTTCCGTGCGAAGTCAGATCAATTACGTATGCTTGGAAAAGCAGCTATGGGTCCAGCTATTTTCAACATCAACGAACCCCTTATCTTTGGTCTACCAATTGTGTATAATCCAATGTTGACCATTCCGTTTATTTTGGCTCCAATTGTCTCTGCTTCAATTGGTTACTGGTCTGTCCGACTTGGACTAGCTGGTAAAGCAATTGCCCAAACACCATGGCCAACACCTATTGGTCTTGGAGCTTATGTTGGTTCAGGTGGTAATATTGGTGCTTTCGTAGTTGCACTTGTCTGTGCTCTGTCTGCCTTTGTGATTTGGTATCCATTTATTAAGATGTATGATACGAAGTTGTACAAAGAAGAAATGGGCGGCGCTGAAGCGATTCAATAATTTTGTTTCCCCTTATAAAAAATTTGAAGCTGGAACGAAAGTCTCCAGCTTCAATTTATATAGTGCAATAAACCAAGGTCGCAGTAGCTGTTTGCTCAAAGCACTACTTTGAGGTGGAGGATGAGAGTGGGGCAGAAATCAGTAGTTTTGTAGAAACTTGATTTCATCGTCCCACCTCCGCACGGTTGAGTAGGACTGTAAAAGTTGATTTATCAACATATTAGAGTCCACTCAACTACTGTGTCTTATAATTCTAACTATATAAACAAAGGAAGCTGAGCACTTTGCCCCACCTTCAAAGTTCTTCATTTTTCAAGCTCAGAAAAGCACTTTTGATAAAAACTTTGTTTTCTTTATCCACCAGCTCAACAGTCTGGAAGACTGTTGAGCAACTTTGCGGGGGTGAAACAGAACTTAACTTAAAATTTTTAAGATGAGTTCTGTCTCACTCTTTTTTTACGAATAATTTAAGTAAAAGGGGAAAATAATCTATGTTAATGGCTTGTCAGGAAAACGGAAAAATGCTAAATGCTGTGGAAGATACGGTAAATCCGTTGGATAGGTTTCTCTGCCCGGCTTGTAAGGAAGCGGTGCGATTTAAGAATGGCAAGGTGATGCGATCGCATTTTGCTCATATTTCCTTGAAAAACTGCCATTTTTCTACGGAAAATGAAAGTGCAGAGCACCTAAATCTGAAAACTGCTTTGTTTACTTGGGCTAGAAAATCCAATCATGCGATTCAAGTAGAAGCTTATTTACCAGAATTGCAGCAAATCGCAGATTTGTTAGTTGAAAAACAAATTGCGCTTGAAGTTCAGTGTAGCTCGCTTAGTCAAAAACGCTTAAAAGAGCGTACGGACAGTTATCGTCAGCATGGTTATCGCGTCTTTTGGCTCTTGGGAAAGAAACTTTGGCTGAAAGATTCCTTGACCAATTTACAAAAGGACTTTCTCTATTTCAGTCAAAATATGGGCTTTCATCTATGGGAATTAGACGAACAGCAACAGCTCTTGAGGCTTAAATACTTGATTCATGAAGATTTGCATGGCAAGGTTCAGTATAAGGAGAAAAGTTTTGCTTTTGGTAAAGGAAACCTTTTAGACATCTTTCGTCAGCCATTCTGCAAGCAGGAAATGACGAGTTTTCTGGCAAAAGAAGATAAAAATATTTGCAGTTATGTGCGCCAGCAGCTCTATTATCAGCAGCCCAAATGGATGAAATGGCAGGCAGAATTGTATCAAACGGGTGATAATTTATTAACCAAAACGGCTAGTGACTTTTACCCGCAAGTCCAACCTGTTCGTTCCAGCTCTTTCTGCCAGATTTTTCAAGATCTCACACCTTATTACCAGCAATTTTCAGCTTATTATGAAAAAGAAAAAAATAAAAATTTCCAAATTCTCTATCCTCCAGCTTTTTATGCAAAGATTTTTGGCAATATTTATGATAGAATAGGAAGGACGGAGGAAATTTTATGGCAAAACAAAGAAATGAAATTGAAGAAAAATACACTTGGGACCTAACAACGATTTTCACAACAGATGAAGCTTTTGAGGCAGAGTTAACTCAAGTTTCAAAAGAATTAAAAGAAGCCAGCAGCTTAGCAGGGCATCTTTTGGACTCATCTGACAGCCTTTTAAAAACAACAGAAATCCAATTGGACTTGATGCGTCGTATCGAAAAACTCTATTCCTATGCTCACATGAAAAATGACCAAGATACGCGCGTGGCAAAATATCAAGAATACCAAGCCAAAGGAATGGCCATTTATAGTGAGTTCGGACAGGCCTTTGCTTTTTATGAGCCAGAATTTATGGCAATCACAGACGAGCAATATCAGACTTTCTTAGCTGAAAAGCCCGAATTGCAAATCTATCAGCATTTCTTTGATAAGCTACTGCAAAAGAAACCTCACATCCTTTCTCAACGTGAGGAAGAATTGTTAGCAGGAGCTGGTGAAATTTTTAGTGCTGCGGGTGAAACTTTTGGAATCTTAGATAATGCTGATATTGTCTTTCCAACCGTGCACGACGAAGAAGGAAATGAAGTGCAATTGACGCACGGAAATTACATTAGTTTAGTGGAGTCGAAAAATCGTACAGTCCGCAAGGAAACTTATGAAGCGCTTTACAGCGTCTATGAGCAATACCAACATACTTATGCTAAGACACTCCAAACGAATGTTAAAGTTCATAATTACAATGCCAAAGTTCGTAATTTTTCTTCTGCGCGTGAAGCTGCTTTGTCTGCTAACTTTATTCCAGAAAGTGTTTATGATAGCTTAGTGTCTGCGGTCAACAAACACTTGCCACTCTTACATCGCTACATTGCCCTACGTGCAAAGATTTTAGGCCTTTCTGATTTGAAAATGTATGACCTCTATACACCATTGTCAGAAGCAGATTACAAATTTACTTATGAGGAAGCCTTGATGAAAGCAGAAGAAGTCTTAGCTATCCTTGGAGAAGATTATCTAGGTCGAGTAAAAGAAGCCTTTTCAGATCGTTGGATTGATGTTTATGAAAACCAAGGCAAGCGCTCTGGGGCTTATTCTGGTGGTTCTTACGATACCAATGCTTTTATGTTGCTCAACTGGCAAGATACGTTGGACAATCTTTTCACGCTGGTTCATGAAACAGGTCACAGTATGCATTCTAGCTATACTCGTGAAAATCAGCCATACGTTTACGGAGATTATTCTATTTTCTTAGCTGAGATTGCTTCTACGACCAATGAAAATATCCTGACGGAGAAATTATTGGAAGAAGTAGATGACGATCAAACCCGCTTTGCGATTCTGAATCATTTCTTGGACGGTTTCCGTGGAACTGTTTTCCGCCAAACTCAATTTGCCGAGTTTGAACATGCCATTCACAAAGCTGACCAAGAAGGTCAAGTCTTGACGAGTGAATTTTTGAATGATTTGTACGCAGATTTGAATGAAAAATATTATGGTTTGACGAAAGAAGACAACCCACAAATTCAATACGAATGGGCACGGATTCCGCATTTCTACTATGATTACTATGTTTTTCAATACTCAACCGGTTTCTCAGCTGCTTCTGCCTTAGCAGATAAGATTGTTAACGGAACGCAAGAAGATAAAGAGAAGTATCTCAACTACTTGAAAGCAGGAAATTCTGATTATCCGCTAAATGTCATTAAAAAAGCTGGTGTAGATATGGAAAAAGAAGACTACCTCAATGCTGCTTTTGCAGTCTTTGAACGTCGTCTTGATGAATTTGAAGCATTCGTAGAAAAGTTAGGACTGGCATAAAATGGTTGAATCCTATAGTAAAAATGCCAATCACAATATGCGTCGTCCCGTTGTCAAAGAAGAAATCGTCGATTTTATGCGGACACGGCAAAAGCAAGTTTCGGGCTCCTTAAAAGAGCTCGAAACTTTTGCTCATGCAGAAAATATTCCCATTATTCCTCACGAAACAGTTGCCTATTTTCGTTTTCTGTTAGAAACTTTACAGCCACAGAAGATTTTGGAAATTGGGACAGCCATTGGTTTTTCAGCTCTTTTAATGGCAGAACATGCACCGCACGCACAAATCACAACGATTGATCGAAATCCAGAAATGATTGCTCTTGCCAAAGCGAACTTTTCCAAGTTTGATAAGCGCAGGCAAATTACATTGCTGGAAGGAGATGCAATGGATATTCTTCCTCATTTGAAAGATTGCTATGACTTTGTCTTTATGGACTCTGCTAAGTCCAAATACGTTGTCTTTCTGCCAGAAGTTCTGAAGCGCCTTTCTTCAGGAGGAATTATCATCATAGATGATGTTTTTCAAGGTGGAGATGTCACAAAGGAGATGAGTGAAGTTCGCCGAGGTCAACGAACGATTTATCGAGGGTTGCACCAATTATTTGATAAAACACTGAATCAGCCTGAATTGACTTCAACCTTGCTACCACTTGGCGACGGCATTCTGATGATTAGAAAAAAATGAGATTCTTAATATTTTCCTAAATTTTCAAAGTTTTTAGGAAAATTTAAGATATTAAATCTATTTTATGGTACAATAAGAAAGTGAATTAAAAAAAGGAGTTTTCATAATGAAGAAAAAAATTCTAGCAGGAGCCATTACGCTTTTGTCAGTTGTAACATTAGCGGCATGCTCGCAAGCTGGTGGTAAAGATATTATCACGATGAAAGGAAATACAATTACTGTCAATGATTTCTATGACAAAGTAAAAAATAATGCAGCTGCTCAACAAGTACTTCTCAATATGACCATTCAAGAAGTTTTTGAAAAGAGCTATGGTAAACATGTTACAGAAAAAGAAGTCAATGAAACGTTCAATAAGAGTAAGAGCACTTACGGAACTGCTTTCCAACAAGTATTGGCAAGAGCAGGATTGACGGAAGATACTTATCGTGAACAAATCAGAACCAATAAATTGGTCGAATATGCTGTCAAAAAAGCAGCTGAAAAAGAATTGACAGATGCAAACTATAAAAAAGCATACGAATCTTATACACCAGAAGTGACTGCTCAAATCATCAAGGTAGATAGCGAAGATAAGGCAAAGGAAGTATTGGAGAAAGCAAAAGCTGAAGGTGCTGATTTCGGACAAATTGCCAAGGAAAATTCTACGGATACGAAGACCAAAGATAAGGGTGGGGAAGAGAAGTTTGACTCAGCTTCAACAGATGTTCCAGATGCTGTTAAAAAAGTGGCTTTTTCCCTTGAAGCAAACGGTATTTCTGATGTTATCACCGTTAAATCATCAACCTATTCTTCAAGTTATTATATTGTGAAACTAAATAGTAAGTCTGAAAAATCAGCAAACTGGAAAGACTACAAGAAACAACTGAAAAATGTTATCTTGACACAAAAACAAAATGATCGAACCTTTATCCAAAAAATTGTTGCCAAAGAATTACAAGCAGCCAATATTAAGGTGAAAGATCAAGCTTTCCAAAATCTGTTCTCACAATATGTCAAGTCAGATAGCAAATCAACATCTAGCTCGTCATCTTCATCAAAATAAGTTGACGAAAAGCTCATAAGTGAGTATAATAGGACTATTGAGAATTGATTTTTGACCTCTTAGTTCAGAGAATTGGCGGTGCTGCAAGCCATGTAAGAACGAAAATCATGCTACTCAAAGGAAAAATTGCATATATAATGAGAATGACAAGTTCATTGAATGAAGGTGGTACCGCGGTTTTTCGCCCTTCGTCTAGTGGACTTGTCTTTTTGCGAGGAACCGTCATGAAGACTTATCTTGTAAAACAAAAATTTCGCTTTGGTGGTGAGAAATTTGACATCAAAGATGATCGTGGGAACATTGATTATCAAGTGGAGGGAAGCTTTTTAAAAATTCCCAAAACTTTTACGATTTATGATGACAAGGGTGAAGTGGTCAGCCAAATTCAAAAGACTGTGCTAACAGTCTTACCTCAATTTGAAATTCAATTGCGCAATGGTTCGAGTTTTTATATCCGTAAAAAATTCACTTTTTTACGAGATAAATATGAATTTGATAACTTAGATCTGCGCATCGAGGGGAATATCTGGGATTTAGAATTTCGTCTGCTGGATGCGCAGGGACAAGTGATTGCAGAGATTTCAAAAGAACTCTTGCACCTGATGTCCGCTTATCAAGTTGTAGTTTATGAAGATGCCTACGCGGATTTAGTGGTTTCATTGTGTGTGGCTATTGACTATGTAGAAGCTCTTGAAAGTAGTTCTTAAAACTCACATGGGCAATAGAAAAATCAGTTAGAGAAATGTTTTAAGGAGAAGAAAATGAAACAATTATCAAGTGCTCAAGTACGCCAAATGTGGCTAGATTTTTGGGCCTCAAAAGGACATGCTGTCGAACCGTCTGTTAGTCTAGTACCGGTCAATGACCCGACTCTACTCTGGATTAACTCTGGCGTTGCAACATTAAAGAAATATTTCGACGGGACTATTATTCCAGAAAATCCACGGATTACCAATGCGCAGAAAGCGATTCGGACGAATGACATTGAAAATGTCGGAAAAACAGCACGTCATCATACTATGTTTGAAATGCTGGGGAATTTTTCTATTGGTGATTACTTCCGTGATGAAGCGATTGAATGGGCATTCGAGCTCTTGACTAGTCCTGATTGGTTTGATTTTCCAAAAGACAAGCTATACATGACTTACTATCCAGATGATCATGATTCTTATAATCGTTGGATTTCAGTTGGTGTCGATCCAAGTCATTTGATTCCAATTGAAGACAATTTCTGGGAAATTGGTGCAGGACCTTCTGGACCAGATACAGAAATCTTCTTTGACCGTGGGGAAGCATTTGACCCTGAACATCAAGGAATTCGTTTGCTTGCAGAAGATATTGAAAATGATCGTTATATTGAAATTTGGAATATTGTTTTGTCTCAATTCAATGCTGATCCAGCTGTTCCAAGAAGTGAATACAAGGAGTTGCCGCACAAAAATATTGATACGGGTGCAGGTCTAGAGCGCTTAGTAGCTGTTATTCAAGGGGCAAAGACCAACTTTGAAACAGACCTTTTCATGCCGATTATTCGTGAAGTAGAGAAGTTATCTGGTAAGAATTACAATCCAGATGGTGACAATATGAGCTTCAAGGTCATTGCAGACCATATCCGCTCTCTGTCATTTGCTATTGGCGATGGTGCGCTTCCAGGAAATGAAGGACGTGGCTATGTTCTGCGTCGTTTGCTCCGTCGTGCTTCGATGCATGGTCAAAAATTAGGAATCAATGAGCCTTTCCTTTATAAACTTGTTCCAACTGTCGGAAAAATTATGGAAAGCTATTATCCAGAAGTGCTTGAAAAGCAAGATTTTATCGAAAAAATCATTAAAAGTGAAGAAGAATCTTTTGCTCGCACGCTTCATTCAGGTCAACACTTTGCACAAAGTATTGTAGAAGAGTTAAAGGTAAAGGGACAGTCTGTTATTTCAGGAACGGATGTCTTTAAACTGTACGACACCTATGGTTTCCCAGTAGAATTGACCGAAGAAATTGCCGAAGAAGCTGGTATGACAGTAGACCGCGAAGGCTTTGAAGCTGCTATGAAAGAGCAGCAAGAACGCGCACGGGCTAGTGTGGTTAAAGGTGGATCTATGGGCATGCAAAATGAAACCTTGCAAAACATTACAACTGAAAGCCACTTTAACTATGAAAAAGAGGCTTTATCTGCGGAGTTGGTTGCGATTGTGGCAGATGATAAAGAAGTAGAAGAAGTGGCTTCTGGTAAAGCTTACCTCGTTTTTACAGAAACGCCATTTTATGCTGAAATGGGCGGACAAGTAGCAGACCACGGACAAATCTTTGACCTTGCAGGCAATCTCGTTGCACAAGTCGTAGATGTTCAAAAAGCGCCGAATGGACAACCGCTCCATACGGTAGAAGTGGTGTCACCACTCACGCTAAACCAAGAATATAAGCTTGAAATTGACCACAATCGTCGTCACCGTGTTATGAAGAATCACACAGCAACACACTTGCTTCATGCGGCTCTTCACAATGTTTTAGGCAAACACGCAACGCAAGCAGGTTCTCTCAATGAAGTAGAATTTCTTCGATTTGACTTCACTCATTTCCAAGCAGTTACAGCAGAAGAGCTACGTCGCATTGAGCAAGAAGTTAATGAAAAAATTTGGGAAGCGATTGACATCAAAACGATTGAAACAGACATTGATACGGCTAAAGAAATGGGTGCGATGGCTCTCTTTGGAGAAAAATACGGAAAAGAAGTTCGTGTGGTGACAATTGGAGATTACTCTATTGAGTTGTGTGGCGGTACTCACATGAAGAATACTTCTGAAATTGGTCTTTTCAAGATTATCAAAGAAGAAGGAATTGGCTCAGGAACTCGTCGTATCCTCGCTGTGACGAGCAAAGAAGCATTTGAAGCTTACCGTGAGGAAGAAGATGCTTTGAAAGCTATTGCAACGACACTGAAAGTCCCACAAATGAAAGAAGTTTCGCATAAGGTTGAAGCCTTGCAAGAACAACTTCGCCAATTGCAAAAAGAAAATGCTGAACTGAAAGAAAAAGCAGCAGCAGCAGCTTCAGGTGAAGTCTTCAAGAATGTTCAGGAAGCTAATGGACACAGCTTTATTGCCAGCCAAGTTTCTGTATCTGATGCGGGTGCTCTACGCACTTTTGCAGACACTTGGAAACAAAAAGACTATTCAGACGTTCTTGTCCTTGTGGCAGCCATTGGTGAGAAAGTGAATGTCCTTGTGGCTAGCAAGACAAAAGATATTCATGCTGGCAATTTAATCAAGGAACTTGCTCCAATCGTAAATGGTCGTGGTGGTGGTAAACCAAACATGGCTATGGCTGGAGGAAGCAACCAAGCAGCTATTCAAGAATTACTTGCAGTTGTTCCTGAAAAAGTATAATGTCATATACTTTAAGTGAGATAGATCTGTGCTTGTCTCTACAAGGATTTCAAAAAATGAAATCTAAGAGAGTTGCATAAAAATCATACAAAAAACGAACAGTTTCGATATTCTGTTAGTCAGAACATCGGAATTATTCGTTTTTTTATTTATACGATTAAGTTCTGGCGTTTTATAAATCCAAAAATAGCTTTCATATTTTTGATAGTTACAATTTTATAAAAATATGGTAAAATAGTTTTGGAGATAAAACGCTTTCATACAGCTAATTATGTTGCGATAAAAAGACAAATATTGCCAGTTAGCGTATGATTTTTTGTAAAAATTTACAAATTTATGATAAAGGAGATGATGTCGTTCAGTAGTACAGTGTATGGTAGCGGAAACATGCTTTTTAAAGAGAGAAAGGAGATTCTTATGGGACTCATTAAAGCAGGAATTGGTGCCGTAGGCGGCGTATTGGCTGACCAATGGAAATAATTCTTTTACTGTGATGCCATGGACAAGTCCGTCATGGTGGTCAAAGGACAAAAGCAAGTATCTGGACGTTCATCTAATACGAAGGGCAGCGACAACATTATTTCGAATGGTTCTGGAATTGCTGTTGCAGATGGTTAGTGTATGATGATTGTTGAGCAAGGAAAAATTGTTGAAGTCTGTGCTGAGCCTGGTCAATTCACTTATGACACTTCTAGCGAGCCGAGTATTTTTACAGGTAATTTAGGTGATTCCATTAAGAAGACCTTCAAACAAATCGTAAAACGGTTCACTTATGGTGGTGACACAGGCAAAGATCAACGTGTTTATTATTTCAATACAAAAGAGCTGATTGATAATAAGTTTGGCACACCAAATCCGATTCCGTTTCGTGTGGTGGATTCAAAAATCGGCTTAGATGTGGATGTTTCTGTCCGTTGTTCTGGTGTTTATTCTTATAAGATTGCAGACCCACTTCTTTTCTATACCAATGTCTGTGGCAATGTCGAAAAAGAATATTTGCGTGAAGAATTAGAATCACAGCTAAAAACCGAATTTATCAGTGCCCTCCAACCAGCTTTCGCTGCATTATCTGATCTAGAATTGCGGCCAAATCAAATCGTTAGCCACAATACAGAACTTGAAAATGCTATGAATGAAGCACTCTCTAGCAAATGGGGCGAGCTTCGTGGCTTGAAAGTCGTCAGTGTAGCTCTTGGTTCAGTAACTCTTCCAGACGAAGATGCTGAAATGATTAAGCAGGCTCAACGTGTGGCTATTATGAAGGACCCAACCATGGCAGCGGCTACCTTAGTCGGTGCACAGGCAGATGCTATGAAAGCAGCGGCTGAAAATCCAGGCGGTGCGATGACTGGCTTTATGGGAGTAGGAATGGCAGCGGGCGCAGGCGGCATGAATGCTCAAAATCTTTTTGCGATGGGATAAGAGCAAGCAGCTAGTCAGCAAACGCAAACAGCGAGTGCAACCTCTCAAACCCAAACTACTGCAGATAAATTGACTTGTCCAAATGGACATGAAGCTTCAGGTAAATTCTGTCCTGAATGCGGTTCACCAAAACCTGTGAGTGACAGCTGGACTTGTACTTGTGGGACTGTCAATAATGGTAAATTCTGTTCAAACTGTGGTCAACCGAAACCAGAAACCCGCCGTCAATATCGTTGTAGCAATTGTGGCTGGCAACCAGAAGATGCTTATAATCCACCTAAATTCTGCCCTGAATGTGGCAATGTATTTGATGAAAATGACCTTGTTTAAAAGCTTTTCTAACTATCTCATAGCTCGATGACAGTAGAAAGGAGGTCATCATGGCTGATTTACAAGAATATAAATGTCCAAATTGTGGTGGTGCTCTTGAATTTAATAGTTCAATCCAGAAAATGAAGTGCCCTTATTGTGATTCCGAATTGGATATGTCAAGTTTGAAGGAATTGGATGAACAATTAAAAACCCAGACTGATGAAAATATGACTTGGAGTACGCAGGCTGGTGGTGAATGGGATACGGGCGAGATTGATCAGCTATCAGTTTATGTCTGTAAATCTTATGGTGGTGAAATTGTTGCTGACGAGTCAACAGCAGCCACTTCGTGTCCATTCTGCGATAATCCTGTTGTTATGATGGGACGCTTTGCTGGTGATTTAAAGCCAGATTATGTGATTCCATTCAAATTAGATAAAAAGGCAGCAAAGGCGAATCTGAACAAGCATCTCATGGGGAAACGTCTCTTGCCAAAAGTTTTTAAAGACCAAAATCATATTGATGAAGTAAAGGGGGGTTATGTTCCGTTCTGGCTTTTTGACACAGAAGCAGATGCGGATGTTCATTATAAAGCAAGCAGGATTAGAACATGGAGTGATAGTGAGTATGACTATACCGAAACAAGCTATTTTTCAGTTATTCGTTCCGGTCAGTTAGCGTTTGAACATATCCCGGTAGACGGTTCAAGTAAATTGGATGATCAATTAATGGAATCCATTGAACCCTTTGATTTTTCAGAAGCTGTTGATTTTCAGACAGCTTACCTAGCAGGATACCTAGCAGATAAATATGATGTCGGAGCCGAGGAGAGCATTACTCATGCTAACAGCCGTGTCAAGCAAAGCACGGAGGAAGCCTTTGAAGATACAGTTACGGGGTTTTCTACCGTTACCCCAGAATCTTCGAATATTCGCTTGATAAATGGTTCAACTAAGTATGTTCTCTATCCAGTTTGGCTCTTAAATACGACTTGGAGGGGCAAAAAGTTTGTCTTTGCAATGAATGGTCAGACTGGTAAATTCGTCGGAGATTTGCCCTTAGACAAGCAAGCTTATAGACGTTGGCTAATCGGACTGGGCGTGGAGGCAAGTATAGTTAGTTATGCGGCTGTATGGCTGATTCACTTACTGTAAGAAGGGAGGATGAGATTATGTTGAAGAAATTCATAACATTACTGACAACTCTTCTTCTCTCCTTTCTCATGATTGGGACTGTCTGTGCAGAAGAAACCAGCTATATTCGTGATGAAGTCTCAGCCTTTTCAAGCAAGGAAATAACAGAGATTAACAAAGCGGCTAAAGCTATTGAAGAACAATATCATTTTAAAGTTTACTTTTTGGCAGCAAAATCAGTAGGTGAAGATGGTATTTTGTCTGATGCTGAAAAGGTTTATCAAGAATCTGCAGGCACAGCTGAAGGTATTCTCCTTGCTGTTGATAAAGAAAAAAAAGAATGGATCCTATATTATGCCGGAAACGCTAAAGAAAAGCTAGGAGCAAAGAGTGACGACATACTTTGGAAAGCTTTTGAGAGTGGGAAAAATATTTATAGCGGTGTTCGGTATTATCTCAATAAAGTAACCAAATTGCTCAATGCATCGGCCAATCCATTACTGGTAGATGAAGCGGACTTGCTGAAGCCGGATCAAGAAAAAGCCTTGTTAGCAAAGCTCAAAGATGTTAGCAAACGCCAAAAATGTGATGTCGTTGTCGTGACCGTTAAGAGTCTGGAAGGAAAAAGTGCTCAAGACTTCGCAGATGACTACTTCGACTACAATGGCTACGGTCAAGGAAAAAATCATGATGGGGTGCTTTTCTTAATCAGTATGTCAGAACGGAAGTGGCATATTTCAACGACAGGCTACGGCATCACTGCTTTTACCGATGCTGGCTTAGACTACCTATCAAAGCAGTTCTTGCCTGATTTAAAAGATGGTGACTACAATGCTGCTTTTACAACCTACGCTGAGCAGTGTGATGAATTCCTCACTCAAGCACGAAAAGGGCAGCCTTATGATGTAAAAAAGTCTCCCTAAGGAGCCTTTAAGTTGGTACTGGATTCCTGGAGCATTGGCTATTGGCTTTGGTATCGCCTTTCTCATCGTAACAGGAATGAAAGGTCAGCTCAAATCTGTCTATCATCAAACCGGAGCCACTGATTACATCAAGAAAAATAGTCTCCAGATTACCAATGCTCAAGAATTCTTCCTCTACTCAAATGTAGATAAGAAAGCAAAACTGGAGCCTAGCAGCTCCAGTGATTCTGGGGGTAGTAGCACACATACATCTTCATCAGACAGAAGTCACGGGGGCAGTGGTGGAAGTTTTTAGATGGATAATAGTGGAAGTTAAAAAAGGTCAGGATATTTATGCTAGCCTTTTTATTACACTTCATTTTACAACGGGGCGAATTTTAAAATTTTCAAACGATGTTGTCCACAATAATTTTATTGCTAGGGAAATTCAACGAGGAATGGTAAAAGATATCAATTTGCTTTACATCATTTTCCAAGTCAGAAAGAATATCTTCATTTTTTGCACTTAGATTGTAAATTCAAGTACAAAAAAGTAGCAAACATCTTTCCTTTTATATTTGCATTGAAATCTGCAATGACTTTTGCATAAAAATAGCGTTTGCCTACTAAACCTAAGACAATCAGCATATTTCCAAAAATTCCCAACATCAAGATTTGCCAGAGAATTTTTAAATTTTTCGTTTGAAAACTATCAATAATCATCCGAACGAGCGTTGGGTTTAAAACTGACTCAATCCATGTCAGCACGATAAACAGAAAGTAAATCGCTAGTAGTTTTTTTGAAATAAATCGTTTCAGCATATTTGATAAGTCCTATCTAAAATACGAATATTTAAAAACTCTCAAAAAGCTGTTTGAGAGTTTTAAGCGCGCCGTAGCAGTTTTTTAATCAAACTGAGAATTTTAAATTTAAGTGGTTGTGGATAATAGCGGAAGGTCCCCATTTTGCGAACAATGTAGCCATTGAAATTTTGCTTGAAACGGAGCACGCCGTCTGAGCCATCGAAAATTCCTGTAATACCAAGAAAATTGTAAAAGGGAATATGTCGCTTGATAGCTTCTTTCATGACATATTCTTGGAGAAGCGCTGGGGCATAAAATTTGTTAAATTCAGGATAGGAACCACTAAAGAGGTAGGTCGCTTCTTGTGGTGTATAGAGGAAGAGGCTGCCAGCAAGCACTTGGTCTTCCATTCCATATTTATCTATCAATTCTTGTGCTCCGGCTTTACGTGTTTCAAAGCTTTCAAATTGGCTGGAGAATTCACGCAGTTGATTGTGTTTTTTCTCTGACTGAGGATTTTTTTCTAAATCCGCTTTTAATTTTTGAATTTTTTGTTTTAGTTTTTCTTGATCATGTTGCAGATGTTGCAGATAATCTTGAAAATTAAGCGTTGCAATCATAAAGTCCGCTTGATTGCCAAAAGCATCGTAGAAATCTTGGTAATAATCCAAAGGTTTGTCACTATATTCACGCCGTTCGGAAGTGGCAGAAGTGATTTCCTTGAAAATATTTAATTCATCTCGCTTCAATTTTTTTAATTGAATGCCGAAAGTATTGGCTTTTTTTACAGTCGATTTACCATTTTTGCTGAAGGATTTGAGCAGATCTTTTTCAGTTAGTTCAGTCAGGTCTTTGACATAGTGCCAATCAGGTTCGCCGCCTGGATAACCTGTCTGCAATCCATCAAATTCATAACCTAAGTCTGTCAACTCTTTTATCAATTCTGTTTTTTCGGGCGAAGTAGGTTGACCATTGCTGTCAAATGTTTGATAAGTTTCATAAGGTTTGATAATTAGCTCTAAAGCACCATTTTCTTTGGCGTAGGTCTTGAGTTCACGGTAAAAAGCTTGTAGGTCGTGAGGATTTGTTGAAACAGGACCGCAATTGATTTCCATGTGCAGTCCGCCTGTCATGGGCATACTGTAGAGCACGGCTGAAACGGTTAATTCACCGTGTTCATCTGTGTGACCGACATATTGGCAAGTAAAACCGCGTTTCGCTAAGAGCATTTCCATTTCTACTGTTTGCATAAAAGAACGTTGAGTGCAAGACGCGCTATGGTTTACAAATTCTTCCTGACTAAGTCGTTTGAATGTCATACGATTCCTTTCTTAGTGTTTGCTGCGGAATTTCTTTCTCAAAGTATAGGCAAGGTTAGAGAGATGATAGAGTGGATTGGTTGGCAAGTTAAACTCACCGACAAACTCTTCAATGGTTGGATTGAACTTGGACTTAAAGTGATAAAGTCCGCCGTCTAAATCATTTTCAACACCACCCATGTTTTGCCAGTTCGCCCCACGGTCAAAGGCGTGCTTTGCTGTTTCATACCAAGTGAGGAGAGCTGGCTGGTAGCGGCGGTATTCTTCATCCATTCCAGCATAGATATTTTCAGAAGTGGCACCATATTCGAGAACCAAAGTTCCAGAGAGAGGAACAATAGTTGCTCCCTGTGCTATTTTTTCTGACAAGAAATCCATTTCTTCTTGCAGTCGTTTTTGTTCTTGCTTATTGTTTTCAATTTTACCAGGTTTAGTTTTTTCAGTGAATTTGCTGGCTTCTTTTTCAGCTTTGGCTTTTTGAGCTTGAAGACTTTCTAGACGCTCATTTAGGTCAATGCTTGCAAGTGTGATATAGGAATGCTCTGGGTAAGTATCAAGGAGTTTTTGATAATAGTCCTTCCCCCGCAAGTGAATACTCTTTCGATTCTCGGTTTTTTTCATCAAAGCAGAGAAATCATCCAAAAGTTCTTTGCCACCAAACTGGACTTGAATGCCTTTGTTTCGTGCAGTGCGAATGGCTTGGCGTGTACTTTTTGATAAAAGTTCTTCGCTGAAATTATCCTTATAAATATTTGCTTGAAAACGTGGCTGAATCGTTTCATCAAGTGATTCTGTTCGCCCCACCCAAATAGCTCCCGCTTTCTGGAGATTTTGAATCACGTCAAGTGTTTCTTGCTGTTCTTTTCTGTTTTCTCCGATTTGAGCCTGCACGAGGAAAAGACTCGGATCAAACTTGATAAAAAGGGCTTTTTTAGTTTTAGCAAATTGTTTCAAGGAAGTCAGGACAAATTGCAGTAATTCTTGATTCTGATAATCCATAATAAGACCGCGAGGAATATAAAGCATAGTCATACCGAGCGGCAAAGGCTTAATGAGAATACTAGCAGAAGCCACTAATTGGTTATTTTTGTAAAAGCCAATTCGTTCATTGTTCCAATTATCTTTGACCTTTGCCCAAGAAGCACTTTGAAGCAAGTTGGTTTGAGAACTTTTCTTAACAAAATCATCGTGTTCTTGAGCAGATATTCCTATTTTATAAGTGTACATTAGTTTAAAACCCACTCTCTAATAGCGTATGCAACGCCGGATTCATCGTTTGATTTGGTGATATATTTGGCAATTTTCTTCAACTCGTCAGTCCCATTTTCCATTACAACAGGATTTCCCACAACTTCTAGCATCGCACGGTCATTTTCTTCATCACCAATTGCCATGGTTTCCTCTTTTGTCAATCCTAATTTTTCCGCTAGATGCACGACTGCAGCCCCTTTATTGACGGATTTTTTGACAATTTCTAAGTAAAAAGGTGCTGATTTCACGAGTGTGTATTTGTCATACAATTCTTTAGGGAGTTTGGCGATTGCTTGATCTAAAATTTCTGGTTCGTCAATATACATGATTTTGACGATTTCTTTGTCTACCATCTCTTCTGGAGTGCGGTAGTAGACTGGCATATTGACCAGTCCGGCTTCGTAAACGGTATATTTTCCAATGTTACGGTTAGCAGTATAAATACCGTCCTTGGTGATAGCGTGCATGTGAACCCCTAATTTGCGACTGAGACATTCAATATCCAAATAATCATCGTAGGTTAGAGTTTCTTTGATATATTCTTCCCCTGTAACTGTATCTTGAACCAGCCCGCCATTGAAGGTAATGACATAATTACCTGGCTCGTTTAGGTGTAACTCTTCAAGCAAATTTCTCACTCCTGGAATGGGGCGTCCAGTTGCAATGACAATCTTTACTCCAGCAGCTTTGGCATCTTGTACAGCAGAAAAAACTTCTGGTGTGACTTCTCTTTTGGTGTTTAATAAGGTTCCGTCAATATCAACGGCAACTAGTTTAATACTCATGTTCGTATGCTTCTCCATATATAAATTGGTCGTTTTTGATATACGACAAGAAAGTTTTACTATTTTCACTAAAAAGTCCAGCTTCTTTCAGCATTTCTTTTGGGAAATAGAAACGGTTGTCGCCGTGCCTTGTGCCTGCTAATGTTTCGACGATAGGGGATAAAGTGGACAACTCCGCGAGACTGCCATCCTTTTGGATAATTTCAATCTGAGTGCGTGGTTTTTCGACATCTGGACGGTAAAAATCATAAGGTAAGTCAAAATTACGATGAATGGCAGTGTAATAATCAGGGTCAAAACCAACTTCCGCAACTAAGCTCCGCATGACATTCAGATATTTCTCATTTTCTTTTGAAAAAATAATAGATTTAAAGACTTTGCGGTTGATGAAACGCTGTGCTAAGTCAGATAAAATCGTATCAGGACTCGTCATCCAGACCTGAAAATAAGTATTCATCACGCCGTCATCCAGTGCTAGATAATCTTTCAAGGTCACTCGCTTTTCAAAGAAAGGAATGAGGTTGGGAGAAGAGAGTGCAAAATAGTCTTTCTGCTTTTCGTAGAGAAATTTAGCTCGCTTGAGCAAGTTTTGCAAGAGCACTTCCATTGCCCGACTAGCAGGATGAAAATAAACCTGCATATACATCTGGTACCGACTGACGACATAGTCTTCCACGGCATGCATGCCGTGGCGTTTGAAAGCAATGCCATTTTCAACAGGACAAATAACGCGCAAAATCCGTGTTAAATCAAATTGTCCATAAGAAGCGCCTGTATAGTAGGAGTCTCGCAAGAGATAATCCATGCGATCGACATCAATCTGACTGGAAATAAGTTGCACCACCTGTTTGTTTGGA
This sequence comes from Streptococcus sp. HMSC066F10, assembly GCF_001813805.1. Classification (NCBI taxonomy): domain Bacteria; kingdom Bacillati; phylum Bacillota; class Bacilli; order Lactobacillales; family Streptococcaceae; genus Streptococcus; species Streptococcus sp. HMSC066F10. The sequence continues at coordinate 84,060 of NZ_KV813989.1, forward strand.
TAGGTGTGGTTGATAACGCTGGCTACTTTTTCCGGAAAATCAGGCGAAACTTGAACCAGAACTTTGTTAATCTCTGTTTCAGGGTTTGTGATAATCTGGCGTGTAATTTCCTCGTGGTCGGTATCAAAGAGACGCTCGAAAGTATGTGAATAAGCGCCGTGACCGACATCGTGCAAGAGGGCTGTTGCCATGACAAGTAAGCTTTCATGACAATCCCAAACCTCTGGATATTTTTCGTCAAAGATTTTTGTAATTCGTCTTGAAATTTCATATGCTCCGAGGCAATGCGAAAAACGGCTGTGCTCGCCTCCGTGAAAAGTATAGCCGGAAGTTCCTAACTGTTTAATGCGGCGCAGTCGTTGAAATTCTTTGGTGTTTATTAAATCATAGATGACTTGGTGATCCACATGAATGTAATTGTGGACGGGATCACGAAATACTTTTTCAATCATGGCTCTATTATACCACATCTCGTCTAGCAGTCCAAATAACAAAGTAATCTATAACCTCTGAAAATAGCGATTCAAACTTGCTGTTTTAATTCAAAAATTCTCCCATTCAGAGCTATGGTAAAATAAAAGTATAAGAAAAAATGGGAGAAATATTTTTGATTTTCTGTTAAAATGAAAAAAGAAATAGGAAGACGAGGAAATTTAAAGAGTGAAAATTAGAATCCAAAATCGAATTCAAATGGATGAGCAAGTAGAGCAAATTGACCAAAGTTACGCTGTAGATTGGACTCAAAAGGGCGCTTATCATTATTTATTGTTTAAAAATGAAGAAGGAGAGAAGGTTGTGCTGAAGTTTCATGATGAAGAACTAGTCATGACACGCTTCTCTACTCATAAATCTTTGATGCGGTTTATCAAAGGAGGAGAAGCCTTGATTGGAATTCCCACACCGGTCGGCATACAGCAATTTATCACAAAAACAAGTCATTACCAGGTTGATTTGAAAAAGCAGACACTTGAACTGCATTATCAATTGAGAACACCTGATGGCGGTCGAGCTTTTGCGGATTATCAAATGGAAATTTCGTGGAGGTAGAAAGTGATGGGAAGAATCCTTTTTAGTTTAGTAATAGCGGCTATTTTTATTCTCAGCAGATTTATTTGGTTTTTTATAACAAGACAAAGCTTAATATGTTCTTTGACCTAACAGGGACACTTGTCATAGCGATTATTTTATTTATTGCGTCTTATTCTTTGTTGGGTAAAATAGATAGAAATTGAACTTTTTTTGCTTGAAAAAATTGAAGAATTTGATATAATAAAAACACTCAAGGGAGTAGCTAGCGGGATATCCGTTACAAGGTCGTCAATACGAAAGCAATTTCCGGCCTTGTATGAAACAGCGAGACTTGTTGCAATAAACAGGTCTCTTTTTGTTTGTCAAAAAGGGATCAAAGGAGGAAATATTTTGTCAAAAGAACAAAAACGCCAAGCGTTTTATACGCAAGGTTCGGAGGAAGTTTTAAAAAATTTAGAAACTTCTGAGCAAGGTTTATCAAGCAATGAAGCCGCTAAGCGTTTAGATGAATACGGACGCAATGAACTGGATGAGGGAGAGAAAAAATCCCTTCTGATGAAATTCGTTGAGCAATTTAAGGATTTGATGATTCTTATTTTGCTGATTGCGGCTATTCTTTCGGTTGTGACTTCAGGTGGTGAAGATATTGCAGATGCGATTATTATCCTAGCTGTGGTCATTATTAATGCCATTTTTGGAGTTTACCAAGAAGGTAAGGCAGAAGAAGCAATTGAAGCACTCAAATCTATGTCTAGCCCAGCTGCGCGTGCGCTGCGTGACGGGCATGTGACAGAAGTAGACTCAAAAGAATTGGTCCCTGGAGACATCGTTATGCTGGAAGCAGGTGATGTGGTACCTGCTGACATGCGTCTTTTAGAAGCAAATTCTTTAAAAATTGAAGAAGCGGCTCTGACTGGCGAATCCGTTCCAGTTGAAAAACATCTGACTGTTGATGTAGCTACTGATGCAGGTATTGGCGACCGTATCAATATGGCATTCCAAAATTCAAACGTTACGTATGGACGTGGAATGGGTGTCGTTGCCAATACAGGTATGTTTACAGAAGTCGGTCATATTGCTGGTATGCTCCAAAATGCTGATGAAACAGATACTCCACTCAAGCAAAATCTAAATGGCCTTTCAAAAGTGCTGACCTATACGATTTTAATCATTGCAGCAATCACTTTTGTGGTCGGCGTATTCGTTCAAGGAAAAGACCCGCTGGGCGAATTGATGACATCAGTCGCACTTGCTGTGGCAGCAATTCCAGAAGGACTTCCTGCTATTGTGACCATTGTCTTGGCACTTGGCACACAAGTTTTGGCGAAGAGAAATTCCATTGTCAGAAAGCTTCCTGCAGTTGAGACGCTTGGCTCTACTGAAATTATTGCTTCTGATAAGACTGGTACATTAACTATGAACAAAATGACAGTTGAAAAAGTCTTTTATGACGGCAGTTTGCATGAAGCAAAACAAGATATTGACCTTGGACTCGACTTGCCATTGCTACGCTCGGTTGTCCTTGCTAATGATACTAAAATTGACCAAGACGGAAAACTCATTGGTGACCCAACAGAAACAGCCTTTGTTCAGTATGCACTTGATAAAGGGTATGATGTTAAAGCTTTCTTAGAGAAATATCCTTGTGTCGCAGAGTTGCCGTTCGATTCTGAACGTAAGCTCATGTCAACCATTCATCCTTTGCCAGATGGTAAATTCTTGGTTGCTGTAAAAGGTGCGCCAGATCAACTTTTAAAACGTTGTGTGGCTCGTGACAAGGCAGGCGATATTGCGCCGATTGATGAGGCAACGACTCAGTTAATTAAGGAAAATAACTCAGGTATGGCTCATCAGGCTCTGCGTGTGTTAGCTGGTGCCTACAAAATTATTGATGAAATTCCAGAAAACTTAACGTCTGAAAATCTTGAAAATGATTTAATATTCACAGGTATGATTGGGATGATTGATCCTGAACGACCAGAAGCTGCTGAAGCTGTTCGAGTGGCTAAAGAAGCGGGTATCCGTCCGATTATGATTACGGGTGATCACCAAGACACAGCGGAGGCTATTGCTAAACGTCTTGGAATTATCAATGATGATAGTAAAGACCATGTCATGACTGGTGCTGAGCTTAACGAATTGTCAGACGAAGAGTTTGAAAAAGTTGTTGGTCAATATTCTGTCTATGCGCGTGTATCTCCTGAGCATAAGGTGCGAATTGTCAAAGCATGGCAACATCAAGGCAAGGTTGTTGCTATGACAGGTGACGGTGTAAATGATGCACCAGCCTTGAAGACAGCCGACATCGGTATCGGAATGGGGATTACAGGGACAGAAGTTTCGAAAGGTGCTTCTGACATGATTCTGGCTGATGATAATTTTGCAACGATTATCGTGGCTGTTGAGGAAGGACGGAAAGTCTTCTCTAACATTCAAAAGACCATTCAATATTTGCTTTCAGCCAATACAGCAGAAGTGTTGACGATTTTCCTTGCAACTCTTTTTGGCTGGGATGTGCTGCAGCCGGTTCATCTTCTCTGGATTAACCTTGTGACAGATACTTTCCCAGCTATTGCACTAGGGGTTGAGCCAGCTGAGCCGGGTGTGATGACGCATAAACCGCGTGGTCGTAAGTCTAGCTTTTTCTCAGGTGGTGTCATGAGTTCGATTATTTATCAAGGGCTTTTGCAAGGTGCTTTGGTACTCGGTGTTTATGCTTATGCTTTGATGAATCCAGTTCATGTTGGTGACATGAGAGCTATTCATGCGGATGCGTTGACCATGTCCTTTGCAACGCTTGGACTAATCCAGCTTTTCCATGCCTTTAATGTAAAATCTGTTTATCAATCACTTCTAACAGTTGGGCCATTCAAATCTAAAACTTTCAACTGGTCTATTCTTGTTTCATTCATTTTATTGGCTTCTACCATTTTGGTTGAGCCACTAGAAGGAATTTTCCATGTAACAAAATTAGACCTCTCACAATGGGCAGCCGTTCTCATTGGAAGTTTCTCCATGATTATCATCGTAGAAATTGTTAAATTTGTTCAACGTAAATTAGGCATGGATAAAAATGCCATTTAAGACAGAAAAGTCATCTTCGGGTGGCTTTTTTAATTGTCAAACTATAATAAAAAATTGCCGTGAATACGACAATTTTAAGTCCTTATTACAAGCCATAAATACGAACATCTGGATCTTGTTTCCAAAGTGGTTGAAGTCCAACAAAAACATCATTTTTGAACATATCACTTTGTAGATAATTTTGAGCGTGCTCAACAGAGTCAAAACCATGTAAAACTTGCACATCTTCTGTGCGAATAAGTAAGTTCTTGCTCACAGCCCCTTCGATAGTATCTAGAAATGGCTTGCGATAGTCATTATAAACTTTCGCTACGGCAGGAAGACTTTCATTCGGAATATCTAGAGTGATTTGTAAATATGCTTTAACTTGAGACATAGTATTAAGTTCCCTTTCCTTTTATTTGAATTTATTATAAAATAGTGCTATTTTAAATGCAATATGTTACCAAATTAGTGAGTAACTAACTAACTATAAGCAGAAATGCTAGATATTACAGATACTGTTCTCTCTAGAACTTTGAAAGAATTGATGCAAAATAATATGGTAGAAAGACGACAATATAATGAAATCCCTATGCGTGTTACTTATCAGTTAATAGAAAAAGCAGAGTCTGTGATACCAATTTTTGAAACGATATGTCAATGGTCAAAAAAGTATTTAGCGCCTGATGATATTAATAATAGTATTTATGGACAGTTTCCTAAACAGGATGGTGAGTTTTTCATCTTAGCCGAGGAATAAAATGGTAAGAATAAAAGATAGTTTACAGCAGAAGTTACTTGATAATCAAGTGCATTATGAAAGGGAGGAAATTCTTTGGATGTTAGATTATATCGGTCATCCTGATTATAAAATACGAGATGAGTTAATTTTTGTTACTCTAGCTAGAGCCATACAAGAGCAACTATTTACAAAGGAACAGTTTGATTTTGTAGCGATTGAGGCTCTAAAACGACAAGGACTCTTGTATAAAAAAGAAGAGGTTGGTCAAGCGACTCTGACTCGATCTTTTACGGCTTTATTATTCGCTAATTTGCTAAATGCAGATGCTAAGAAAAATTCACTTTATTTTAAAAGACTTTCTAGTCAGCAAAGAATGGCTCTATTTGAACAAGGAATGTCTTATTTGCTGTATGAAAATGATAGGACTGACTATTCTGAAGAATATGGTTGGGTGCATGCCTTTGCTCATGGTGCAGATCTTTTAGTTGAGATTATTTGTCACCCAGATTTTCCTATAACACGAGTAAATGAAGTTCTACAAGTATTAGAAAAGATGTTTAAAAGAGTGAATTGGCGCTTTATCAGTGATGAGGACTGGCGTTTGGCACGAGTCATCTATCAGGCTGTTTTAAATGAAAGACTCTCACAAACCAGAGTTGCAGCTTGGTTAACTTCACTTGACTTTCCACTAGAAAACTCAACAGACTTCTTACAATTTTCTAATGCTCGTTCGTGCTTGTTAGAAGTTTATCTTCAGTTAGACAAAGAAAAAGCTCTATCAGACGAGCTAAGAGAAGCTATTCAGTTGTTTTCGTACTAAATATCAAAAATGATAAGGGCATCTTCTAGTTCTTTTCGGAGGTGCTTTTTCTTATATGATTGGAAAAGAGATAAGTCTTGTACTGCATTATAGCGTTTGTGGAGACGGTACATTTGAGGGATTTTGTATTGAGGATAATCTTCAAAAAATTGCTGAGTCAACTGCCATTCGCGGATGTAACCAAGAGGTCTTGTATGATAGCAGACACCGTCAATCATTCGAGCGGAGTGGCGGTGGTGAAGATGACCAAAGACAACATCTTTCACACCATATTTGACAAAGAGATTATGAAAGGATTGACTACCCAGAAAAGCATTAAAGCGCTGAAAATAAGGGTGATTGTAAAGAAAATCTTTGTGAGGAACAAAATGCATAGCTAGGATAATAGGATCATTCAGAGAAGTCAAAATTCTCTCAAGTTGTTCTAGGGTCTGTTGAGTGAGTATAGGGTCATCAGTGTTGCGGTTCAATCGTCTATCAAACCAGAAAAATTGCTTGGTCCGTTTGTGTTCTTCAGGTGTTTTTTCGGGAACGAAGCCATAGTCATACCAACCTGCTAGGCTAATAAACTGAGTCTGTCCAAATGATTGTACATTGAAATTGTGCTGTTAAATGTCGTCTTCTGTCATTCCTAGCATGTCATGATTGCCTAAATTGTAAGAAACGGAGAAGGATTTTTTGAGCTTTTGTAAAAAAGGCAAACTAATGTGTTCAAAATCATTAGACAGATCCCCTGCAAAGTGAATGTGGTCAACTTTTTTCTTTTTTAGTAAATCAATCAAAATGGTGATGTCTTTATCGGTAAATTGGTTTGAATCCAAATGAAGATCGCTCATAAATGCTAAATTTGTCATGCTCCTAGTGTAGCATATTTGAGGTAAAATGAAAGAAATAAATTTTTCGTCAAAAATCATAGGAAAGTTTAAGTCTTTTGGTGTAAAATAGAAGTAAGTGGAGGTCTACGAAAGATAAAATTAGTAGCATTTGACATGGACGGTACATTTCTGCGCTCAGACAATACCTATGATGTGGAGCGCTTTGAGAAAATTTATCGACCATTGCAAGAAAAAGATATAAAAGTAGTCGTCATTTCAGGCAATCAGTATGCCTAACTGGCTTCATTTTTTCCAAAATATCAGGATGAGTTAATTATTGTTTCAGAAAATGGAGCACTAATTTTTGAAGGCGAGAAGTTATTACGAGAAGAAAAAATCGCTAGAACAGAGATTGAAAAGGTTTTAGACGTGCTTGTGTTAGAAGGATTAGAAAATGCGACAACTCTTTGCAGGCTTCATTCTGCTTATTTGATCAAGTCAGCGCCCAAACAGTACAAAGAAGAAATTGCAATTTATTATCATGCATTGAAAGAAATCTCTAATTTTCAGGATTTACCAGAAGATGATTTTGTCAAGTTAGCTTTATTGGTGCCAGAAGAAAAAACAGATCAACTCCTTGAAAAGCTAAATTAAGTTACTGGTCAACTCGTTCAGGCAGTTTCAAGTGGACATGGTTCGATTGATATCATCCAAAGAGGTGTTCATAAAGGCTCTGCTCTTGAATTCCTTAGTCAGCATTTTGGTATTGCACTACAGGAGATGATGGCTTTTGGGGACGGTGGAAATGACCTAGAAATGCTAGCTTATGTGGGTCACAGCTATGCGATGGCAATGCTCCTGAAAAGGTCAAGAAAACAGCAAAGTATCAAGCGCCAAGCAATCAAGAATCAGACGTTTTAGAAGTTCTTGAACAAGAGATTGTAACATAACTCATTACATACGCATCATTTTGGTATATCTATCCTCTTAATATTTTTAGCCAGACGGCAACCTATCTAATAATCATGTAACAAAGAACGAAATTTCTTGATTCAGAATTAGAAATTTTATACAATAACTATTATTGGACTCTGTCAGAAATTAGAAAAAAATACTGACTTGTGATATAATAAAACGATATGTGAAAAGAGGTAAGTATGGATATTTCAGAAATTCGTCAAAAAATTGACGCAAATCGCGAAAAATTAGCTTCTTTCAGGGGGTCTCTTTGACTTAGAAGGTCTGGAAGAAGAAATTGCAATCTTAGAAAATAAGATGACAGAACCTGATTTTTGGGATGATAATATTGCGGCGCAAAAAACATCTCAAGAATTAAACGAACTTAAGCAAACCTATGATAACTTCCAGCAAATGGCTGATTTATTTGACGAATCAGAGATTTTGCTTGATTTTCTAGCGGAGGATGATTCTGTACAGGAAGAGTTGGAAGAAAAATTAGCAGAGTTGGAAACAAAAATGACCAGCTATGAAATGACACTCCTCTTGTCGGAACCTTATGATAATAACAATGCTATCCTTGAAATTCATCCAGGCTCTGGTGGAACAGAAGCTCAAGACTGGGGGGATATGTTGCTGCGGATGTATACACGCTTTGGCAATGCTCATGGTTTCAAGGTTGAAGTATTGGACTATCAAGCGGGAGATGAAGCGGGAATTAAGTCTGTTACTTTGTCTTTTGAGGGACCTCATGCCTATGGTTTGTTGAAGTCTGAAATGGGAGTTCATCGCTTGGTGCGCATTTCGCCATTTGACTCAGCTAATCGTCGTCACACTTCTTTTACTTCAGTGGAAGTCATGCCGGAGTTGGATGACACGATTGAAATTGAGGTGCGAGACGAAGACATCAAGATGGACACTTTCCGTTCCGGTGGTGCTGGCGGGCAAAATGTCAACAAAGTTTCAACCGGTGTTCGTTTAACCCACATACCAACGGGAATTGTGACACAATCCACTGTTGACCGCACACAATATGGAAACCGTGATCGGGCAATGAAATTGCTTCAATCGAAACTCTACCAAATGGAGCAAGAAAAAAAAGCAGCTGAAGTGGATTCCTTAAAGGGAGACAAAAAAGAAATTTCTTGGGGAAGTCAAATCCGCTCTTATGTCTTTACGCCCTATACCATGGTGAAGGATCATCGAACTGGTTATGAAGTAGCCCAAGTTGATAAAGTCATGGATGGCGATTTAGATGGCTTCATCGATGCCTACTTGAAATGGCGGTTAAACTAAACATTAAATTTACGAGAGTGGAATAAACAACCATAATTGCAATGCAATCATGGTTGTTTATTCCACTCCCTCAACTATCTTACGAAAGGAACTCTTAACAATAAATGTCAATTATTGAAATGAGAGATGTTGTCAAAAAATATGACAACGGGACAACAGCCCTGCGTGGTGTGTCCATTGAAGTAGAGCCAGGAGAATTCACCTATATTGTAGGTCCTTCTGGAGCAGGGAAATCAACTTTTATTCGATTATTGTATCGTGAAGTGAAAGTTGATAAGGGAAGTCTGCAAGTTGCTGGCTTTAATCTTGCTAAAATTAAAAAACGTGATATTCCAATGTTGCGTCGTAATGTTGGCGTCGTTTTCCAAGATTATAAATTGCTACCCAAAAAGACGGTGTATGAAAATATCGCCTACGCTATGGAAGTTATTGGAGAACGCCGTCGGAATATCAAAAAGCGCGTTATGGAAGTGTTGGATTTGGTTGGTTTAAAACACAAAGTCCGTTCATTTCCAAATGAACTCTCAGGAGGGGAGCAGCAGCGAATTGCCATTGCTCGTGCGATTGTGAACAATCCTAAAGTTTTGATTGCCGATGAGCCGACAGGAAATTTGGACCCAGATAATTCGTGGGAAATCATGAATCTACTGGAGCGAATTAACCTGCAAGGGACGACGGTTCTAATGGCGACCCACAATAGCCAAATTGTAAATACTTTGCGTCACCGCGTTATTGCCATCGAAAATGGTCGTGTGGTGCGTGATGAAGCAAAAGGAGAGTACGGATACGATGAATAGTAGATTTTTAAGTCACCTGCTTGAATCGCTCAAAAGTTTGAAGCGAAATGGTTGGATGACAGTTGCTGCAGTCAGCTCCGTGATGATTACACTAGGGTTAGTCGCAATCTTTGTGTCAGTCATTTTAAACACGGCGAAGCTAGCAACAGATATTGAAAATAATGTGCGGGTTATGGTCTATATGCGACCAGATACAGCGGACAATGAAGAGACTATTACAAAAGAAGGTCAAACAGTCAAAAATGAGGACTACCATAAGGTATATGATGCCCTCAACAAAATGTCAAATGTGAAATCAGTAACATTTTCTAGCAAGCAAGAACAATTAAAGAAACTAACAGAAGTCATGGGTAAAGATTGGAAACTCTTTGAAGGAGATGCCAATCCCCTACATGACGCTTATATTGTCGATACAACCGACCCCAAATACGTCACGTCTGTCGCAAACAATGCGAAGAAAGTGGAAGGGGTTTCTGAAGTAGAATACGGTGGAGCCAATACAAAACGTATTTTTGCGTTAGCTAATTTTATCCGTACATGGGGAATTGTAGGAGCGCTCCTCTTAGTCTTTATTGCTGTTTTCTTGATTTCAAATACTATTCGGATTACGATTATTTCACGCAGTCGTGAAATTCAAATCATGCGTCTGGTGGGAGCAAAAAACAGTTACATTCGAGGTCCGTTCTTGTTAGAAGGAGCTTGGATTGGCTTGCTTGGGGCAGTTGTTCCAGCTGGCTTGGTCTATTTTATTTACGAAATGACCTATAAGTCATTTAATCCATCTCTTGCTAGTCAAAATCTTTCAATGATTGTACCCAAAACCTTTATTCCATTGATGATTTCTTTCCTTTTTGTAGTAGGAATTATCATCGGAGCATTTGGCTCGGTTCTCTCAATGAGACGATTCTTGAAAATTTAAAAAAGAAGTGATAATAAAAACCCTATTGAACCCTGACCCGAAAGTTAGACAGAAAAATCTAACTTTCGAGATGCAGTTCATTTAGGGCTTTTTTAATGCAAAAATGGATTAAACATTTTTTCATGAACAATGGTGGTTTGAGGACCATGACCAGGGTAAACATCATAATCAGTCAAGACCAGCAACTCGTTTTTGATGCTAGAAATGAGTTGTTCTATATTTCCAGTATAGAGGTCCGTTCGACCAATTGATTCGCAGAATAAAGCATCGCCAGTTAAAACAAAGTGCTCGTTAGGAAAGATGATTGAAACACCACCGATTGAATGTCCTGGTGTTGGTACGACGTAAAAATAAAAATCATCTAGACTGTAAGGACTATGATAGTCAAAAAAGACATCGGCAGGCTGGAGAATGATGTTATCAATATCTTGGTGGCGAGCTAGTCCAGATAGATTATACTCTGGAGTGTAAAGCCAAGTTGCTTCACTTTCAGCGACATAGACAGGTGGATGTCCAAAATGTTGACGAACTAAATCAACACTCATAATATGATCGTAATGAGTATGGGTCAGCAAAATAGCTGTAATTGGCTTATTGATTTCTTGGATTTTTGCTGCAATTTTATCCCAGTCACTACCCGGATCAACTACGATGAGGTGATGCTCATTTTCTAAATAATAAGTATTTTCATATGCTTGAGCGTTTAAAGTTTTATGAATTGTTATCATGAGAACTCCTTTCACTTCATAGTTTAGCAAAAAATATGAAAAATGACATAAAAGAAATATTAAGTTATTTATCAAGGGAAAATAAGGCATAAAACGTGATACGAAATAGTTCCCCACTTGTCAAGTCAAGTGCAACAAGTTCATTGATAACTAGAGTTCCAGAGGTTAAGCTGTTTGGGCTAGCCCAAACAAAATATTTGCGGTTTTATACTTTTGAATTCGTCTAGGCCTGTCATTGATAGCAGAGACGTAGTGATTGAGTTCTTCTGTCGTTAGTGAGTTAAGAGAGACACCTTTTGGGAGAAACTCTCTCAAGAGACCATTGAAATTTTCATTTGTTCCTCTTTCATGAGAAGCATAAGGATGGGCAAAATAGACTTCCACACCTTTTAAGTCTGACAAGCTACTGAACTCTGAGCCGTTGTCCGATGTGATAGAGCGAATAGGGTACTGTGATAGTAAGCTCTTAACAGCCCTATTGATGGTTTCTGCTTGTTTATTAGCCAGTTTTACAGCGATGGCAAATCGTGTTTGACGCTCTACTAGGGTCATGACAACAGCTTCCCCTTTGGTCTTCTTGCCAAGCATGAGATCAATTTCCCAATGTCCAAATTCAGAACGATTGGTAATAGTTTCTGGACGTTTTTCAATGGATTTTCCTAAGATTTTCTTCGTGGCCTTAGGCGTTACTTTAGACCGTTTTCGGATGCACACCATCTTAGGTAAATCAATCGGTTTAACCCTCAACAGTCCGTCTTTGATGTAACGATACACTGTCTTGGTGGAAGGGATAACTTCCAGTGGATGTTTTTCTTGGTAAGTTTGAACAAAGCTATCGACACTGTGACAACGAGGTTTCGTTTTCAGGGCTTTCTCAAGTTCCTTGAAGAAGGTCTGGGAGCAGTACGATAGTTTATGATAGGCACTTTTTCGACGATTGGTTTCATAAACACGTTGACCACTATCTGGAAAGTAAACCGTTGAGTAGATTCGTTTCCCGTTCTTATATTGAACCTGAGAAACACTTCCTCGTTTGATTTCACGACTGATGGTTGAGCGATGACGCCCAAGCAGACGAGCAATCTCAGAGGGGGTTTTGCCCATCTTGAGATAGGCGCTGATTTCTCCTCGTTCAGAGGCTGAAAGGTGTGAGTATAACGATTTTTTGGTAGAATGATTAGTGGACATGTTCATCTGCTTTCTATACTGAGTTGGAGAATTCTAGTATATCAGACGAGCATGTCTTTTTTGTTGCACTTCATTTTACAACGCGGGATACGAAATAGTTGGATTTATGGTATAATTTTTCTAATATGACACAAGAAAAAAGAAAATATGCTGTGGTGGATTTAGAGGCAACGAGTGCCGGCAGCAACGCAAAGATTATTCAAGTCGGGATTGTGCTGATTGAAAATGGTCAGATTGTTAAAACTTATGAAACCGATGTGAATCCTCATGAGAAGCTGGATTCTCATATTTGCCAATTAACAGGATTGACAGAAAAGCGATTGAGAAGGGCGCCAGACTTTTCTCAAGTAGCTCGTGAGATTTATGAGTTGATTGAGGATGCCATTTTTGTGGCTCATAATGTGAAATTTGATGCTAATTTATTGGCAGAAGCCCTCTTTTGGGAAGGATTTGAATTAGTGACTCCGAGGGTAGATACAGTAGAGCTTGCGCAAGTCTTTTTCCCAACGTTTGAAAAATACAATCTAGGAATATTATGTGAACAGTTAGACATTCCTTTGAAACATGCGCATACAGCGCTTGCGGATGCCTCGGCAACGGCTACATTATTTTTAAAAATACAAGAAAAAATCCAAAAACTTCCGAAAGAATTAGTGGAATATTTGTTGAAATTTTCGGATAGTTTGATTTACGAATCACGCTTAGCAATAGAAGATGCTTTTAACCAAATGTCGGACATAACTTTCCACGATTTGATGAAGTGTCAGGGAATTTTTCTTAGAAAAAGTAAAAAAATTCAAAAAGCGCGAAAATTGTCCAAAAATTTCACTCATAACATCAATTTGCTGGATTTAGAGGAGCGAAAAGAACAAGATGAGTTTGCACATGATGTGGAACAGGCTTTAAAAAGTCAGCAACCAAGTTTTTTACAAGCTCAGACAGGTTTAGGCAAGACCTATGGTTACTTGCTCCCTGCTTTGGTTCAAACGAGCAAGCAAATTTTGGTAACGGTTCCTACGAAAGTGTTGCAAGATCAGATTGTGGCAAATGAAGGACAAAAGTTAGAAGAAATCTTTCATGTTTCTGTTCATAGCTTGAAAAGCCCTGCTAATTATTTAAAACTTGACTTCTTTTATGACAGTTTGCAGCAGGTAGATGACAATCGTTTGGTCAATCGTTGCAAGATGTTGCTTTTAGTTTGGCTCACAGAAACGGAATCTGGTGATTTGGATGAAATTAGTCAACGGCATCGCTATCAGACCTATTTTCAACAGGTGCTTCATGATGGCAAATTGAGCAAAAAATCCCTCTTTTATGATGCGGATTTTTGGCAAAAAGGTCAAGAAAAATCGAAATGCAGCCGTGTGTTAGTGACCAATCATGCTTATTTTTTGACGCGGCTAGAAGATGATAAATCTATAGTGGAAGATCGACTTTTGATTGTGGACGAGGCTCAAAAATTGTTTTTAGCTTTGGAAAATCTTTCTCGAAAATCTCTCAATATGACAAAATGCTTGCAGCAAATTCAATCAGAACTTGAAATAGCAGATACCATTTTGAAACGTCGTTTATTAGAAGATATTCAATTTGAGCTGGCTCATGCGGTGGAGCAATTCCAACACTACAAGAAAAATGAGTTAACGAAAGAAACCTGTTTCAAACTCCGACAAGATTTATCAGAGTCAGATCAAAGATCTCTTTCTGACTTACGCACTATTTTTGTCACAAAATACGACCAGTTCTGGTTAAAAGAAGAGCAGTTCGATGATTATCGAGTGACGGTGTTGGAAGCCGCTTGCCTAGAAGTGCTAGATTTTCGAGCTTTGCTGCCTGAAGAAGTTCAAGTCTTATTCGTTTCAGCCACGCTTGAAATCAGTAAAAAAGTGCATTTAGCGCATTTACTTGGTTTTGAAAATGCACCATTTTATCAGTTACCACAAAAGCAGAAACATCAGCAGAAAATATGGTTGGATAAGAATTTTCCAAATGTTGTAGACTTGGATGTGGACACTTATGCAGAATTGATTGTCAAATGGGTTCATAAATTAGCTACTCAGGAAGTTCCACTTCTCGTTTTATTTACATCGAAAGCGTTATTGTTAGCTGTTTCAGAACGCTTGCGCCTGCCTCACTTAGCCCAGTACAAGAATGGTGAAGCGGCTAATATTAAACGTCGTTTTGATAGAGGGGAAACGAGTATTTTACTAGGAGCGGGTAGCTTTTGGGAAGGGACAGATTTTTCTAGTCAGAAACAAATGATTGAAGTTATTACACGGATTCCATTTGACAATCCGAGTGATTTCTTTACGCAGAAGCTCAATCGCAAATTGCGGCAAGAAGGCAAGAATCCTTTTTATGATTATAGTTTACCTGTTGCGATTTTACGCCTAAAACAGGCTTTGGGACGTACAATTCGACATCAAGAGCAGCAGTCAGCAGTCGTCATTTTAGACAATCGCATGTTAACCAAACGTTACGGACGCCAAATTCAGACAGCCTTGGAAAAAATTGCTCCAATATCCGTCACAAGTATGAAAAAAATTCCAAAAGAAATCGAGCAATTTTTGAGGAAGAAATCTCCTTAACGTCAGCAGAGTAGAAGACTCAGTTAAAATGTAAACTGAGTTTTTTTGATAAAAGTACGAATTTCCTCCGCTGCTAGTTTTAAATTTTGTTATAATAGAAACAAAAAGAAAGAAGGTTCAATATGTATCAAAAATATCTTCCAGGAGTTGGTTTTGCTTTTGTACTAGCAGCAGTAGCAACTGTCTTGGGAAATTTCTTTCCCTTGATTGGCTCTAGTGTTTTTGCCATTCTTTTGGGAATTTTAGCCAATAATCTTTTTCAGATAAAGAAGATTTATCATGCTGGTCTAGCTTATTCAGGTAAGAAATTACTACAGTATTCCATTATTTTACTGGGGTTTAGTATGTCTATTGGTCGGGTTTCTGCTACAGGCATCTCCTCTTTAAAAATTAGCATTTTAACTATACTGATTGCTTTTATTTCAGCTTATGTGGTAGGACGTCTGTTGGGAATGGGCAAAGTTCTAACCACTTTAATTGGATTTGGAACGGCTATTTGTGGTGGTTCTGCCATCGCAGCAGCTTCACCGATTTTAGAAGCAAAAGATGAAGACATCGCTTTATCTATTTCAACAATTTTTTTCTTTAACATTTTAGCGGTCTTTATTTTCCCATTTTTAGGGCATCTGATGCATATGAATAATGCAACTTTTGGAACTTGGGCAGGAACAGCTATCAATGATACGTCATCTGTTGTAGCAGCGGGCTACACTTACAGTCAGTCAGCAGGAGATTTAGCAACGATTGTGAAGCTCAGTCGTGCTTTAATGATTGTACCAGCTTGTCTCATCTTTGCAGGAGTCCGATATGTACGCTCACAAAACAGTCATCAAAAAGTCGATTTAAAGAAAATTTTCCCTTGGTTTATTTTGTGGTTTGTTGTGGCGTCTATTGTTACTAGTGTTGGGATTTTTCCAAGTTTGCTCGTTCCTGCAACGAAGTTCTTGTCACAGTGGCTCATGGCAATGGCTCTTGCTGGAATTGGTGCAAGAGTATCCTTTGGGCAATTTAGAAAAGCAGGCGCAGCGCCGTTGTTGACAGGAGCATTTGCTTGGTTTGCAGTTGCTGTATCTAGCTTAATTATTCAATACTTTTTCTCGTAAAAGTGCTTTAAAAGTGACTGACATTTATTACGTATGTTGGAGGAGATATGCCTTATCAAAAACGCTCGATTGATTCACGAGTGGATTATAGTTTAATATTACCGGTATTTTGTTTGCTTTTTATTGGTGTTGTAGCTATTTATATCGCTGTTAGTCATGATTATCCAAAAAATGTTTGGCCAATTGTAGGGCAGCAGATTGCTTGGATTGCTCTGGGAACGGTCATCAGTCTGGTTATCATGCTATTTAATACAAAATTTCTTTGGCAAATAACGCCATACTTATATGTGTTCGGATTGGCATTGATGGTGCTCCCGCTTATTTTTTATAGTTCAGAACTAGTCGCTTCGACAGGAGCAAAAAACTGGGTGACTATAGGACATGTGACCTTGTTTCAACCATCTGAATTCATGAAAATTTCTTATATTCTTATGCTATCGCGAGCTGTTGTTAATTTTTTACAGCGTTATAAAGATAGAGAGCGAAAGGTTCAATTGGACTTCTTCCTGATTTTTGAACTAGCCCTTTATACTTTACCCGTTCTGATTTTGTTGGCATTGCAGAGTGACTTAGGGACAGCTTTAGTTTTTATTGCCATCTTTTCAGGAATTGTCCTTTTGTCAGGTGTATCTTGGAAAATTATTGTACCAGTTGCTTTGACCGTTCTGGTTGTAGGTGGCGGCTTTTTACTTATCTTCATTTCAAAAGATGGGCGAGCTTTTTTGCACCAAATTGGGATGCCAACCTATCAGATCAACCGTATTTTGGCTTGGCTGAATCCGTTTGACTACGCTCAAACCACTACTTATCAACAGGCACAAGGTCAAATAGCAATTGGTAGTGGTGGTCTCTGGGGACAAGGGTTTAATGTATCCAATCTATTGGTGCCTGTACGTGAAAGTGATATGATTTTTACTGTCATTGCAGAAGATTTTGGTTTTGTCGGTGCAACGATTGTGATTGCCTTGTACTTGCTATTGATTTATCGTATGTTAAAAATTACGCTGAAATCAAATAATCAATTTTACACCTATATTTCTACTGGTTTTATCATGATGTTACTCTTTCATATTTTTGAAAATATCGGAGCAGTGACGGGAATTTTGCCTTTAACAGGAATCCCACTTCCATTCATTTCTCAAGGTGGTTCTTCGATTATTAGTAATTTAATTGGTGTCGGACTCTTGCTTTCGATAAGTTATCAAAATAATCTCTCAGATGAGAAACGCTCACATTATCCTACAAGGCGTAAAAAAGTAGTATTAAAACAATTAAAATAAAGGAGAAGAAGTATGACAAAAGTAGCTGTTATGTTAGCCAATGGCTTTGAAGAAATTGAAGCATTGACGGTTGTGGATGTTCTTCGCCGTGCAGGAATCCTATGTGACATGATTGGCTTTGAAAAAGCGGTAACAGGTTCTCACGGTATCGCAGTTCAAGCAGATAAAGTTTGGGCTGGAAAGTTAGATGATTATGAAGTGGTGATACTGCCGGGAGGAATGCCTGGTGCGACAAATTTGCGAGATGATGATCGTTTGATGTCAGCTCTACAGAAGATGCAAGAAGAAGGTAAGTGGATAGCAGCCATTTGCGCAGCACCGATTGCACTCAATCGTGCAGGAGTCTTAAAGAACAAACAATTTACCTGTTATGATGGTATCGAGTCAGATATTGATTCTGGTACTTATATCAAGCAAACAGTTGTTGTTGATGGGAAAGTGATTACCAGCCGAGGTCCCGCAACTGCTCTAACTTTTGCTTATGAGTTGGTTCATCAGTTAGGTGGAGATAGTGAGCAGCTTGCAACTGAGATGCTTTACAATGAGGTCTATGGTAATTGATTTTCTGGGATACTGAAACTTATTTGGAATTAACCAAGTAAGTTTTTTTATGGGAATTCATATCTAAAATAAGCTATCCTATCCCTTTTTACCGCCATTTTTTACAAAAATATGTTATAATAAAGAATATGGATTATCAAGATTATATTTGGGATTTAGGAGGAACTCTCCTCGATAATTATGAGACTTCAACGGCTGCTTTTGTAGAAACATTAGCCAGCTTTGGTATTCAAGCTGCCCATGATGATGTTTACAAGGCGCTAAAGATTTCAACTCCTTATGCAATTGCTCAATTTGCGCCCAACATTCCTGCATTTTTACAAACTTATAAAGTGAATGAAGCAAGAGAGTTAGCTCATCCAGTATTATTTGAAGGTGCTGCAGACTTGCTCAGAAATATCGTTGTACAAGGAGGGCGTAATTTTCTGATTTCTCATCGGAATGATCAGGTTTTAGAGATTCTTGATAAAACAGGGATTTCAGGCTACTTTACAGAAGTGGTGACTTCTAATCGTGGTTTTAAGAGAAAGCCAAATCCTGAGTCAATGCTGTATTTAAAAGATAAGTATCAGATTGAGAATGGGTTAGTCATCGGAGATCGCTCAATTGACACAGAAGCGGGTCAATCAGCTGGCTTTGCAACTTATCTCTTTGATGATATGAAAAATCTCAAGAAATTTATAAAAATATAGAAAAGGAATCGTATGTCAGAAGAGAATAAAGAACTGCAAGCACAGGATTATGATGCCAGTCAAATTCAGGTTTTAGAAGGTTTGGAAGCTGTCCGAATGCGTCCAGGGATGTATATTGGCTCAACTTCAAAAGAAGGACTGCATCATCTTGTTTGGGAAATTGTAGATAACTCAATTGATGAGGCATTAGCTGGTTTTGCAACACATATTCAAGTGTTTATTGAGAAAGACAATTCGATTACCGTTGTTGATGACGGTCGTGGAATCCCTGTAGATATTCAAGAAAAAACAGGTCGTCCTGCGGTAGAAACTGTCTTTACCATTCTTCATGCTGGAGGAAAATTCGGCGGTGGCGGGTACAAGGTATCTGGAGGATTGCATGGTGTTGGATCTTCTGTGGTTAATGCTCTTTCTACTCAACTTGATGTTCGGGTTTACAAGAACGGTCAGATTCATTTTCAAGAATACCGTCGCGGGCACGTCGTAGCGGATCTGGAGATTATCGGCGAGACTGATCGCACAGGAACAACTGTTCATTTTACACCAGACCCAGAAATCTTCACAGAAACGGTTGAATTTGATTTTGAAAAATTAAACAAACGGGTGCAAGAACTAGCATTCTTGAATCGTGGTCTGCGAATTTCTATTACCGATAAACGGGAAGGTTTGGAGCAAACAAAAGATTACCATTATGAAGGTGGGATTGCCAGCTACGTCCAATATATCAATGAAAATAAAGATGTTATCTTTGAAAATCCGATTTATACAGACGGAGAAATGGATGATATTACTGTTGAAGTAGCTATGCAGTATACAACAGGCTATCACGAAACTGTCATGAGTTTTGCTAACAACATCCATACTCATGAAGGCGGGACGCATGAACAAGGTTTTCGTACAGCGCTCACACGTGTCATCAATGACTATGCCAAGAAAAATAAACTTTTGAAAGAAAATGAAGACAACCTGACTGGTGAAGATGTCCGTGAAGGATTAACAGCTGTTATCTCTGTAAAACATCCTAACCCACAGTTTGAAGGACAAACAAAGACGAAGCTTGGAAATAGTGAAGTTGTTAAAATTACTAATCGTCTCTTTAGCGAAGCTTTCTCAGATTTCCTTTTGGAAAATCCTGCGGTTGCTAAGAAAATCGTTGAAAAGGGAATTTTGGCGTCCAAGGCTCGGATTGCAGCTAAACGTGCACGTGAAGTGACCCGCAAGAAATCAGGTCTTGAAATTTCAAATCTACCTGGTAAATTGGCAGATTGCTCTTCTAATGATCCGCATGAAACAGAATTGTTTATCGTGGAAGGAGATTCAGCAGGTGGTTCAGCGAAATCTGGTCGAAATCGGGAGTTTCAGGCTATTTTGCCAATTCGCGGTAAGATTTTAAATGTTGAAAAAGCCAGCATGGATAAAATTTTAGCCAATGAAGAAATTCGTAGTCTCTTTACCGCAATGGGAACAGGTTTTGGAGCAGATTTTGATGTGAGAAAGGCTCGTTATCAAAAATTAGTCATTATGACCGATGCCGATGTTGATGGTGCGCATATCCGAACCCTTCTTTTGACATTGATTTATCGTTATATGAAGCCTGTTTTAGAAGCGGGGTATGTCTATATTGCTCAACCGCCTATTTATGGTGTGAAAGTCGGCAGTGAAGTGAAAGAATACATCCAGCCCGGAGCCAATCAAGAAGAAGAGCTACAGTTGGCATTGGAGCGTTATTCTGAAGGGCGTTCTAAACCAAGTATTCAACGTTACAAAGGCTTGGGAGAAATGGACGACCACCAACTTTGGGAAACAACGATGAACCCAGAACATCGCTTAATGGCGCGTGTCTCAGTCGATGATGCAGCAGAAGCGGACAAGATTTTTGATATGCTAATGGGGGACCGTGTAGAACCTCGTCGTGAATTTATCGAAGAGAACGCCGTATACAGTACATTGGACGTTTAAAAAAATCTGAAAAAATTCACATTTACCAAGAAAATTATGATATAATAATCATGATTATTTTCAAGTAATATTTTGAAGGAGTTTTACATGTCTAATGGACTAATCATACTAATCATAGTGATAGCAGTTCTCTTGATTGTTGCTTACATAACTGCTGTCTTATTAAGAAAAAGAAATGATGCTTTACTTGCTAAGTTAGAAGATCGTAAAGAAGAGCTTTATAATCTTCCTGTGAATGATGAAGTCGAAGCGGTTAAAAACATGCATTTGATTGGACAAAGTCAAGTGGCTTTTCGTGAATGGAATCAAAAATGGGTTGATCTTTCTCTGAATTCCTTTGCAGACATTGAAAACAACCTTTTTGAAACGGAAAGTTACAATAATTCGTTTCGGTTTCTAAAAGCAAAGCATGGTATTGATAAAATTGAGAGCCAAATTGACTTGATTGAAGAAGATATTACTGCTATTCGCAATGCACTTGCTGAATTAGAAAAGCAAGAGTCTAAAAATAGCGGTCGTGTCTTGCATGCTTTGGATTTATTTGAAAAGTTGCAAGTGTCTGTGGCAAATGATACAGAAAGTTATGGATCAGCGCTTCCTGAGATTGAAAAGCAATTAGAAAAAATTCAATCTGAATTCTCTCAATTTGTGACCTTGAATTCATCAGGAGACCCTGTTGAAGCAGCGGAAATTTTGGATAAAACAGAGGATCACATCCTTGCTTTGACACATATTGTTGAAAAAATCCCAGATCTTGTATCAGAATTAGATCAAAAGTTACCAGAACAGTTAGAAGATTTGGAATCTGGTCATCGCAAATTGCTAGAATCTGGTTATCATTTTATTGAAACTGATATTGAATCTCGCTTCCAACAGATGCATACTAGTTTGAAACGCAACAGTGAAAACATTGCTAGTTTGGAATTGGATAATGCGCAATATGAAAATACGCAAATCCAAGAAGAAATGGATGCTTTATATGACATGTTCAACCGTGAAATCAAGTCACATAAAGTAGTTATCAAATTAGTCAATAGTTTACCAGGTTATTTAGGTCATACAAAAGAAAACAATCAAAATCTTTTGACAGAGATTGCTCGCCTTTCAAAATTGTATCTCTTGACAGAAAGCGATACAAATCATGTTCGCCGACTTCAAAGTGAACTTTCTAGCTTGGATGATGTTGTTTTAGAAGCAATTGAAGATTCTTCAGAAAGAAAACAGGCTTATTCTGTTCTTCAAGAAAACCTTGAAACCATTCAAAAACGAGTCAAAGAAATTGAAGATGAACAATTAGTACTGAGTGAAAAATTGGCTAAAATTGAAAAAGATGATGCCAATGCTCGACAAAAAGTTACTATTTATATAAACAAATTGCACACGATTAAGCGTTATATGGAAAAACGCAATTTGCCGGGTATTCCACGGAGCTTCCTGACCACTTTCTTTACTGCAAGTGATAACACAGAAGCTTTAGTAGCAGAATTGGAACAATATCGTGTCAATATCGAATCAGTAAACCGTATGCTAGAGATTTTGACAAATGATATGAATGAACTGGAAAATGAGACTTATCGGATTGTTGAAAATGCTACTTTGACAGAGCAATTGTTACAATATTCAAATCGCTACCGTTCATTTGATGAGGGAGTTCAAACTGCTTTCAACCGTGCACTAGAGATTTTTGAAAATGACTTTGATTATCAAGCATCGTTTGAGGAGATCTCGCAAGCATTGGATGTAGTAGAACCCGGTGTAACCAATCGTTTTGTTACATCGTATGAAAAAACACGAGAAAATATCCGATTTTAAACTAAAACAATAAAGAGACAAGGTTTTATTCCCTTGCCTCTTTTTATTATGTTCTTTTCGTCAGTATCATGATGTTCGGTGTAAAATTGGAGACTAAAGTAGACAGTCGTGCTCCTTAATGCAATTACTTGCAAACGAATAGAATCTGGGAAGATGACATATAAGACAACAAAAAATCCCAACCATAGGCGATTGGGATTAGTCTCTTAAGAAGAGCCGATTAATGAGTAAAAGCAACACAAACACCTTCTGGAACAAAGAAGTCATGTGATAATTCTGTTAATTTTCCTGTTTCTGGGTCACGTTTGAAGACAGTCGCATTGTCTGAGTCTTGATGAGCTGCGATAATATACTGTTGATCTGGTGTAATATTAAAATCACGTGGATTTTTTCCATTAGTTGGTACGAATTCTACAAGTTCAAGCGTTCCGTCTCCTGCTACTTTGTAAACTGCAATTGAATTGTGTCCACGGTTAGATCCATAAAGGAAGCGACCGTCAGCAGATAAGCGAATAGCAGCTGTTCCATTAAATTCTGAAAAGTCTTCTGGTAAAGTGGAGATGGTTTGCAGGCGTTCAAACTGACCGTCACCATCGTAAATTAAAACTTCAATAGTAGAGTTTAATTCACAAATAAGATAAGCAATTTTGTAGTGAGGGTGGAACACAATATGACGTGGGCCAGCGCCGGGTGTCGCATGATAAGTCTCTAATCGATTTAGGCGTCCATAATCACTAATTTCATATGTCACAACTTCATCAGTTCCTAAATCACACGTAACCAGATACTTATCGGGTGTTAAATCTGCAAAATGCACATGAGCAGCAGCTTGGTTTTCATGAGGACCGTAGCCGATATGAACATCAGAATCAACTAATTTAAGGCTACCATTTTCTTGTCGTCTATAAACTAATACTTGTCCTTTATGGTAGTTTGCCCCGTAGACAAGGCTTCTTGCTTCATCTACACTCACATAGCATAGAGGAGCACCTTCGGCCACAACGTGATTGAGTAACTGTCCCGCTTTATTAAAGGCTGCAATGCCTCCCTCACCGTGTTCAGTTCCGACAGAATATAGGTTCTGTTGCTTGTCAAAAGCTAAATAAGTAGGATTTGGCTCTTTTGCAATAAGTGTTAAATTTGCCAGTTCTCCTGTGCTAGTATCAAAATCAGCTTTGTAAATCCCTTCTGAGCTACGACGTGTATAAGTTCCAAAATAAACTGTTTGTGTCATTATTCACCTCGAAATATTTGATACTTTTATTATAACACAAAAATAGATGAAATGGTTTTCACAAATGAAAGCCGCTGTCAGTTTTATGATGAAAAAATAGATAAAAAATAGATTCGAGATAGGATGGGAACAGATGACTTTGATACAATAAAAATAGATTTGCAGGTGGTTGTGCTAACAATTATGGTTGTCTGTTTGACTTCTGAAAAATGTTTAGTTTTTTGGAAGAAAGTTTTTATCCTGCATCACGGTTCAATCTTTGTAAGTTCACTATTTTGTTGTATAATAAAAGTAATCTTTACATTGATTAGCAGTCATTTAATTTTATATCTATATTTTAAGGAGTAAGAAATGCATAAGATTTTAGTAGTAGAAGATGACACTACGATTAATCAAGTGATTTGTGAATTTTTGAAAGAAAATCATTATGAGGTGACACCAGTTTTTGACGGGGCAGAAGCCTTACGTGAATTTGAGGAAAAATCGTTTGACCTCATCATTTTGGACGTTATGTTGCCCTCTATGAGCGGTCTGGATGTGTTGAAGGAAATCCGGAAGACGTCGCAGGTACCAGTTATGATGTTAACTGCACTAGATGATGAATATACTCAGCTGGTCAGCTTTAATCACCTTATCAGTGATTATGTTACCAAACCATTTTCGCCACTTATTTTGATGAAACGCATTGAAAATATTTTCCGGAGTACTGTGACAGAATCAGAGATTGTCGTTGGAGACTTACGTGTTTCAATTGACGATTGTACAGTTTATTGGCAAGAAGAGAAAATGTCTCCTACTAAAAAAGAATATGAAATTATCCAAGCTTTAGCTAAAAGAAAAAATCATTTGGTGACTCGGGATCAATTGATGAATACAATTTGGGGTTATAGCGAACTGGATAGTCGTGTTTTGGATAACCATGTAAAAAATATTAGGAAAAAAATTCCTGGAATACCTCTTAAAACCATTACTGGTATGGGTTATCAACTTGGAGGAGAAGAAGAGTGAGAATTGCTAAAAAGCATTTTCTTTTGACAGGAACAATAATTTTTATTGTCGTGACAACGGTTTTAACAACACTCTATTTTGTGATGCCTGTTTATTATGAGCAAGTCAAGCATCGAGAAGCTAAAAGTGAGTTCTTTCAGATTGCTCAGCAAGTTCAAGGAAAACCGTCAGATGATATAGGAAAGCTTTTAAGTGACTACAATCGAAAGAATACACGCGTCTGGTTTAGTATATTAGATGTGAAAGGAAAACTTATTTATCCACATATTGATTTAGCTAATGAAAAGGGAGAATTCCAATTAACAATTTTACCTTCTGACATGAGTTTGAATAATCAAACTAAAAGTATGAGCAAGAAGATAAGAACGGCAGAAGGGACCACATTGACCTTACGTGGGGAATATTCGCTCCAACCAATATCGGATGCTACTTACGTGTTGTTAAGTCTTTATCCTTATATCTTATTCTTTTCGTTAACGTTAGGGGGTATAGTGGCTTTTCTTTATAGTCGATTTGCAACCAAACGCATTACAGATATTTCAGAGAGCACGCGAAAAATGGCAACTCTTTCTCCAGATGTGGCTTGTCCTGTCAAAGGGCGAGATGAAATTTCCACTCTCGCTCAAGATATTAACAGTCTGTATAACAATCTTTTGACAAGTATTGAAGCGCTGCGATTGGAAAATGAGAAAGTTGCTGAAAGTGAACGTGAGAAAGCAGAATTTCTACGGATGACTTCTCATGAGCTGAAAACGCCGATTACCAGCATGATGGGAATTGTGGATGGTATGATTTACGGTGTTGGTGACTTCAAAGATAAAGATAAATATCTGCATAAATGTCGTGAAATTTTGGAAGAGCAATCAAAACTTGTACAGTCTATCTTGGCAATTTCTAAGATTGAAATGCGAATAGAAGCTGAAGAAGAGGACTTTTCACTTAATCAGCTCTTGGAGGAAAACTTGAGCAGCTATAAAATGTTAGCTGATGTGAAAGGCTACCAATTTACTGTACAGTTAGAAGAGCTTCAAGTGCATGGCAACAAGACTTATTTGCTGAAAGCTATTAAAAATTTACTAGATAATGCTTTCCATTATACCTTAGCCGGCGGAGAGATTCTTTTAATGATTAAAGACAGTCAGTTAATCATTGAAAATGATGCAGAACATGTGTTGGATGAACAGCAAATCCAGCAAATATTTCAGCCATTTTATCGTCCGGATTACAGTCGTAACCGCAAAGATGGTGGAACAGGTCTGGGACTCTTTATCGTGCAACAGATTTTGGAAAATCATCATTTGCGCTATCGCTTTGAAGCTGTTGATGACAAACGAATGCGATTTACAATTTTTTTCTCAGATAAAGAAAGCTAAAAGTGGGAATCCGTTCATGAATTGAATGGATGACCGCTTTTTGTGTTTGACTCGGGCGCAAGAAGGAAATTCATAAAGGACTACCCTTTCTTCAAGAATTTTTTAGTGAAAAATGCTACAATGAGATAAATAAAGAAAAGGATGTCTGTATGGAACACAAAAAGAAGGATTTCAGCCTATCATGGTTTTTTCGGTGGTTTTTAGACAATAAGGCAATCACTGTTTTTTTGGTGACCTTATTGTTGGGGTTGAATATTTTTGTATTAAGCAAAATTAGTTTTATTTTTATTCCTGTTCTAGAATTTATCGGAGTTATCATGCTGCCGGTGATTTTAGCAGGGCTTTTGTATTATCTCTTAAATCCAATTGTAGATTTTATGGAGAAACATAAGATCAATCGTTTGGTCGCGATTACGATTGTCTTTATCTTAATTGCTTTGCTCTTGATTTGGGGATTGGCTGTGGCAATTCCAAGTTTGCAGCATCAGATAGTTAGCTTTGCCAAGAATTTACCAGCTAATTTGCAAAAGTTGAATAAAATAATTCAGGATTTTTTGGAAAATCGAATTTCTGATGATGTCAAGCCTCAATTAGAAGAGATTGTGAATAATTTTTCAGTTCAAGTGACGACTTGGGCAAGTAATTTTTCATCGAAAGCAGTGAATTGGGTAAGCACATTGATTAGTACGGCTTCGCAAGTGATTGTAGCCATTATCATCATGCCTTTTATCCTTTTTTATCTTTTGCGAGATGGAAAAAACTTAAAATCTTATTTGACAAAATTCATGCCAACTAAGTTTCGTGAACCAGTCGGACAAATTTTGACAGATGTCAATACGCAGCTTGCCAATTACGTTCGTGGGCAAGTAACTGTAGCTATTATCGTAGCGATAATGTTCATCATTTTCTTTAAAGTAATCGGGCTTCGCTATGCAGTGACACTTGGGGTGACGGCAGGAATTTTAAATTTGATTCCTTATTTGGGAAGTTTTCTAGCTATGCTGCCGGCTCTTGTTCTGGGGTTAATTGCTGGACCAATTATGCTCTTGAAAGTCATTGTGGTCTTTATTGTAGAGCAAACGATTGAAGGGCGGTTTGTGTCGCCATTAATTCTCGGTAGCCAATTGAACATTCATCCAATCAATGTTCTTTTTGTCCTTTTGACAGCGGGATCTATGTTTGGTATCTGGGGCGTTTTACTGGGAATTCCCGTTTATGCGTCTGCAAAAGTTGTGATTGCTGCTATTTTTAATTGGTATAAGAAAGTCAGCGGCTTGTATGAAGAAGAATTGGTAGATGAAACAGGAGAAGAAATTGAACAACAGTAAGAAAATGGTCGCTTCTTTGCAAAAGCAGGATTTGGCGCATGCCAATAAATATTTTGAAAGAGCTCTAACAAATGATACAGAGGAAGAATTACTTGAATTAGCCGACTACTTAGAAAGTATCGGCTTTTTCCCTCAAGCGAAGCGAATTTATGAAACATTAGCTCCTCATTATCCAGAAGCCTACATCAGTTTGGCGCAGATTGCTAGTGAAGACGGGCAAGTGGAAGAAGCGTTTGCTTATCTGGAAGAAATTACTTCTGATAGTGACTGGTATGTGACAGCACTCTTGGTCAAAGCTGATCTCTATCAAATGGAAGGCTTGCCAGATGTTGCAAGGGAAAAATTAGCCGAGGCAAAGCAATTATCTGATGAACCGTTAGTGACTTTTGGCATGGCTGAAATAGATTTTGAATTGGGAAATTTCAATCAAGCCATTAAGGAATACGCTAGCTTAGACAATCGCATGATTTATGAGCAGACGGGTGTTTCTACTTATCAGCGGATTGGTGTTTCCTATGCAAGTTTGGGAAAATTTGAAGTGGCGATTGAGTTTTTGGAAAAATCTTTAGAGATTGAATACGATGATGCTGTAGCCTTTGAATTAGCGACTATTTTGTATGACCAGAAAGAATATCAAAAAGCTAATCTATACTTTAAGCAAATTGATACGATTTCGCCGGAATTTGAAGGTTATGAGTATGGTTATGCTTTGTCGCTTCATGCAGAACATCAGACAGAAGAAGCATTACGCCTTACGCAGCAGGGCTTGTCGAAAAATCCATTTGATACACGTCTTTTGTTGCTAGCTTCGCAGCTTTCTTATGAGTTGCACGATGAGCGAAAGGCAGAAGATTACCTTTTGAAAGCAAAAGATAATGCGGAAGACTTGGAAGAAATTGCATTGCGTTTGTCTAATCTTTACTTAGAGCAAGAGCGTTTTGATGAAGTTTTGAAATTTGAGGAGCAAGACATAGACAATGTACTGACTAAGTGGAATATTGCGCGTGCCTATCAGGCTTTGGAACAGACAACAGCAGCTTTGGAGCGATATCGACTGTTGCTCTCGGATTTAAAGGAAAATCCAGAATTTTTAGAGCAATATATTTATCTACTTCGTGAAATGGGAGATTTTGAAGAAGCAAAACACCAAGCAGAGCATTATCTTCACTTGGTTCCAGATGATGTGGAGATGCAGGAATTGTACAATAGTTTGTAAAAAGAGTAACAAGCACAATCCTATAAGACGCATGGGAATTATGATATAATGATGAGCGTGATATTCAGGAAGGATGAAGAAAATGACTGAAAAATTTGGTGCGGATTTGATTGTGGATAGTTTAATCAATCACAAGGTGGATTATGTATTTGGAATTCCCGGTGCAAAGATTGACCGTGTATTTGATACCTTAGAGGACAAAGGCCCACAACTTATCGTTGCTCGTCATGAACAAAATGCTGCTTTTATGGCGCAAGGAATTGGGCGGATTACAGGAGAGCCGGGTGTCGTGATTGCAACGAGTGGACCAGGTGCTTCAAACTTAGCAACGGGCTTGGTTACGGCGACCGCAGAGGGCGACCCAGTGCTGGCTTTGGCTGGTCAGGTCAAACGCTCTGACCTTCTCAAACGCGCTCACCAGTCTATGGACAATGCTGCACTATTTAAGCCGATTACTAAGTATTCAGTCGAAGTGCAAGACGGCAATACTCTGTCAGAAATCATTGCCAATGCGTATCGTCATGCCAAGTCAGGAATGCCGGGGGCAAGTTTCATTTCCATTCCACAGGATGTGGTGGATAGTCAGGTACAAGTGAAAGCAATTAAACCGCTGACGGATCCGCAGCTGGGTTCTAGTTCTGTGGCAGACATTAACTATCTAGCGCAAGCGATTAAAAATGCTGTGTTACCGGTTCTTCTCTTAGGAAATGGCGCTTCAAGTGCCAAAGTGACGGCTTCTATTCGTCAGTTATTGGAGCAAGTACAGTTGCCTGTTGTGGAAACATTCCAAGGGGCTGGGATTGTGTCTCGTGAATTGGAAGAAGCTACGTTCTTTGGACGTGTCGGACTGTTTCGCAATCAGCCGGGTGACATGCTTCTAAAAAAATCTGACCTAGTCATCGCTATCGGCTATGATCCGATTGAGTATGAAGCACGCAACTGGAATGCTGAAATTTCTGCCCGCGTCATTGTGATTGACGTAGAGCCAGCAGAGATTGATACTTACTTCCAACCGGAGCGGGAGCTGATCGGAGATATTGCAAATACTTTGGATTTATTGCTGCCAGCGATTAACGGCTATCAATTACCAGAAGGCTCGCGGGAATATCTGCAAGTGCTGCGAGATAAAATGGACGGTGATGTGAAATTTGACCGCAGCCAAGCTGAAAAAGGTCGCCTACACCCGCTGGATATTGTCGAAGTCTTGCAGGAAAATACGACAGACGATATGACAGTTACTGTCGATGTGGGTACGCATTATATTTGGATGGCACGTTATTTCAAGAGCTATGAACCAAGGCATCTGCTTTTTTCAAATGGGATGCAAACGTTAGGAGTAGCATTGCCTTGGGCGATTTCGGCAGCCTTGGTTCGTCCCAATACAAAAATTATTTCTGTATCTGGAGATGGTGGTTTTCTCTTTTCGGCCCAAGAGCTAGAGACAGCGGTTCGCCTGCAATTGCCAATTGTTCATCTTATTTGGAACGACGGTCATTATAATATGGTGGAATTTCAAGAAGAAATGAAATATGGTCGTTCATCTGGAGTGGACTTTGGGCCTGTTGATTTTGTTAAATATGCAGAGAGTTTTGGTGCGAAAGGATTCCGAGCAACATCTCCAGCAGAATTAACACAGTTGCTCCAAAAAGCCTTAAAGGAAAATGGACCGGTTATCATTGATGTGCCAGTGGATTACAAGGACAGCAGTACACTAGGAGAAACGATTTTACCAGATGAGTTTTATTAAATTGAAACTGGGAAGGGCTCAAGACTATTTCAAGAGAGTTCAATTTCTCATTTTCTTGTACGGTTGATGTGTAGTTCAGTATTAGAAAGTAAAAGGCTGGATGTGAGACCTGCTTTTTTCAAGGAAAGATAGTAAAAATTGCCTAGGAGGAGAAATGGAAAAGCTTGTAACATTATTTCACTATAATACTTTGGGGGCTTTGATGGCGGGGCTTTACAAGGGGACGATGACGATTGAAGAATTGCTTCAACATGGCGATTTAGGGATTGGTACTTTAGACTCTATTGACGGAGAGCTGATTGTGCTTGACGGCAAGGCCTATCAAGCCAAGGGGATAGGAGCAAGTCCTGAAGTGATAGAAGTTTCAACAGATAGGACGGTTCCTTATGCTGCAGTGGCTTTTCACCGAGCAGAAGCGTGTTTTCGTCAGGACGTTGAGCTGACTGATGAAGCGTTGAAGAAGCGCATAGAAGCTAGCTATGTCGGGGAAAATCTTTTTCACTCAATTAAGATTCATGGTGAATTTAGCAGCATGCATGTGCGCATGGCTCCAAAAACCTCTCCGGGAAAGAACTTCGCAGAAATCGCAGCTCATCAGCCTGAGTACCAGGTAGAACACATTTCGGGAACAATCGTTGGCTTTTGGACGCCAGAGCTGTTTCACGGTGTCAGCGTAGCTGGTTTTCATCTTCATTTTCTATCTGATGACCACCAATTTGGCGGACATGTTATGGATTTTGTCATGAAAAATGGAGAGGTTGAAATCGGAACGATTGCAGCATTGGAGCAGCGTTTTCCGGTTCAAGACCAAGATTTTCTCGCTGCCAAATTGAATGTGGCGGAGCTAAAAGAAGATATTGAGAAATCTGAATAAAAGGCGGCGGGGTAGGTTTAAGAGACTTACATACACCTTAAATAGTCTGAAATAGAATACAAAGGTTGGAATTCAGTTTCCAACCTTTTTTAGGTCTGTCGCCCCGGTCGACGGAGAGAATAAGACTTGTTTTAGTCTGTCGTCCCGGTCGACGGAGAGAATGGGAATTAGTTTAAACTGCCGCCCACGTCGACGACCTATCTAAGAACTGGTTCACTCCGTCTGAGGGTCGGATAGATTGTCAGAAAAGTGCTTCACTCCGTCCGAGGGTCAGATAGTTTGCCTAAGAACTGGTTCACTCCGTCCGAGGGTCAGATAGTTTACCTGAGAACTGATTCACTTCATCCTAGGGTCGGACAGCCTGCCAGAAAAGTGGTTCACTTCGTTCGAGGTTCGGACAGCCTGCCTGAGAATTAGTTTGCTTCATCCGAGGTTCGGACGTACGAAGAGTCGTCAGAAAAAGGTGCCAGTTAGTAGACACCTTACATCTTCATGGATTTAATTTTGGCTTCATCAGGAGTAACGCGTAGGGTCTTTTGCCCCGTGTAGGTTACAAAACCAGGTTTACCACCTGTTGGCTTGTTAAGTTTTTTGACTTCAATCATATCCACCTGAACGAGATTGGACAATCTCGCCTTAGAAAAGTATGCCGCCAATTCCGCAGCATCTGTCTTGACCTCATCACTTGGTTGCAGATTGCCTGTGATGACCACGTGACTGCCGGGAATATCCTTGGCATGAAACCAGAGTTCCTCTTTTTTCGCCATTTTAAAGGTCAACTCATCATTTTGCAGATTGTTTCGTCCAACCAGAATAACTGTCTGTCCATCAGTAGACAAATATTTCTCTGGTTTTTTCCGTTTTTGGATTTTTTCACGCTGACGTCGACGAATAAAGCCTGTCTGAATCAATTCTTCTCGGATTTCTGTAATTTCTGTGAGATTAGCTTGTGACAAAGCTGTTTCTACACTCTCCAAATATTGAATGGTTTCTTTAGTTTCTTCAATCAGTCCCGTTAAATGCTTGACCGCTTCTTTCAGCTTTTGGTATTTCTTAAAATAGCGCTGAGCATTTTGGTTAGGGGTCAAAGCTTTATCCAACACAATAGTAATTTTCTCGCTTGTGTAGTAATTGTCCAGTTCTACTTGGTCTTGATTGTTTGGAACTTGGTGCAAAAAAGTAGTGAGGAGCTCTCCTTTTTGGCGAAATTCCTCCGCATTTTCAGTCGCGACTAATTCCTGCTCTTGTTTTTTTAATTTCTTGCGATTTTTTTCTAATTCATTCTCCACTCGATGAATCAGTTCACTGGCTTGCTGATTAACACGGTCGCGTTCCGCCTTGTCTTGATAGAAAGCATCTAACAATTGTGATAAACTAGGAAATTCTTTTTGACTATCCTCAAAGAGAATGGGGGTAAATGACTTGCTAGTCAGGGTACCCTGAGTGAAGCTAGCGAAGAAGGCGCGGAAGATTTTTAACTTATCACTTGTTAAGCGCTGGCTGAGTTCGGCTGCTGTATCGCGCCCCAATCCTTGAAATAAGTTTTGTAAAGAACGGGCCGACAAATCCTCTGTATGCAAAATTTCAAATAATTTTTCATCAGAAATCGTAAACGGATTGCGATTATCTGTTTGAGGTGGAGTGACATAGCTTGAACCAGGCAGAATCGTACGGTAACTATTTTGAGAAAAGCCGACATGTTTAATAGCTTCAATAATATTGCCGCTTGCCTTATCCATTAGGATGATATTGCTGTGCTTGCCCATGATTTCGATGATAAGAGTTGCTGCCACGTTATCTCCAATTTCATTTTTATTGGAGACAGAAATTTCTAAAATTCGATCATTCTCGATTTGTGAAATGTTTTCAATTGTAGCGCCTTGTAGATATTTTCGCATAACCATGATAAATGTGGTGGGCACTGCTGGATTTTCAAAGGCGGTACGGGTTAGTTGAATGCGACTAAAAACAGGGTGAGCGGATAAGAGTAATTTGTGATTTTGCCGATTGCTGCGGATTTGCAGCACTAATTCCTGCTCAAAAGGTTGGTTGATTTTTTGAATACGACCATATAGCAACTCTTGCCGCAATTCCTCTGTCATGTGGTGTAAAAAAAATCCGTCAAAGGACATGTTTTTCTCTCCTTGAATGATACTAAAGAAAATTATAACAAAAAATAGCAAGAAAAGGTTGGAAAATTATTGTCAGAAAAGTTTGACAAAATACTTGACTTTTGTTTCAGAAACATCTAAAATAATATCAAATTAGAAAAGTAATAAAATAGTTGTTGGCAGAGAGCTTGTGGTTGGTGAAAACAAGTAGCAGCGTTTTATGAAATTGGGCTAATGGATAGAAGTTGAATTTGAAACGATAAAAATTCGGTGAGCACACCTTACAGTGCAACTTGTTGTTAGACAAGATAGAGATGTGGGAGAAGTCTATTATTTTTCCCATAATTGAGGTGGCACCGCGATTTACGCCCTCACACAAGATGAACTGTGTGTGGGTTTTTCTTTTATTGTTTCATTTCCCTTAAATGGAGGAAAAATATGTTTAAACGATGGCGACTCTGGCTTTTACTCGAATAAAAAATAGAAAAATATGAAATGGATAACAGATATGAAAAACAAACGGTTAATGGGAATGATTGCTCTTTTAGTGGTATTAGTTGTCGGAGGCATTATTTATTCTAGTGTAAATGGCGAGAAAGCACCGAAGACAAACAATACAACCAAAACAGTAAAAGTTGGTGTGCTGCAATATGTCAGTCATCTGTCACTTGATTTGATTTATAAAGGGATTCAAGAAGGATTGGCGCAAGAAGGTTATAAAGGCAAGAAGATCAAAATTGACTTTATGAATGCAGAAGGTGACCAAAGTAAAGTGGCAACGATGAGCAAGCAATTAGTTGCCAATGGCAATGACGTGCTGATTGGAATCGCAACGCCTGCTGCTCAAGGTTTGGCTAGTGCAACGAAAGACAAGCCAATCGTCATGGGAGCAGTGACCGATCCAGTTGGGGCGAATTTAGTAAAGGATTTGAAAAAGCCGGGAGGCAACATTACAGGTGTGTCTGACCACAACCCAGCTCAACAGCAATTGGAGCTCATCAAACAATTAACACCGAATGTGAAAACAATCGGCGTCCTTTATTCAAGCAGTGAAGACAATTCAAAAACGCAGGTAGAAGAATTTACAGCTTTGGCTGAAAAAGCAGGCTATAAAGTGCTTCCTTATTCTGTACCTTCTACCAATGAGATTGCTTCAACCATGAATGTGATGACAGGAAAGGTAGATGCCATTTGGATTCCAATTGACAACACCATTGCTTCGGCTTTTTCAACAGTCGTTTCCAGCAATCAAACGGCTAAAAAACCTATCTATCCAAGTGCGACCGCTATGGTAGAAGAAGGTGGTCTGGGTTCAGTGGTTGTCGATCAAAAAGATCTTGGAGTGGCGACTGGAAAAATGACGGCGAAAATTTTGAAGGGCGCTAAACCAGCAGACACAGCTGTTGAAATCTTTGCTACTGGCAAATCAGTTGTGAACAAAAAAGTGGTTGCTCAGTTAGGAATAACAATTCCAGATGATGTTCTGAAAAAAGCAGGACAAGTCATTGAGTAATCCGATTATAAGAAACGATATTTTAAAAGTTAGGACAACAGTATGATACTTTCAATTGTCTCACAAGGACTTGTTTGGGCTATTTTAGGCTTGGGGATTTTTATGACTTTCCGCATTTTAAACTTCCCTGATATGACAACAGAGGGCTCTTTTCCATTGGGCGGAGCAGTAGCAGTTACGCTGATTAGTAAGGGAATCAATCCTTTTCTAGCAACTGCTGCTGCCATTCTAGCTGGCTGTCTGGCAGGCATGGTAACAGGGCTTCTCTATACTAAGGGGAAAATTCCTACTCTCCTTTCGGGGATTTTGGTCATGACTTCCTGCCATTCTATTATGCTTATGTTAATGGGGCGGGCTAATCTTGGACTTCTTGGAACGAAGCAAATTCAGGACTTTCTACCGTTTTCTGGCGAATTAAACAATCTTCTGACAGGATTGATTTTTGTTAGCTTGGTAATTGCAGCATTGCTCTTTTTCTTAGATACAAAATTGGGTCAAGCTTATATTGCCACAGGAGATAATCCGGATATGGCAAGTAGTTTTGGCATTCACACAGGACGAATGGAGTTAATGGGTCTGGTGCTGTCTAATGGTGTCATTGCCTTAGCTGGCGCCCTTATTGCCCAGCAAGAAGGTTATGCGGATGTATCGCGTGGAATTGGTGTCATTGTTGTGGGGCTTGCTAGTCTCATTATCGGAGAGGTGCTTTTTACCAGCCTGACATTGGCAGAACGCCTATTGACGATTGTTGTCGGTTCTATTTTCTATCAATTCCTGATTTGGGGCGTGATTGCGCTTGGCTTTAATACCAGCTATCTTCGCCTTTATAGTGCGGTTATCTTGGCAATTTGTCTCATGATTCCGACTTTCAAAAATAAATTCTTTAAAGGAGTCAAGTTAAGCAAATGACAGCAATTGTAGAATTAAAAAACGCGACAAAAATTGTCAACATAGGTATTGAGGAAGAAAAAGTTATTTTAAATGATGTTTCACTGGATATTTTTGAGCATGACTTCATTACGATTTTAGGCGGAAATGGGGCAGGGAAATCCACGCTTTTCAATGTCATTGCAGGAACATTACCATTGACGAGTGGCAGCATTTATATTCTAGGTGAAAATGTGACCAGTTATTCACCAGAAAAACGGGCTAAGTATCTGTCACGCGTCTTTCAAGACCCAAAGATGGGAACGGCTCCGCGCATGACGGTGGCAGAAAACCTATTGATTGCTAAATTTCGTGGTGAAAAACGCCGTCTAGTGCCACGCCGTCTGAGCCATTATCGCAAAGAATTTCAGGAGACGATAGACAAAATCGGCAATGGTTTAGAAAAACATTTAGATACGCCGATTGAATTTCTCTCGGGTGGGCAAAGACAGGCTTTGAGTCTTTTAATGGCGACTCTCAAACGCCCTGAGCTGTTGCTTTTGGATGAACATACAGCAGCGCTTGACCCTAAAACAAGTGTGGCATTGATGAGTCTGACAGATGAATTTGTGAATCGTGACCAACTAACTGCTCTTATGATTACTCACCATATGGAGGATGCTCTTAAATACGGAAATCGCTTGATTGTCATGAAAGACGGACAAATTATCCAAGACTTACATCAAGAAGAGAAAGCGAAAATGACGATTGCGGATTATTACAGCTTATTTGAATAAAAAAATTCCAATCTCCTAGCTGAGGTTGGAATTTCTTTTTTGCGCTTCTCTGATAGTGTTGGGAACCAGACGAATCCGCTTAATATCTGAAATACGAATAATCGTTGACATACTTTTCTGGAAGTTTTTGACAATCAATTGCTGGCGCTCTTTGTCATATTTGACAATATCACCCGTAAAACTTTTATCTGAAAAAATGACATGCACACCTGATTTTTTTTGCAAAGCTGTTTCAATCGTCTGCAAAATATTGGCGTTGTCTTCCTCTATCTCTTGTGTATCCTTTTTGTAATTGATAAATTCACTTGCTCGCTCTAAAATCATTTCGAGAAATTTTTTCATAGCTAAATTCTCCATAACTTGTTACAATATATTATATAACAAACTCGCTAAAAAAGTAAATTTTTTACGAATAAATCAAGAAAGAAGAAAAAGGAGACAAAAATGTCAGAATTCAAATTTGAGATAGAAGAAAAGTTATTGGTGTTATCAGAAAATGATAAAGGCTGGACGAAAGAGCTGAATCGTGTGAGCTTCAATGGTGCGCCAGCCAAATACGATATTCGTAGTTGGAGCCCTGACCATACAAAAATGGGGAAAGGGATTACACTTTCCAATGAAGAATTTCAAGTATTAGTGGATGCTTTTAAGGCTTAGTAAAGCGCAAATAGAATCAAGGTAAGAGAGTGAGAGACAGTCAATCTATAAATGGCAGCTATTGATGACTCTCTTTTTGTTGTAAAAAAATAAGAAAATTTTACACAAAAACTTGAAAATACGCTTTCAAAAGATTATACTATTAAATATAGAGATTGTATATATACATATAGTGAGCTTAGAATTTTAGGAGGTTTAGGATGCTTGAAATTCAAAATTTAGAAAAAAGTTTTGGGCAAAAACAAGTTCTATTTGGTGTTGATTTCAAAGCTGAATCAGGACAAATCCTTGGTCTGATTGGGAAAAACGGTGCTGGGAAAACAACGATTTTCCACAGCATTCTGCGTTTTTTAGAATACAGCGGTAGGATTTCTTTTGAGGGCAAAGCTATTTCTCAAGATACTTATCGGGAAATTGGCTATTTACCAGAAGAACGAAGTTTGATGCCTAAGTTGACTGTCTATGAGCAGGTGCGTTATTTGGCGAATTTAAAAGGTGTCTCAAGTGCAGTTGTGAGAGAAAAATTGCCTCAGTGGATGGAACGATTGCAAGTTAAAGGAAAATTGACTGATAAAATCAAGAGCTTGTCAAAAGGAAATCAGCAGAAAGTGCAGCTGATTATTACACTTTTACATGAGCCAAATTTGATTATCTTAGACGAGCCTTTCAGCGGTCTTGACCCAGTTAATACGGAGATTTTAAAGCAAGTTATTATTGAAGAAAAAGAGCGCGGAGCGACCATTATCTTTTCTGATCATGTCATGACAAATGTGGAAGAATTATGTGATAAGATCATCATGCTTCGTGATGGTAAAGTCATTTTGGATGGTAGTGTACAAGAAGTTCGTAATCGCTATGGGAAAACACGACTCTTTGTATCTAGTCCGCTTTCTCAAGCTGAATTAGAGGCGCTTCCTCACGTAAGCAGAGCCAGTCTGACCAATCAAGGAACATGGCGATTGATATTAGATGACGAAACAGCTGGGAAGGACTTGTTTGACTTGCTGACTAAAGGACAATATATTGCAACTTTTGACCAACAAGCTCCAACAATTGATGAAATCTTTAAGTTAGAATCAGGGGTGGAAGTATGAAACAGACGTTAATTGTGATCAAAGAGACTTATCTTCGTCATGTCAAGTCATGGAGTTTTGTCTTCATGGTTCTTTCTCCTTTCATCTTTATTGGTCTTAGTTTTGGAGTTGGGTATCTTTCTTCCATGTCAAGTAGCAATTCTAGCCGTATTGCAGTTGTAACAGACAATGCACAAATCAAGGAAGTTTTAAAAGATAGCAAGAATCTGGACTTCGATTATAAAGATGAAGCAGCAGCCAAGAAAGCTATAAAAGACGGTGATGTCGAGGGGTATTTGCTGCTATCAGAAGCAAGCGGTCAAATTAAAGCAACCTATGTTGCTGATACAGGGATGAATAGCACTACAAAGGCAGCAATTTCACAGAAATTACTACAATTGCAACAGGTTGCAAATATTAGCCAAGCTAATTTATCAGCTAATCAAGTGAAGCTACTTTCAAGAGCTATTGATTTCAAAGAAGAAATTGATGAGAAGAAAGAAGCGAAGAAGGCAACTCAAACGATTGTCGCAACAGCAATTGGTCTTGTACTTTATATGATTCTCCTTGTTTACACAAGCTCAACTGCTCAAGAAATTGCAAGCGAAAAAGGAACCAAGATTATGGAGGTTATTTTCTCCAGTATCAAGGCTTCTGAATATTTCTATGGTCGAATGGCAGGGATTTTTGCAGTTATCTTGACCCATGTCAGCATTTATGTAATCGGTGCAGTGCTGTTGCTTGCTTTTTCAGACCAGATTTCTTTTGTAAAAGAATTCTTAGATGCCAATCCAAATCTGATGAAGCATTTGGGAGAAGCAATTTCCTTTAATACTATTGCTTTCATCACCTTGAGTGTCTTTATGTTTGTGGTCTTATCTGCCTTTTTAGGATCAATGGTGACGAGAATTGAAGACGTTGGGAAAGCTGTTCAGCCTGTTGTGATGCTGATTCTCCTTGGATTTTTTGGAGTGACGGCTCTTGGAAATGCTGGTGACACGATCTTGTTGAAGGTTGGTTCTTATATTCCGTTTATTTCGACCTTCTTTATGCCCTTCCGTGCGATTAACGGTTATGCAAATGGGCTAGAAGCTTGGATTTCATTTACCATTTCCTTTGTCTTTACCTTAGGAATGACAGTTTATATCGGTCGGATTTACTCCAGTTTGATTTTGCAGACGGATGATATTGGCATTTGGAAGAGCTTCAAAAAAGCTTTAGCTTATCATTAAAAATTGTTCTCCACAAGTATTCTTGTGGGGATTTTTTCTTGATAAGGTATGCAGTCAATCTCTGTTGAAAAACTTTAAAAATGATATAATAAGACTATATTTTGACAAAAAGGATGCTCATGAAATTACTTTATACTGATATTCGCAATCCCTTAACGAAGATTTTGGTGAAAGAAGCAGAGCGCTTGGCACAAGCAGGCAAGCGCGTGTTTTATATTGCCCCCAACTCTCTTTCATTTGAAAAAGAGAGGGCTGTTTTGAGTCTTTTAGAAAACCACGCTTCGTTTGCTATTACAGTGACACGTTTTGCGCAGATGGCGCGTTATTTTGTCCTCAATGATGTGCAGCAAGGCAGACCATTAGACGATATTGGTTTGGGAATGCTCTTTTATAAGGTATTATCTGAAATGGAAGAGCATGATTTGCAGGTGTACGGAGGCATTCGGACGGATGTGCAGTTTATTCAGCAATTGGTTGAGCTTTTTCATGAATTGCAAGCTGCTCAAATGACCTTTGCGGATTTAGACTATCTAGATGAGGATGAGAAAAAAGCAGATTTGATCAAGATTTTACAGCTAGTGACGCATCAGCTAAATCAGAGTGAATTTATTTCTGAGTCAAATATTATGGTCTTTGCTAATCATATTACAGCAGGTGATGTAGATAAAGAATTGCAAGGATTGGCTTTGGTCATTGACGGTTTTACACGTTTTTCAGCTGAAGAAGCTTATTTGATCGAGCTTTTGCATAGCAAGGGTGTGGAAATCATTATTGGTGTTTATGCCAGTGAGAAGGCATACCGTGCAACTTTTCGAGAGGGCAATCTCTATCAGGCTAGCGTGGATTTCTTGCGCCATTTGGCAAATGAGTATGAAGTGAAACCTGAATATAGACCTGCAACGCAGCCAGATGATGCTTTTGGGAACATTTCAAAACTGCTAGAAAGCCGTTATGATTTCTCAGATGTTGAGTTGGAATTGACGGAGCAAGACCGCTCGCATGTACAGATTTGGTCGACTGTCAATCAAAAAGAAGAACTGGAATATGTGGCGAAAAGCATTCGCCAGCGAGTTCATGATGGTGCTCGCTACAAAGATATTCGCTTACTTTTGGGAGATGTGGAAGCCTATCGTTTGCAGTTAAAGACGATTTTTGATCAGTATCAGATTCCTTTTTATTTGGGGCGAAGCGAGTCCATGGCACATCACCCTTTGGTGCAGTTTATTGAAGCGTTAGTGCGTTTAAAACGCTATAATTTTCGGACAGAAGATTTGCTTAATCTTGTAAAAACAGGTCTTTATGGTCATTTAAAGCAAGAAGAACTAGACTTATTTGAGCAATATATTCGCTTTGCAGATGTAAAAGGGATTAGTAAATTTTCTAAAGATTTTACTCATAATCAGCATCAAAAATTTGACCTGATTCACATCAATCAATTAAGAAAAAAAATAGTCACTCCGCTTTTGGAGTTTTTAAAATCTCGCAGTCAAACAGCGACAGGTTTGCTTCAAAAATTTCATCAATTTTTAACAACAATTGCTTTTTCTCAGAATTTTGCTGGTTTGGTAGATTCTACGAATCCGCAAGATCAAGAACGGCAAGAAGAAGTTTGGAAAGCTTTTTGTCATGTTTTGGAACAATTTGCCAGTGTCTTTTCAGCCAGCAAGGTCAAGCTAGATGATTTTCTGACTCTAGTGCAGTCAGGAATGCTGTTATCCAACTATCGAACTATTCCAGCAACGGTGGACGTTGTGACCGTTCAATCTTATGATTTGATTGAGCCCTTGTCAAGTCCTTTTGTCTATGCTGTTGGTTTGACCCAAGACTATTTTCCAAAAAATTCCCAAAATAAGAGCCTTTTGTCAGACGAAGACCGACTACGATTAAATGAAGCGACTGATGCGCATTCGGAATTGCTGATTGCTGCTCAGGAAAATCTCCAGAAAAATCGTTTTGTTGCCTTGTCGCTTTTGAATGCTGCAACAGAGAGGCTTGTCCTCTCCACCCCTCAGATTGTCAATGAAATAGAGAACAACATTTCTCCATATTTGTTAGAATTGCATGAACAACCAATTGGGCTGCCGATTGAAGTGAAGCGTTTGCAGGCAACGAGTGATGATATTGGAACTTATCGAGCTCTGCTGGCAAGGGTTATTGAGTTGAATCAAGGGGATATTGATCGGGAGCGTTCTTTGACGGAGAAAGAGCAGACTTTTTGGTCAGTAGCTGTGCGGGTTCTGCGCAAAAAATTGGAAAGCGAAGGTATTTCGATTCCTAATGTAACGTCAAGCCTTGAAACAGAAACCTTGTCAACGCAGACATTGCAAGCTCTTTATCCGCCTCATCAGGCATTTCTACTGTCGACTTCAGCTTTGACAGAATTCTACCGCAATCAATATGCTTATTTTTTGAAGTATGTCTTGGCTTTGCAGGAAGAAATGACGATTCACCCAGATGCGCGCAGCCATGGAAATTTTCTGCATCGTGTGTTTGAAAAAGTCATGCAAGAGCAGTCTAGTGAGCCATTTGATAATCGCCTAGAAAAAGCCATTCAAGAAACCAGTCAGGAGGCAGAATTTAAAACTCTTTATACGGAAAATGCAGAAGCCTTGTTTGCTCACGAAGTCTTGCTGGACACAGCGCGTGCGACAGGGCGTGTTCTAGAAAGAAATGATTTAGTAGAAACCATTCAAGAAGAAGCTGTTTTCGGTCAAGAAGAAACAAATGTTCTAATCTTGTCAGACGGACGCAACCTTCAAATTCGAGGGAAAGTTGACCGGATTGACCGTTTGAGGATAGATGGCAGTCTAGGCGTTGTTGACTATAAATCAAGCGATACGAATTTTGATTTTCAGAAATTTTTCAATGGCTTAAATTCTCAATTACCTACCTATCTAGCAGCTTTGAAACAAGAGTCGTGGATGAATGAAGAAGAGCATGCTTTTGGCGCCATGTATTTGCAGATGACCAATCCACTTGTGCCTTTAGCCAAGACGAAATCGCAAGGCGACGCTGTCAAAGAAGCAATGAAGAACCTAGAATATAAAGGTCTGTTCTTGTCTGAGCAGGCTCGTCAGCTGAATGCTTTGTACGATAAAAAGAAAGTGAATCTGTTGAGTCAAGAGGAGTTGGAGACATTGTTGGCTTATAATGCACTCTTGTATCGCCGTGCTGCTGAGCAGATCTTGGCAGGGCATTTTTACATCAATCCTTATACGGAAAATGGCAGAAGTATTGCACCTTTTGTGGAGCAGTACAAGTCCATTACGGGATTTGAAGCTAACTTTCACCTCTCTAGCACCCGCCATTTGGTTAAGTTAGATAGCCACCCGACAGGTGAAAAGAAGCGTCAAGCATGGATAGAAAAGATGAAGGAGGAGTTAGAAAAATGAGACAGATTCCATTTTTGAGTCAGGAAGAAATCTATGCTTTGCAGGATCAAGAAGCACAGTCTGACAAAGCTCAAAAACGTACACCAGAGCAAATCGAAGCCATTTACTCCTCCGGTCAAAATATCCTTGTATCTGCTTCTGCAGGCTCAGGAAAAACCTTTGTTATGGTGCAGCGGATTATTGACCAAATTCTGCGGGGAGTTCGCATTGACCAGCTCTTCATTTCGACTTTTACCGTTAAAGCAGCCAGTGAATTAAAAGAGCGCTTGGAGAAAGAGTTATCCAAGGTCTTGAAGGCAACAGATGATGAGGAGCTCAAACAGCACTTGGCGCAGCAATTAGCCGATATTCCGAATGCCGACATTGGAACAATGGACTCTTTTACCCAAAAGGTCCTCAATAAATATGGTTATCTCCTAGAATTGGCGCCAAATTTTCGCATTTTGCAAAATGCGAGTGAGCAGTTATTGCTACAAAACGAAGTTTTTGAGCAAGTTTTTGAAGAATTCTATCAATCTGATCAGGCTATTTTATTTAAAAAATTAGTCAAAAACTTTACCGGTCAAAGAAAAGATTTACTTGGTTTTCGAGAGCAGATTTATAAGATTTATGCTTTTTTGCAATCCACCAGTAGCCCAATCGAATACTTAGAACAAGATTTCTTGAAAGCTTACGCTCATGCGGATTTCCAAGAAGAAAAAGCGCAACTTTTAGCACAAACAAAAGAAGCCCTTTTTGACCTAGAAGAATTTTTCCAGTATCATTTGGCGAATGAAGCCAAGGAATTTCCCAAAGCAAAATACCTTGAAAATGTGCAGCGTGTGCTTGATTGTCTGGCAAGTTTACAAGGGCATTCCTCTGAGGAAGCCTATCTCACAACGCTCAATAACATTGTAGAAATATCGCGTGCCAGCAATGGAAAAGCCTTGACGAACAGCGGACGAAAAGAAGAATTAAAAGAAATTATTAACGCCTATAACGAAAAACGCAAAGAAAAAATTCAAGTTTTACGAGATTTGGCAGATCAATTTTATCGCTTTGAATTTCAAGTGACCTATCATGAGGAAGCCAAGGAAATCTTGCTTGTATTGCAGCAATTTATGAAATCGTTTGTGACAAGCTATCTACAACGGAAAAAAGAAGAAAATGCGTTTGAATTTGCAGATATCAGTCATTTTGCCATTCAGATTTTAGAAGAATTTCCTGATGTGCGCCACTTTTATCGGACAAAATACCATGAAGTCATGGTGGATGAGTATCAAGATACCAACCACACGCAAGAGCGGATGCTAGAACTGT
This sequence comes from Streptococcus sp. HMSC066F10, assembly GCF_001813805.1. Lineage (NCBI taxonomy): Bacteria > Bacillati > Bacillota > Bacilli > Lactobacillales > Streptococcaceae > Streptococcus > Streptococcus sp. HMSC066F10. Next base: position 128,130 of record NZ_KV813989.1, read on the forward strand.
TATCAAATGGGGGTAATCGCTTTATGGTGGGGGATATTAAGCAGTCTATTTATCGTTTTCGTCAGGCTGATCCGCAGATTTTTAATGAGAAATTTAAAACCTATCAAGACGATAGCCAGCAAGGGAAATTGATTGTTTTGAAGGAAAATTTCCGCAGTCATGTGGAAGTCTTGGAAGCCACGAATGATGTTTTCAAACGTCTCATGGATGAGGAAGTGGGAGAAATTGATTATAATGAAACGCATTATCTGGTAGCTGGAAATCCTGCTAAAAAAGCACCAAATCCACAATATCAGACGGAATTTCTCATTTATGACGGAACGCTTGAGACGGATAATGAGGAGAATGACAAGGATGTTTCTTCTGTTTCTGCAGGAGAAGTAGCGCTGGTCATTAAGGAAATTATCCGTCTGCACAATGAGGAAAATGTCCCATTTGAAGATATGACATTGCTAACGGCTTCGCGGACGCGCAACGATGTGATTTTATCTGAGTTTGCCAAATACGGTATCCCAGTCGTTTCAGACGGTGGCGAGGATAATTATTTGCAATCTGTAGAAGTTATGGTGATGTTGGATACCCTGCGTACGATTAACAATCCGTTCAATGATTATGCTTTAGTGGCGCTCTTAAAGTCACCAATGTTCACCTTTACTGAGGATGAATTGGCTCGTTTGGCCTTGCAAAAAAAGGTGACAGAAGCTACTTATGTTACTCATCAGGAAAATCTCTATGAGAAATTGAAAAATTCTCTGAGTGGGAACGGTCAACATCCCGAACTCATCACACCTCCTCTTTTAAAGAAAATCCAGCAGTTTCAAGAAATATTGCTGGATTGGCGAGAGTTTGCAAAAATAAATTCGCTCTATGATTTGCTTTGGAAAATTTATCAAGACCGCTTTTATTATGACTATGTAGGAGCCCTACCAAATGGAGCAGGGCGTCAAGCGAATCTCTACGCTCTTACTTTGCGAGCAAATGACTACGAAAAGATGAGTTTTAAGGGCTTGTCGCGTTTTATTGGGATGATTGATAAGATCTTAGAAACTCACAATGATTTGGCGAGTGTCGTCGTTGCGGCTCCGAAGCATGCAGTCCGCTTGATGACAGTTCATAAGAGCAAAGGTTTGGAATTTAAATATGTCTTTTTGCTTAATATGGATAAAGTCTTCAATCGTAAGGATAGTAGTTCTGCTTTGATTATCAGTCGTCAAAATGGCGTCGGCATCAAGTATGTTGCGGACGTAGTGGTAGACGTTGCTGATGAGCTGGCGCCTAATCATGTTCGTTTGTCTATCGATACTCTTCCTTATGAGCAAAATGAGCGTGAGATTCATTTGGCAAGTATTTCTGAGCAGATGCGTCTGCTCTATGTTGCTATGACGCGGGCAGAAAGAAAGCTGTATCTGGTTGGCAAAGGTCGTCAAGAAAGCTTGGAGAAAAAGACCTTCCCTGCTCCTGAAAATGGTCGTTTAGCAGCCTCCATTAGGCAAACTATGACAAGTTTTCAAGACTGGATTTGGGCTTTACAGACAGTCTTTGAGAAAGACGATTTAGCTTTTTCAACACAATTTGTGACGGATAGTGACTTAACAAGTGAGAAAATAGGTCAGTTAAAGCTGAAGGAACGGATTGTCGAGGAGAACTTAGCGCACAATCGCCAGTCTGAGGATATTCGCAGGGCTTTGGATATTTTGGAAAATGTGGACAGGCTAAATACTCAGTATCGAGCAGCCATCCATTTGCCAAGTGTTCGGACACCGAGCCAAATCAAGAAATTTTATGAACCGGTCATGGATACAGACGGTGTTGAGATTATGGAGAAAAAAACTCCAGATTTTATTGGAAAAACTTCTTTTGAACTACCTGACTTTGCTAAAAAAGCCCCTGTTATAGGAGCGCAAATCGGTAGTGCTGTCCATGAACTGATGCAGCGTATTCCTTTAAATCAACTGCCTACAATAGCTATTTTAAAGAAAATATTGGCTCAGGTTCAGGCAGAAGAAACTGTCAAAAAGAAGATTGATTTGCAAAAGATAGCTAGTTTCTTTGAGACAGAGCTTGGTCAACTACTCTTAAAGCAGGCAGATAAAGTTTATCGTGAAGCTCCATTTGCTATGTTAAAGCAAGATCAAGCGAGCGGACAGGATTTTGTAGTCCGTGGAATTTTGGATGGTTATCTCCTACTGGCTGATCGTATCGTTCTCTTTGATTATAAGACAGATCAATATACAAATCCAAGTGAATTAGTGGAGCGCTACCAGGCACAATTAGCACTTTACGCTGAAGCTCTTCGTCGTTCGTATGGTATTGAAAAAATAGAAAAATATCTAGTGTTGTTGGGCGGAGTTCAACTTCAAGTAGTAAAAGTAGACTAGATAGGATTTTTAGAGAATTGGGATGATGAATGCTCCCAATTCTTTTTTACAAAAATAGAATCCTCTATTTCCGAATATTTGAGTTGTAAAAAATAAAAAAGTTCACAAATCATCTTATTTTTTAGAAAAAGTTATTGAAAATTTCAGAAAAATACGGTAAACTAGTATGTAACCAGACGATGGAGGAATGATATTTGAAATTATATCCTGTTGTTGCAATTCAATCTTATAAACTAAATTAAAAGGCGGCTTTGTGTGGCCTTTTTTGTAAAGCTGTCTAGACCTTTATGAAAATTTTCATTTAAAAAAGTTTACTCTTTTATCGACTATTTAGTAGGAATGGAATGAAAAGTTCAAAGTTTCAACAAAATCTAGTTATTTTTGCTAATAGTGGGCATTATTTGAAGAAATGTTCGGTTTTGAGAATTTTTTGTAATAATAATGGAAATTTACTTGAAAAGCAATAGGAAAAATAGTAAAATAGCATCATAGAAAACGCTTACAAAAACGAGGTGAAAAAATGGATAGACAAGAAGCGTTGAGAACTTTTACCACAGGTGAAAATTTCCATTTGCAGCACTATTTGGGGGCTCATCAAGATGAAGTAGATGGGCAAAGTGGCTATACATTTCGTGTATGGGCACCGAATGCTCAGAGTGTGCATCTGATTGGAGACTTTACCGACTGGTATGAAAATCAAATCCCTATGGCACGTAATGAAGGTGGCGTATGGGAAGTGTTTACGGATTTACCTAAGGAAGGAGACATTTACAAATACAACATCAAACGAAGTAGCGGGCAAGAAATTTTGAAAATTGATCCGCTGGCAGTTTATTTTGAAAAACGTCCTGGTACAGGTGCAGTAATTCGGACGATTCCAGAAAAGAAATGGAAAGATGGTCTATGGTTAGCTCGCAGAAAACGTTGGGGGTTTTTCTCACGTCCAGTGAATATTTACGAAGCTCATGCAGGTTCCTGGAAGAAAAATGAGGATGGTAGCCCGTATTCATTTGCTCAATTAAAAGATGAACTGATTCCTTATTTGGTTAAAATGAATTATACTCATGTGGAATTCATGCCACTAATGGCGCATCCACTTGGATTGAGCTGGGGTTATCAGCTAATGGGATATTTTGCACTTGAGCACACGTATGGAACGCCTGAAGAGTTTCGTGATTTTGTTGAAGAATGTCATGTCAATAATATCGGAGTTATCGTTGACTGGGTGCCGGGTCATTTTACTATCAATGATGATGCCTTGGCTTATTATGACGGTACACCTACGTTTGAATATCAGGATCATGACCGTGCCCATAATTACGGCTGGGGCGCTCTTAACTTTGACTTAGGAAAGAATGAAGTGCAGTCTTTCTTGATTTCTAGTATCAAGTTTTGGATTGACTTTTATCACTTAGACGGAATCCGTGTGGATGCTGTTAGCAACATGCTCTACCTAGATTATGATAGTGGTCCATGGCAACCAAATATTGACGGGGGCAATCGCAACTACGAAGGCTATTACTTCCTTCAACGCTTGAACACGGTTATCAAACTGGCTCATCCAGATGTCATGATGATTGCAGAGGAAAGCACGAGTGATACAAAGATTACAGGTATGGCAGAAATGGGTGGTCTTGGATTTGACTACAAGTGGAACATGGGCTGGATGAATGACATTCTGCGCTTCTACGAAGAAGACCCAATTTACCGCAAGTATGATTTTAATCTAGTAACCTTTAGTTTTATGTATGCTTTCTCTGAAAACTTCTTACTGCCATTCTCTCATGACGAAGTGGTACATGGTAAGAAGAGTCTCATGCATAAGATGTGGGGAGATCGCTATAATCAATTTGCTGGTCTGCGAAATCTTTATACTTATCAAATATGTCACCCAGGGAAGAAATTACTATTTATGGGCAGCGAATGGGGACAATTCTTAGAATGGAAATGCGAAGAATCTTTAGAATGGCGTGATTTGGCTGATAATATGAATGCCAAGATGCAGCATTTCACTTCTCAGCTCAATCAGCTTTATAAAGAAAATCGCGTTTTGTGGGAAAATGACTTGAGTTGGGACGGTTTAGAGATTATTGATGCGGATAATACAGATCAAAGTGTACTTTCCTTTATTCGGAAAAATGACAAGGGAGATATGTTAGTTTGCGTCTTTAATATGGCTCCGGTAGAACGCAAAGACTTTACCATTGGTGTTCCGGTAGCAGCCATATATGAAGAAATTTGGAATACGGAATTAGAAGAATGGGGAGGTGTATGGAAAGAGTACAATCAAACAGTTCAGTCTCAAGAAGGCTTGTGGAAGGATTATCCTCAGATGTTGACCTTTACTTTGCCAGCATTAGGGGCAAGTATTTGGAAAATTAAACGTCGTGTGAAATCAGCAAATGGAAGTAAGAAGTCCAAAAAGGAGTAACAGATGAAGAATGAAATGCTAGCTTTGATTCTTGCCGGTGGGCAAGGAACACGCCTTGGAAAACTCACTCAAAGTATTGCCAAACCAGCAGTACAATTTGGTGGACGCTACCGTATCATTGACTTTGCTTTGTCCAATTGTGCCAATTCAGGAATTCATAATGTTGGTGTCATTACTCAATACCAACCATTAGCTTTGAATAGTCATATTGGAAATGGTTCTAGTTGGGGACTGGATGGTATTAACACAGGAGTATCCATTCTCCAGCCGTATTCAGCAAGTGAGGGCAATCGTTGGTTTGAAGGAACTAGTCATGCGATTTATCAAAACATTGATTATATTGATACTATCAATCCTGAGTATGTCTTGATTTTGTCTGGTGACCACATTTACAAAATGGACTACGATGATATGCTTCAATCTCACAAGGACAACAATGCCAGTCTGACGGTAGCTGTTCTGGATGTTCCTTTAAAAGAAGCTAGTCGTTTTGGTATTATGAATACAGATGCCAATAACCGCATTGTCGAGTTTGAAGAAAAACCAGCTGAACCTAAGTCTACTAAGGCTTCTATGGGGATTTATATCTTTGACTGGAAACGCCTGCGTAATATGCTGGTCACTGCTGAAAAGAGCAATGTAGATATGTCTGACTTCGGTAAGAATGTTATTCCAAATTATCTTGAATCCGGCGAAAGTGTCTATGCTTATGAATTTAAGGGATATTGGAAAGATGTTGGAACGATTGAATCACTTTGGGAAGCCAATATGGAATATATTGAACCAAACAATGCTTTAGATAGCCGAGATCGTCAATGGAAAATTTATTCACGTAACTTGATTTCCCCACCAAACTTCCTTGGAGAAAATGCTCATGTAGAAGATTCTTTGGTTGTGGACGGCTGTTTTGTAGACGGAACAGTTAAACATTCGATTCTTTCTACGGAAGCTCAAGTGCGTAAAGATGCAGTTGTAGAAGATTCTGTGATTATGAGTGGTGCTATCATTGGTCAAGGTGCAAAAATCAAACGTGCTATTATCGGTGAAGGAGCTATCATTTCTGATGGTGTAGAAATTGATGGGACAGACGAAGTACAAGTTATCGGATACAATGAGAAAGTGGGGGTACCATCAGATGAAGATTGATAAATATTCAGCAATTTTAGGAAATACAGTTGGATTTCATGATATGTCTACTTTGACAAATCATCGTCCAGTTGCCAGTTTGCCGTTTGGTGGGAAATATCGTTTAATTGACTTTCCATTGTCTAGCCTGGCCAATGCAGGGATTCGGAGCGTCTTTGGCATTTTCCAACAAGATAATATTAGTTCTGTCTTTGACCATATCCGTTCTGGACGTGAATGGGGGCTGTCTGCTCTTTTGAGTCACTACTATCTTGGTATTTATAATACGCGCGTAGAAAGTTCTACTGTTGGTAAAGAATACTACGAGCAATTATTGACCTACTTAAAACGTTCGGGCAGCGATCAAACGGTAGCATTGAACTGTGATGTTTTGGTGAACATCGACTTGAACCAAGTCTTCCACTTACATGGTACAACTGATCAACCGATCACAGTTGTCTATAAAAAATTACCAAAAGAAGAAATTTCCGAAGTCAATGCTGTTTTGGAAATTGATGAAACAGATCATGTGAAAAATCACTATCTTTTTGATGATAAAAAAGATCAGGATTTGTACAACATGTCAACGGATATCTTTGTTGTGGATACACCTTGGCTGATTGAAAAGTTAGAAATAGAAGCACAAAAAGAATTTCCTCAAAAATTACGTTATGTTTTACGTGATTTAGCTGCTCAGGAAAAAGCGTTTGCTTATGAATATACGGGTTATTTAGCAAATATTCATTCTGTCACTTCGTACTTCAATGCCAATATGGATATGCTTGATTCACAAAAATTCTATTCCCTTTTCTCTCCAAATCAAAAGATTTATACGAAAGTAAAAAACGAAGAGCCAACTTATTATGCAGTCGGTTCTAAGGTTTCAAATGCTCAATTTGCTTCTGGCAGTATTATTGAAGGAGAAGTGAGTGGTTCTGTCATTTCTCGTAATACTCGTATTAAAAAAGGAAGTCGTGTAAAAAACAGTATTCTTTTCCCACGTGTCCTTATTGGCGAACATGCTGTTGTAGACTATGCAATCTTAGATAAGGGTGTTGAGATTGCTGAGAATGTGACCGTTCGAGGAACAGTTGATAACCCAGTTGTTCTTAAAAAAGGCGAAAAAGTGACAGAGGATAGAATTCAATGAAAATTTTATTTGTAGCAGCAGAAGGTGCACCTTTTTCTAAAACAGGAGGATTGGGAGACGTCATTGGCGCTCTCCCTAAATCTCTTGTGAAAGCTGGTCATGAAGTGGGTGTCATTCTTCCATACTATGATATGGTGGATAAAAAGTTTGGCGACCAAATGGAAGACTTGTTCCATTTTGAAGTGAAGGTCGGTTGGCGCGGTCAATATGTCGGTGTGAAACGTACAGTTTTAAATGGTGTAACCTTCTATTTTATAGACAATCAATACTATTTCTTTCGTGGTCATGTTTATGGTGATTTTGATGATGGTGAGCGTTTTGCTTATTTCCAAATGGCTGCTGTTGAGTTGATGGAAAGAGTAGATTTCATTCCAGATGTATTGCATGTGCATGATTATCATACAGCGATGATTCCATTTTTAGTGAAAGAAAAATACCATTGGATTCAGGCTTATCATGGTATTCGGACTGTGTTAACCATTCACAATTTAGAATTTCAAGGGCAATTTTCTGATGGCATGCTCTGGGATTTGTTTGGAGTAGGCTATGAGCGTTATGCAGACGGTACCTTGCGCTGGAATAACTGCTTGAATTGGATGAAAGCAGGGATTTTGTATGCAGATCGGGTGACAACCGTATCACCAAGCTATGCGCATGAAATCATGACCCCAGAATTTGGATGTGGTTTGGATCAAATTTTACGAATGGAATCTGGTAAAGTATCAGGTATTGTCAATGGAATTGATACAGATATTTATAATCCAGAAACAGATGCGTTATTGGATCATCATTTTAATAAAGACGATTTATCTGGCAAGTTGGCAAATAAGCGTGCGTTGCAAGAAAAAGTTGGTCTGTTTGTGCGTGATGATGTACCTCTAGTAGGGATTGTATCACGTTTGACTCGGCAAAAAGGCTTTGATTTGGTTGTGGATCAGTTGCACAATTTATTGCAAGATGATGTACAAATCGTTCTTTTAGGTACAGGAGACCCGTCTTTTGAGCAATCCTTTGCTTGGTTTGGTCAAGCTTATCCAGAAAAATTATCTGCCAATATTACGTTTGATGTGAAATTAGCGCAAGAAATTTATGCATCTTGTGATATGTTCTTAATGCCAAGTCGATTTGAGCCATGTGGATTGTCCCAAATGATGGCCATGCGTTATGGAACCTTACCTCTCGTACATGAAGTTGGTGGCTTGCGTGACACCGTTCAACCGTATAATGCCTACGAAGGAACAGGAACTGGATTTAGCTTTAATAATTTCTCAGGCTACTGGCTGAAATGGACGTTTGATATGGCTGTCAGTCTCTATCATAACGATAAAGAAGCATGGCAGTCGCTTCAAAAGCAAGCTATGGAGCGTGATTTCTCATGGGACACCGCTAGTCAGGCCTATAGCCATTTGTACCAATCTCTTTATTCATAGAAGGGAGTTTGCTATTCAGAAATGGAACTAACAAAAGAACAGTTTCTTCAAGATTTTAAAGATATTTTACATGAAGAACAGTTAATTAAGGTAGAAGATGCCACTCCGACAGAGCTGTTTCAAACCTTAGCACGTACGATTCGCAAATACATCACTCCTATGTGGTTGGAACGACGAAACAAATTAGTAGAAGACAATCAAAAAATTGCTTATTACTTTTCGATTGAATTTCTGCCTGGGCGAATGCTGGAAACCAATTTACTAAATCTTGTAATCCTCGATGTTGTCAAAGAAGGCTTTGACGAATTAGGTGTTGATTTTACGGCTGTCAAACAGGCTGAGCACGATATGGCGTTAGGAAATGGCGGTCTTGGTCGTCTTGCAGCAGCTTTTATGGATTCACTTGCAACCACAGGCTATCCGGGATTTGGCAATGGAATCCGCTATCGCTACGGACTTTTCAAACAAAAAATTGTAAATGGATATCAAGTCGAATTGCCGGATGATTGGTTTGGTAGTCTAGGAAACGTCTGGGAAACGCGGAAAGATCATGATGTTGTAGATGTTAAAATCTTTGGAAATGTCTATCTGCAAGCCAACAAAGAAGGGCGAATGCTTCCCGTTTATGAAAATTCGCAAACTCTCCGTGCAGTACCTTACGATGTACCACAAATTGGTTTTGGAAATGACGTTGTCAACAATCTTCGTCTTTGGGATATCGAAATTCCTGAAGAATATGAGCTAGAATATCCAACAATTGAAGCACGCCGCAAAGTACAAGATATCACAGCTATTTTGTATCCAGATGATTCAAGCTATGAAGGAAAAGAACTGCGCTTGATTCAAGAATATTTCATGACCAGTGCCGGCTTGCAGACGATTATCAAATCTTATCGGAAGCAAGGACTGCCTTTAGAGCAAATTCATGAAAAGGTATCGGTTCATATCAATGATACCCACCCAGCGGTTGCACCAGCAGAGTTTATGCGGCTTTTACTTGATGACTGTGGTCTTGAATGGACAGACGCTTGGAATGCAACGGTAAAGACGATGAGTTATACCAATCACACCATTCTTTCAGAAGCCTTAGAAAAATGGGATGCGGAACTCTTTAAAAATGTTCTCCCTCGTGTTTACCAAATCATTCTTGAAATTGATAATCGCTATGTCTCTGAAATGGCTGCGCGTGGCATTGACCCGCAAGTGATTGAGAACACTCGGATTGTCAAAGATAACCAAGTTCACATGGCGCATCTCGCGATTATTGGAGGTCATTCGGTCAATGGGGTGGCAAAACTTCATACAGAACTTCTCAAAGAAGATACGTTGCGTGACTTTTATGTCATTTATCCTGAAAAATTCAATAATAAAACAAATGGTATCATTCAACGTCGCTGGTTGCAAATTGCAGATGAACCATTGTCAAATGAGATTGATCGCTTGATTGGTAACGGCTGGCGGAAAAACATTCATGAACTTCGTAAGCTCTTAGACTACAAAGATGACCCACAAGTTTTGAGTGAATTTTATAATGTCAAGCAAGAAGCAAAGGTGCGCTTAGCAGCTTTCATCAAAGAATCTACGGGAGTAGAAGTATCAACGGAAGCTATCTTTGATGTACAAGTGAAGCGGCTTCATGCTTATAAGCGTCAATTGCTCAATTTGCTCCATATTCTTAAACTATATTGGGATTTAAAAGACAATCCTGATAAAGATATGGTACCACGTGTCTTCATTTTTGGTGCGAAAGCAGCGCCAGGTTATCATTTTGCCAAATCTGTTATCAAATTGATCAACGAAGTGGCTAATCTTGTCAATAATGATGAGAGTCTACAAGGCAAGCTAAAGGTTGTTTTCCTTGAAAATTATCGGGTCAGCTTGGCTGAACTCATCATTCCTGCTGCAGATGTGTCAGAGCAAATATCGCTCGCTTCCAAGGAGGCTTCCGGAACATCTAATATGAAATTCATGATGACAGGCGCCATTACTCTGGCAACCCTTGACGGAGCCAATATTGAAATCAAAGATGAAGTCGGAGATGACAATATTGTAATTTTCGGTATGGACAAAGATGAAGTCTATGACCATTATGCTCGTCATGATTACTACTCACGTGGTGTTTATGAAAGCAATCCTGTGGTTCGCCGTGTGGTGGATAGCTTTGTGGATGGAACTATTCCAAATGTCCGAAATGAAGGTTCTGAGATTTATGAAGCTTTGATTACGCACAATGACGAATACTTCCTTTTGGAAGATTTTGCTTCGTACGTAGCAGCTCAAGAAAAGATTGATCAACTCTATCGTGACAAAGAAAAATGGGCGCGCATGAGTCTTGTTAATATCGCAACGTCTGATAAATTCACATCAGATGATACGATTGAACAATACGCCAAAGAAATTTGGAACCTGAAAAAGGATTAAGTTAGGGGCTGGGATCTATCCAGCCTCTTTGTTGAAAAGTTGCTCATACTTCCTGTTTATTTGACCTATCTAGAGATAGAAAGACTATGATTTTTTGGCAAAACAAAATTTAATAAATAGGAATCGCAGTTTCATATATCAATAGGTTAGCTAGTGGGATCAAGTTCGTTTTACTACTATTCTAAAACCACAATTGTTGAGGATAGCCTACTTTTTTGGAAATTGAAAGAAATCCGTATAAAACGTTTCCAAAAGACAAAAACATTTGACAAAAAGAATTTTTAGGACTAAACTAAGTAAGTAAATTTTAAACATAAAGGAGAATTCATCATGAATTTAACATTTTTTGGATTATGTCTTGCCTGTATGGGTGTTTCGCTCTCTGAAGGTTTTTTAATGGCAAATCTATTTAAATCAGCATCACGTCAACCAGAAATCATTGGTCAGTTGAGAACGCTCATGATCATGGGGATTGCCTTTATCGAAGGTACTTTCTTCGTAACACTTGCGATGTCATTCATCATTAAATAAGAAAAGAAAGTTATCCTTTAGAAAAGGGGGTGGAGTTCGTTGGAAGAAAGTATAAATCCAACTATCACTTTAGGTCCTGTGACTTTTGATTTGACTCTACTTGCTATGTCTCTTCTAACTGTATTTATCGTATTTGCCTTTGTTTATTGGGCTAGTCGGAAAATGACGCTGAAGCCTTCTGGCAAACAAAATGTCTTAGAATACCTCTATGATTTTGTTATTGGCTTTACAAAGGGAAATATTGGCGATAAATATATAAAGAATTATTCTCTATTTATCTTTTCCTTATTCCTTTTCGTTGCAGTAGCTAACAATCTTGGTTTGATGGCAAAAGTGCAGACAACCAATGATTATAATTTGTGGACATCTCCAACGGCCAATCTTGCCTTTGACTTAGGATTTTCATTTTTGATTACCTTAATTTGTCATGTTGAAGGGATTCGCCGACGGGGAGTGAAAGCTTATCTCAAGGCATTTGCGACACCTGCTGGAATGACTCCAATGAATATTTTGGAAGAATTCACTAATTTTGCCTCTCTGGCTCTGCGTATCTATGGTAATATTTATGCGGGTGAAGTTTTGTCTGGTTTGTTGTTAACTTTATCACAACAAGCTGCTGGTTGGTATCCAATTGCTTTTGTCTTGAATCTTGTTTGGACTGCTTTTTCAGTCTTTATTTCATGTATTCAAGCATATGTATTTACCATGTTGACATCTATGTATCTAGGTAAGAAAATTAACAGTGAGGAATAGAAGGGAGATAAGAGATGAATATTACTTTAGGTAGTCTTATTGGGGATTTTATCCTTGTAGCAGGCTCATTTCTTCTGTTAATCATTTTAATCAAGAAATTTGCCTGGGAGAATATCACAAGTACTTTTGAGCAACGCGCCAAAAAGATTTCAGATGACATTGATAGCGCAGAATCTGCTCGTCAAAAAGCAGAAGATTTAGCTCAAAAGAGAGAAACAGAATTAGCAGGTAGTCGTCAAGAAGCGACAACAATTATTGAAAATGCTAAAGAAACTGCTGAGAAAAACAAGGCAGGAATCTTGGCAGATGCAGCTGATGAAGCTGGACGTTTAAAAGAAAAGGCTAATCAAGAAATCGCTCAAACCAAAGCAGAAGCCATGAACAGTATCAAAGGTGAAGTAGCCGATTTGACTGTAAATCTTGCTAGCAAAATTTTAGGTCAAAAATTGGATCAAGAAGCTCACAAAGAGCTCATTGACCGCTATATTGACAAGCTAGGAGATGCTTAATGGACAAAAAAAGATATGCGGTAATTGAAAAATATACCACACCTTTTGTCCAACTCGTGATTGAAAAAGGTCAGCAAAAAGATGTTTTTGAAAAGCTTCAGCAAATCAAAGACATTTTTGACAATACAAATTTAGCTGCCTTTTTATCAAATATTGGTGTTGTTGATACAGAAAAAGAAAGAAGCCTTCGCTATTTTCAAGGATCTGATTCATCCTTGATTGACAATTTTATTGAAGTTATTATTCACAATCATCGTGAAGATCTTTTTTATGATATTTTAGTAGAAAGTCTTCACCAGCTTGAAAAGATTAGTAATGAATTTGAAGTGATAATCAAATCAGTTCAAGCTTTATCGGAGGAGCAAAAATCTAAAATCATTCCGATTATTGAGCGAAAATTTGGATTGCAAGTTCGTTCTTTAAAAGAAGAACTGGATGCAAGCCTCATTGGTGGCTTTATCATCACAGCTAATAATAAGACAATTGATGCAAGTATTAAACGTCAATTACAAACAGTAAAAGAAAATTTGAAATAGAAAGTGGTGTGAATTTTGGCGATTAACGCACAAGAAATCAGCGCTTTAATTAAGCAACAAATTGAAAATTTCCAGCCAAATTTTGACGTCACAGAAACAGGGGTCGTCACATATATTGGTGATGGAATCGCCCGTGCTCATGGTCTTGACAATGCAATGAGTGGTGAGCTGTTGATTTTTGAAAATGGCTCATACGGTATGGCACAAAACTTAGAATCAACAGATGTAGGGATTATCATTTTAGGTGATTTCACAGATATTCGCGAAGGGGATACCATTCGTCGAACTGGTAAAATCATGGAAGTGCCTGTCGGAGATGCTTTGATTGGTCGGGTTGTGGATCCGCTCGGTCGTCCGGTTGATGGGCTTGGCGAGATCAAGACAGATAAGACGCGTCCAGTTGAAACACCTGCTCCAGGGGTTATGCAGCGGAAATCTGTATCAGAACCGCTTCAAACAGGTCTGAAAGCGATTGATGCTTTGGTGCCAATCGGTCGTGGACAACGGGAATTGATTATCGGAGACCGTCAAACGGGTAAAACAAGTATTTCGATTGATGCGATTTTGAACCAAAAGGGACAAGATATGATCTGTATCTATGTTGCTATTGGTCAGAAAGAATCAACGGTTCGTACGCAAGTAGAAACGCTTCGTCAGTATGGAGCGTTGGATTACACAATCGTTGTCACAGCCTCAGCTTCGCAACCCTCACCATTGCTGTTTTTAGCACCTTATGCAGGTGTAGCAATGGCAGAAGAATTTATGTATAATGGTAAACACGTTTTGATTGTTTATGATGATTTATCTAAACAAGCGGTTGCCTATCGTGAACTGTCGCTTTTACTTCGTCGTCCACCAGGTCGTGAAGCTTTCCCAGGAGATGTATTCTATCTTCATAGTCGTCTTTTGGAACGTTCTGCAAAAGTTTCGGATGAATTAGGTGGTGGTTCTATTACAGCACTGCCGTTTATCGAAACGCAAGCAGGAGACATCTCCGCTTATATCGCAACCAATGTAATTTCAATTACGGACGGTCAAATCTTCTTAAGCGACAGTCTCTTTAACGCAGGTGTTCGACCTGCTATTGATGCCGGTTCATCTGTATCACGTGTAGGTGGTTCTGCACAGATAAAAGCGATGAAGAAGGTTGCTGGAACCTTGCGTATTGACCTTGCTTCTTATCGTGAATTGGAAGCATTTACCAAGTTTGGTAGTGATTTGGATGCGGCAACGCAAGCGAAATTGAATCGTGGTCGTCGGACGGTAGAAGTCTTGAAACAACCTGTTCATGAACCATTACCAGTGGAAAAACAAGTCGTTATTTTGTACGCCTTGACACATGGTTTCTTGGATAGTGTACCGGTTGATGATATTCTTCATTTTCAAGCAGAATTGTTTGATTACTTTGATGCTCATCATGAAGACCTCTATGAAATCATTCGTACAACAAAAGACCTTCCAGAGGAAGCAGTCTTAGATGCTGCAATTACTGAATTTATCAATCAGTCTAGCTTCAAGTAAGAATAGAGGTGTCAGATGGCAGTTTCATTAAATGATATAAAAAATAAAATTGCATCCACAAAAAACACCAGTCAAATCACAAATGCCATGCAAATGGTATCTGCTGCTAAGCTAGGAAAGTCAGAAGAAGCGGCCAAGAATTTCCAAATCTATGCTTCTAAAGTCAGAAAGTTATTGACAGATTTGCTTCATGGGCATGAAGGGCAAAATTCCAAATACCACCCTATGTTGATTAGTCGTCCGGTGAAAAAAACAGCCTATATCGTTATTACATCGGATCGCGGCTTAGTTGGCGGTTACAATGCGACCATTCTCAAATCCATGATGGAACTTTTTGCAGAATACCATGATAAAGATGATTTCGTCATCATTTCAATTGGTGGTATGGGCTCGGACTTCTTTCGGGCACGCGGGCTTCAGCCTATTTATGAACTACGTGGTTTAGCAGATCAACCGAGCTTTGATGAGGTTCGTAAAATCATTAACAAAACGGTTGAAATGTACCAAAACGAATTGTTTGATGAATTATATGTTTGTTATAATCACCACGTCAATAGTTTGACCAGCCAAATGCGTGTTGAACAAATGCTTCCAATCGTGGATTTGGATCCAAATGAAGCAGATGAAGACTACGTTTTGAATTTGGAATTGGAATCTAGCCGAGATGTCATTTTGGATCAATTATTGCCTCAGTTTGCTGAAAGTATGATCTACGGGGCAATTATTGATGCGAAAACAACAGAAAATGCAGCTGGAATGACCGCAATGCAGACAGCAACAGATAACGCGAAAAAAGTTATCAATGATTTGACCATTCAGTATAATCGTGCTAGACAAGCAGCTATCACGCAAGAAATTACTGAAATTGTGGCGGGTGCAAGTGCACTAGAATAGTGTCACAGAAAATAAATATAAAGAGGAGAAAAGAATGAGCTCAGGCAAAATTGCTCAGGTTATCGGACCAGTCGTTGACGTTGCGTTTGCAGCTGGTGATAAATTACCTGAGATAAATAATGCACTTGTAGTCTATAAAAATGACGAAAAAAAATCGAAAATCGTCCTTGAAGTAGCTCTTGAGCTTGGTGACGGAGTGGTTCGGACTATTGCTATGGAATCAACTGACGGGTTGACTCGTGGCATAGAAGTCCTAGATACTGGTCGTCCAATTTCTGTCCCCGTTGGGAAAGAAACACTCGGTCGCGTCTTTAACGTTTTAGGAGATACCATTGACTTGGAAGCTCCTTTTGGTGAAGATGCAGAACGTCAACCAATCCACAAAAAAGCTCCAACTTTTGATGAGTTGTCTACTTCATCAGAAATCTTAGAAACAGGAATCAAGGTTATTGACCTCCTTGCACCTTATCTAAAAGGTGGGAAAGTCGGGCTTTTCGGTGGTGCCGGAGTTGGAAAGACAGTCTTGATTCAAGAATTGATTCACAACATTGCCCAAGAACACGGTGGAATTTCTGTCTTTACTGGTGTTGGAGAACGAACACGTGAAGGGAACGACCTTTACTGGGAAATGAAAGAATCTGGCGTTATTGAAAAAACAGCCATGGTTTTCGGTCAAATGAATGAACCACCTGGAGCACGTATGCGTGTGGCTTTGACTGGTTTGACCATTGCCGAATATTTTCGTGATGTCGAAGGTCAAGATGTGTTGTTATTCATTGACAATATCTTCCGTTTCACGCAAGCAGGTTCTGAAGTATCTGCCCTTCTTGGACGCATGCCTTCAGCCGTTGGTTACCAACCAACACTTGCGACAGAAATGGGACAATTGCAAGAACGGATTACGTCAACCAAGAAAGGTTCTGTAACCTCTATCCAAGCTATCTATGTGCCAGCCGACGACTACACTGACCCTGCGCCAGCTACAGCGTTTGCTCACTTGGATTCTACAACTAACTTGGAGCGGAAATTGGTGCAATTAGGGATTTACCCAGCAGTTGACCCACTTGCTTCTAGCTCCCGTGCCCTTGCTCCTGAAATTGTTGGAGAAGAGCACTATGCTGTAGCAGCAGAAGTGAAACGCGTCCTTCAACGTTACCATGAATTGCAAGATATTATTGCAATCCTTGGTATGGATGAATTGTCAGACGAAGAAAAGACTTTGGTTGCGCGTGCGCGTCGGATTCAATTCTTCTTGTCACAAAACTTTAATGTTGCTGAACAATTTACTGGGCAACCAGGTTCTTATGTACCAGTTGCTGATACAGTTCGTGGCTTTAAGGAAATCCTTGAAGGTAAATATGATCATCTTCCTGAAGATGCCTTTCGCGGCGTTGGTTCTATTGAAGATGTGGTTGCTAAAGCTGAAAAAATGGGATTCTAAGAGGTGACTTATGGCTCAAATGACAGTACAAATCGTTACACCTGATGGTCTTGTTTTTGATCATCATGCAACGTTTGTTTCCGTTAAAACTCTTGATGGAGAAATGGGGATTTTGCCGCATCATGAAAACATGATTGCTGTTTTGGCTGTCGATGAGGTCAAAGTAAAGCGGATTGATGAAGAAGATCATGTCAATTGGATTGCGGTGAATGGTGGAATTGTCGAAGTTGCTGATAATTTGATTACCATCGTTGCAGACTCTGCTGAACGCGCTCGTGATATTGACATCAGTCGTGCTGAAAGAGCAAAATTGCGTGCCGAGCGTGCCATTGAAGAAGCACAGGAAAAGCATTTAATTGACCAAGAACGTCGTGCCAGAATTGCCCTTCAACGTGCCATTAATCGAATTAACGTTGGAACAAGATTATAATACGAAAAGGCCAATTGGCCTTTTTATAATGGCTTTTTTGCTATCAGTACCTGATTTGTGTCTGATAGTTTGCTCTCATCTATTTTTTTGGTATAATGGGGATATGATTCAGTTAATTTTTACGCTTAGTAGCCACATGATTTTTATTTTTCTTTCATTTCACTTGCTTTCTACTGTTGTGAATTGGGAAAGACTATTAAAGGTGAATGCTGACAATGCTCTTAAGATTCGATTTCTAATTTTATTGCTTAGTATTGCGTTAGGATTTTTGTTCAGTTCTTTCTTCCTCAGTCTCTATACATTGGGACGAGATGTGTTTAATAGTAATTTATAGGATAAGAAAAGAAATACAATAGGTGTTTTGGAGAAATATGGATAAAATTATTATACAAGGCAGTTCGAATCCATTAGTCGGTTCGGTTAAACCTGAAGGTGCCAAAAATGCTGTTTTGCCTTTGCTTGCAGCAACTGTTCTAGCGACGACAGGGAAAACAACTCTAACCAATGTTCCGGTTCTATCTGATGTATTTACGATGAACAATGTGGTTCGTGGATTGAATACAAAAGTGACTTTTGAACAAGAAGAGAACAGGATTACGGTGGATGCTACACAGCCGTTGAGCGAAGAAGCTCCTTATAAATATGTGAGTAAAATGCGTGCTTCTATCGTGGTATTAGGTCCGATTTTGGCAAGAAATGGTTATGCCAAAGTTTCTATGCCTGGTGGCTGTACGATTGGAAGTCGTCCTATTGACCTTCATTTGAAAGGATTGGAGGCAATGGGAGCTGAAATTAAGCAGACGGCTGGATTTATTGAGGCCAAAGCTAACCGATTGCATGGAGCTCATATTTACATGGATTTTCCAAGTGTGGGTGCGACGCAAAATATCATGATGACAGCAACTTTAGCGGATGGTGTAACAGTGATTGAAAATGCGGCGCGCGAACCGGAGATTGTTGATTTAGCTGTTTTATTGAACAAAATGGGGGCGAAAGTTCGTGGTGCTGGTACAGAAACATTAACCATTACTGGAGTTGAGGAGCTGATGGGGACAAGTCACAGTGTAGTACAAGACCGCATTGAAGCCGGGACTTTTATGGTAGCCGCTGCTATGACTGGCGGTAATGTCCTTGTGCAAGATGCTATCTGGGAGCATAATCGTCCTCTCATCGCGAAATTGATGGAAATGGGTGTGTCTGTTACCGAAGAGGATAAAGGGATTCGGATTCGTTCCGATTTGTCTAAACTAAAAGCTGTCAATGTAAAAACTCTTCCTCATCCAGGTTTCCCAACAGATATGCAGGCGCAATTTACAGCCTTGATGACGGTTGCCAAGGGTGAGTCTACTATGATTGAGACTGTTTTTGAGAATCGTTTCCAACATCTGAAAGAAATGCGTCGGATGGGCTTGCACTCAGAAATTATGTGGGACACAGCTCGTATCGTCGGTGGTCAAGCCTTGCAAGGGGCAGAGGTGATGTCAACAGACTTGCGTGCGAGTGCCGCGCTGATTTTAACAGGCTTGGTTGCAGAAGGTGAAACAAAAGTAGGACAGCTAGCTCATTTGGACAGAGGATATTATCAGTTCCATAAAAAGTTGTCTAACTTAGGTGCTTCTATTAAGCGAGTGAAGGAAGAAGACGATGAATAATGATTTGAAATACGTTGGAAAACAAGTTGGAATTGTTCTAGCATTCTTGTTGCTTGGTTTGATTTTGTTTGCACTTGGCTTAGTTGTTGGCTACGGTGGAAAAAATCCATGGGCTATTTTATCGCCAGATAAGTGGCAGGAAATCATCAGCAAATTCACAGGACAATAATCTTAATAGTAAGAAGAGGTCGAAATAAAAATTGACCTCTCATTTAAATAATGTTCGATTACACGCAGTAGTTGCGTGACTTCCAGTTATTGAGCGGATCAGTTTTTAGAAGTTAATAACTTTGAGGGAGTGAGACAAAAGTCATGATTTCGTAGCAATAGACTTTGTAGTCTCACCCCCTCCTATTTATTTAAAAGGGAGGAGAAATGGTGAGAAAGAAATCCAACCAGAAAGTAACACAAAGTGTAGCTGGTCTGGTTATAGCACTGGTTCTTGCGCTAGGAGGTTATTCTTTTAGCAATCATCATAGTAGTCCGAAGCCTTCTGACAGCACTGCTATTAATCGAAGCATTCGGACGAATCATGCAGCACCCAGTCAAGAATTAGCACAGAGCGTTGTAATAGAATCTGTCAAACGACAGCTCAAAGGGAAAATCGAGTGGAATGGCGCAGGGGCTTTTATTGTCAATGAGAATAAAAATGATTTAGATGCTAAAGTGGGCAGTATTCCTTATGCGGATAATAAGACAAAATTGGTCAGAGGTCGAACTGTTCCGACGGTAGCAAATGCTCTTTTGTCTAAAGCTACTCGTCAGTATAGGAATCGTGAAGAAACAGGTAATGGTTCAACAACTTGGACACCTGCTGGCTGGCATCAGGTGAAGCATTTATCGGGTGAATATCATCATGCAGTTGACCGTGGACATCTGCTAGGTTATGCCTTGATTGGTAACTTGAAAGGCTTTGATGCTTCGACTAGCAATCCTAAAAATATTGCGCTGCAAACGGCTTGGGCCAATCAAGCAAATACTGGTCATTCTACGGGTCAAAATTTTTATGAAACAAAGGTACGTAAGGCACTAGACAAAAATAAACGAGTTCGGTATCGGGTGACTTTAATTTATGCTAATGAACAGGATTTGGTGCCGGTTGGTTCGCATATTGAAGCTAAATCAAGCGATAGTAGCTTGGAAATAAATGTCTTTGTTCCCAACGTACAGACAGGACTTCGGCTAAATTATCAAACAGGAGAAGTGACTGTTACCAACTAGATTATTGCTAGTGTTGCATTTATATCATCTTTTTGTTATACTATTTTTACATGAGGTCGGACAAAACGTATCTCAGCCTCTATCTAATTTGGTAATAAGCGAATGACGCAGTAGGTGATTGGACTCTTTATTCGCTTTTCAAGCTCGAAAGAGCACCTAATCACCCTTGAGGGGGTGGGACTACGAACTTAAATTTTTTAAGATAAGTTCTGTCCCACTCCTATTTTGTCTAAAAGGTACGTTGGTGCTTTTTTATTGTGGATTTGTTTTATGAGGAGAAAGACAAACTATAAGAGTTGTCAATAGTTTGTTCTAAATTTTTTAGAAAACTTTAGAATGTGTTTTAGACACGACAAAAAGCCTTTTAAAACGACTGTTTTAAAAAGTTTTTCATCTATGTTTTTGTTGGTTTATCTCAGTTTATCCTCGTCAAAAGTTTCATTATTCTTAAGCAGATAAAACAGCACTCGAATGAGCTTCTTAGCGACGTGAGAAATAGTGACATTGTAGTGTTTTCCCTGCGCTAATTTGGTTTTAAAATAAGCTTTAAACGCAGGGGAGTATCTAGCTACTTTAATGGCAGCTTGTATGAGTGCCCAACGTAGGTGTGATGAGCCTCGTTTGACCATTTTCCCTGAGCATCTAGTTGTCCAGATTGGTAGATAGCTGGTTCTAACCCTGCAAAAGCTTGGAGTTGAGCTGAATGATTAAAAGTATTAATATTTCTGATTTCAGCTAAAATGACAGAACCAAGACGATTACTAATGCCTGGTACTGTAGTGATGACCGAGTTGAGCTCAGCCATCAACTCATCAATCTTCTTTTCAGTTTGTTTGATGAGTTTTTCGTAGTGTTGGATATTCTTAATAATTTCAATCAATTCAAATTCACGAGCCAAAGAAGTTGTGCCAATGGAATTTGGAGCTAGTTCAAGAATATCCAATGCATGTTTAGCTGTTAATCGTTTAATCTCAATAAGTTTATCAAAGCCAGCCGTTACCATTTTCTCGGGAGAAGGGAAACGTTTGAGTAACTCATAGACATAATCAGAGTGCTTCGTAACGACCTGATGTAGTTCCGGGAAAATAATATCTAAACACTTGGTATATTGGACTTTCCAATCTGATTGATGTTTCTTTAAACGATTCATGTGACGTGTCATAATTTTAAGTTCTTCTTGCTTGTTGTCATGCATAAATAGGGCACGATTAGGGTCTGAAAGTAATTTAAGAGCTATTGTACGTGCATCTTTCTTATCCGTTTTTGTTTTACGAAGTGAGATAGACTTTGTGAATTCTTTGATGAGTAAGGGATTATAGGTGTAAATCTGATAATTGTTTTGATGTAAGAATGTTAAGAGATTTAAGGCATAATGTCCAGTATCTTCCATGGCGATAAGACAGTTCTGGTTGAGTTGTTTCAAGGTATTATGAAGTAGTTCAAATCCTTGTTTACGGTTTGTAATAGTGATGGGTTTTAACACCATTTTCCCTGTATTATCAATAACTGTCACATCGTGTTTGTTTTTAGCGACATCAATGCCAACATAGAGCATAAAAGTACCTCCAGATATTAAGTATTAAGCCCACTTGGTATCCACTTACTTTTTGCCTTGTTACCTTACTGAAGATTAAACGTCTAGCGTTATCAAACTCATTACCAATGAAAACAAAAAGCTGTGGTTAGAGCCTTTCTGAAATCGTCAAGTGATTGGAGACAACAAACTAATCCACAGTGGCTTTTTCCAAGTATAACACTTGGGCTTTGGCAGTAGCTAACTGCACTAAATATAATATAAGGAGAAACATGAAGTATATTTGGTCTTATTTGAAAAAATATCCTAAATGGTTGATGCTGGATTTCTTTGGTGCTGTCTTCTTTGTCGTGGTGAATCTCGGCTTGCCGACTGTTTTGGCACGAATGATTGACGAAGGGATTAATCGAGGAGACAGCAATCGTTTGTATTATTGGGCGATTGTGATGCTCATTGTCATTTTGCTAGGAGTCTTTGGACGGATTGTCCTTGCCTATGCTGCTGGGAAATTAACGACGAGTATGGTACGGGACATGCGCAATGATGTGTATGATAAATTGCAAGAGTATTCGCATCATGAATATGAGCAAATTGGCGTTTCGTCTTTGGTGACACGGATTACCAGTGATGCCTTTGTTCTCATGCAATTTGCAGAGCAATCCTTAAAAATGGGAGTCATTACGCCTATGATGATGATTTCTAGTGTGATGATGATTTTTGTCACCAGCCCCTCTTTAGCTTGGATTGTTGCGATTTCTGTGCCCTTCCTCGGCATTGTCGTTTGGTATGTGGCGACAAAAACACGTCCTCTATCCGAAAAGCAACAAAAAACGTTAGATAAAATCAATCAATACGCGCGTGAAAATTTAACAGGTCTGCGTGTCATTCGAGCTTTTGCACGAGAAGAATTTCAAGAAGAGCGCTTTGCTTCACAAAATGAAATTTATGCGGATAACTCCAATCGCTTATTTAAATTAACTGGTTTGACAGAACCACTCTTTGTTCAAATTATCATTGCCATGATTGTTGCCATTGTCTGGTTTGCTTTAAAACCACTTGGTACAGGAGACTTGCAAATTGGGGATTTGGTTGCTTTTATCGAATACAGTTTCCATGCTTTGCTGTCTTTCTTGTTGCTATCTAGCTTGTTTACCATGTATCCTCGTACAGCTGTTTCAAGTGAACGCTTGAAAGAAGTAATGGAAATGCCAATCTCAATCAATCCAAATGAAGATGGTGTTACGGAGACAGACAGTCACGGTTATTTAGAGTTTGATAATGTTACTTTTGCTTATCCTGGTGAGACAGAAAGCCCAGTGCTACATGATATTTCGTTCAAAGCGAAACCTGGTGAAACGATTGCTTTTATCGGCTCGACCGGCTCAGGGAAGTCCTCATTGGTGCAATTGATTCCGCGCTTTTATGATGTGACTTTAGGAAAGATTTTAGTGGACGGAGTGGACGTGCGTTCTTATAACCTAAAAGCGCTTCGGCAGAAGATAGGTTTCATTCCACAAAAAGCTCTGCTCTTTACCGGCACAATCGCAGAAAACCTTCGCTATGGGAAAGAAAATGCTAGTCGTGAGGAATTGGCGCAAGCAGCAGATGTGGCACAAGCAAGGGACTTCATTGAAAGCAAGGAAGAACGCTTTGAGACGCATTTGGCTGAAGGGGGAAGCAATCTCTCAGGTGGGCAAAAGCAACGCCTTTCTATCGCACGTGCTGTCGTGAAAGAACCAGATATTTATATCTTTGATGATTCATTTTCTGCGTTGGACTATAAGACCGATGCCATTCTTCGAAGTCGACTTAAAGAAGTTACGCAAAATGCTACTGTATTGATTGTAGCACAACGCGTGGGAACCATTATGGATGCAGATCAGATTATTGTTCTGGATAAGGGAGAAATCGTCGGGCGCGGAACACATGAAGAATTGTTGCAACAAAACGATATCTATCGCGAAATTGCTAATTCTCAGCTTAATAGTCAATCACTAACAGAAGAATAGGAGGGAAAGATGAAACAACATAGTTTTATGCGCTTGTGGAGTTACTTAAAAGTTTATAAACTCTCAGTAATCCTTGCTATCTTTTTGAAGGTGGTGAGTATTGTGATGAGCGTGCTAGAGCCTTTTGTACTTGGTCTTGCTATTACAGAATTGACACGAAATGTGCTGAACATAGCCAAAGGAGTCGAAGGCGCCAGTATAAACACAACATATGTCTTTGGGGTAATGGCACTTTACCTTTTGCGTGGTTTGTTCTATGAAATTGGGGCTTACTATTCTAATTATTTTATGACCAATGCAGTGCAAAATACAGTACGTGACATGCGCAGTGAGTTGAGTTCTAAAATTAATCAAATTCCAGTTTCTTACTTTGATAAGCATCAATTTGGAGATTTGCTAGGGCGCTTTACCAGTGATGTAGAGACTGTTTCAAATGCGCTTCAACAGTCATTCCTGCAAGTTGTCAATGCGGTTTTGACTATTACCTTGGTTATCGGAATGGTCTTGTATCTCAATTTTCAACTGGCTTTGATCGTGATTGCCAGCATTCCTTTGACCTATTTTGGTGCGAACTTTATTTTGAAGAAATCGCAGCCTTATTTTAAAAAGCAAGCAGATGCGCTGGGTGCTATGAACGGATTTGTGCAGGAAAATCTGAGCGGTTTTAATGTGCTGAAACTTTATGGCCGTGAAGAAACATCTTCAGAATATTTTCGCGGAATCACGCAAAATCTCCAAGAAGTTGGCTTCAAAGCTAGCTTTATTTCTGGTTTGATGATGCCAATTTTGAACGCCGTTTCAGATTTGACCTATCTGATTGTAGCGGTTGTTGGTGGTCTGCAAGTCATTTCTGGACAATTAACGATTGGGAACATGCAAGCATTCGTACAATACGTGTGGCAAGTAAACCAGCCAATCCAAAACTTAACGCAACTGGCTGGGCAATTGCAGAGTGCTAAGTCTTCGCTAGATCGTGTCTTTCAAGTCTTGGATGAACCAGACGAAGTGACGGATGTAAAAGAGCACTTGGAGCATGATTTGACAGGTCAGGTCAGCTTCAAGCATGTTGACTTTCAATACGTGGAAAACAAACCGCTCATTCGAGACTTCAACTTAGAGGTTAAGCCGAGCGAAATGGTGGCGATTGTCGGTCCGACTGGTGCTGGAAAGACTACCCTCATCAATCTACTGATGCGTTTTTACGATGTAACTGCCGGTTCAATTTCTGTTGATGGCCATGATATTCGCAATTTGTCTCGCCAAGAATACCGCAAACAATTTGGTATGGTCTTGCAAGACGCTTGGCTTTATGAAGGAACAGTCAAGGAAAACTTGCGCTTTGGAAATCTGAATGCGACAGATGAAGAGATTGTGGAAGCTGCCAAAGCGGCTAATGTCGATCATTTCATTCGGACGCTTCCAGGTGGCTATAATATGGAAATGAATCAGGAATCCAGCAATATTTCGCTGGGGCAAAAACAATTGCTGACCATTGCGCGAGCATTATTAGCCAATCCAAAAATCTTGATTTTGGATGAAGCAACCTCGTCCGTTGATACACGCCTAGAGCTCTTGATTCAAAAAGCGATGAAGAACCTCATGCAAGGACGAACAAGCTTTGTCATTGCTCACCGCTTATCGACGATTCAAGAGGCGGACAAGATTTTGGTTCTCAAAGACGGGCAAATCATTGAGCAAGGAACTCACGAATCGCTTTTAGCTGATAAAGGTTTCTATTACGACTTATATACAAGTCAGTTTGCTAAGAAAGAAGCCTAACGAATAAAGGAGCAAAAGAAAACTCCAATTAAACAATAAAAACACGAACCCTGTCTTGACTAGCAGTTAGCTAATCTGGACGAGTTCGTGTTTTTTTATCTTTGGTGACATAAAGCTAAAATGCAATTGCTCTGTCTCACAACTATAAATGGTTGAAATTATAACACTCAAAGGAATGAAAAGTGCTAAGATGAGCAAAGAAAGCATTGCCAGATTTCTATTGACAAGTTGTTCCATATGAATCACAAACAAACCAGAAACGATAGCGGAAAATAAAATTAAAACGATACTAAGCAAATACGCATTGAAGAGTCGCCTTGGCTCTATATAAAACAAGACAAGAAAAAGAAGAGCAGGAAGAAGCCAAATAAGATGCAATACCATAATGTGATAACAATCCTTTCAAACAGATTCCTTTTTAGTATAGCATAAAAGTTCCTGTAAAAAAGTAGATTTAAAAAACAATGGACTTAAAAATTGAAATATTATTAAAAAATATGGTATAATATTTTTATGTCTTGGGGTCGTTACGGATTCGACAGGCATTATGAGGCACATTTTGCGACTCATCGAGCGGATGTAAAGCGCCAGTTAAATATAACTGCAAAAAATAATAATTCTTACGCTTTAGCTGCCTAAAAAACAGCCAGCGTGACCAGATTCGGATCGCTCGTGTTCGATGACCGGTCTTAATAATAGCGAGATACGATTAAGCCTTGTCTAGGGGCTTGATAAGAGACTGATAGACTCGCTTGGCTTGGGCTTGAGTTATGTGTCAAAGCGAAGTTAAATCCAATACATAACCTATGGTTGTAGACAAATGTGTTGGCAGGTGTTTGGACGTGGGTTCAATTCCCACCGGCTCCATTGTTAAATATGGAAGATTACTCAAGAGGCTTAAGAGGCTGTGTTGGAAACGCAGTAGGCGTGTGAAAGCGTGCGTGGGTTCGAATCCCATGTCTTCCGTTTTGTTATAAAACGCTCGTTAGTGGCGTTTTTTCCTTACTAGAAGATAAAATGAGTGAAGAGAACGGATTCACTCATTTATTTTTTTGAAAAATATTGAAATTTTTCTGAAAAGTAGTAGACTGTTACTAGAAAGTTTGGAGGTTTCTTGTGAAATTATACGTACAATTGATGATTATTTTTTCGATTTCTTTGATAGGAGAAGGGATTTCCTATCTTTTTCATTTGCCTATTCCAGGAAGCATTATTGGCCTCATTCTTCTTTTTTCGGCTTTGCAATTTAAAATTTTCAGATTGCGGCATGTGAGTATTGTGGGAAATTTTTTATTAGCCAATATGACGATTCTATTTTTGCCGCCAGCGGTCGGAATTATGGATAAATTTCATGTCATTGCGCCTTATCTGCTGCCGATTGTTTTGATTATTGTTGGAGCGATTGTGATCAATGTGGTTGTCATTGCCGTGGTTGTTCATTTTATCAAAAATCGCTTTGAAGGAGATTACGGAGAAGGAGAAACAAGAAATGTCTAATTTGTGGGGCAATCCTTTATTTGGTTTGGCTTTATCAATCTTTGCTTATCTGGTAGGAATGTTGATTTTTCGCAGATTTCCGCATCCTTTGACAACCCCTTTACTTCTAGCCACCATATTTGTCATTGTATTTTTAAAATTGACAGGAATTTCTTACAAGAATTACTACGTAGGCGGGGCGTATTTGAATAATCTCATTGTGCCGTCAACGGTTGCACTGGGAATTCCTTTGTATAAAACATTTCATCTCATGAAACACCATGCCAGAAGCATTTTGGTTGGTACTTTTATAGCGGTAGTAGTGAATACTAGTTTTACGGCCTTGGTCGCCAAGGCTTTTGGAATGGATTTTTTCTTAGCAATTTCACTCTTTCCCAAATCAGTAACAACAGCTATGGCGGTTGGAATTACAGATAAAATGCAAGGGCTGACGACAGTGACGTTGGTAGTTGTAGTTGCAACGGGAATCTTGACAAGTGTGATCGGTCCGACTGTTTTAAAAATCTTAAAAATCAAAGATCCTGTTGCAGTAGGCTTAGCTCTTGGAGGAACGGGACATGCTGTTGGGACAGGGACAGCCTTTAAATACGGACAAGTTGCAGGAGCTATGGCTGGTCTAGCTATTGGGGTGACAGGGATTATGTATGTGATTGTCAGTCCAATTGTTGCAAGTATTATTTTAAAATAGCAAAAGACGAGAATGACTGTGCTGTGACTATTTTTTGAAAGCAAGTATGTTTTCTGCCCCATTTCCTAAAAAACATGATATAATAGAGAGTAAAAACTTTTTGATAGAAAGACAGTTATGGATTTAAAAGATTATATTGCAACCATTGAAAATTACCCGCAAGAAGGGATTTTATTTCGTGACATTAGCCCATTAATGGCAGATGGGAATGCCTACAGCTATGCCATTCGTGAAATTGTCCAATATGCTACGGACAAGAAAATTGACATGATTGTCGGTCCAGAAGCGCGTGGATTTATTGTTGGATGTCCGGTAGCTTATGAGCTTGGAGTTGGTTTTGCTCCAGTACGTAAGCCTGGGAAATTGCCTCGTAAGGTTATCTCAGCTAGTTATGAAAAAGAGTATGGTGTAGATACCTTAACAATGCACGCAGACTCTATCAAGCCTGGACAACGCGTACTGATTGTTGATGACCTTCTTGCAACGGGAGGAACGGTTAAAGCAACAATTGAAATGGTTGAACGTTTAGGTGGTATCGTTGCAGGTTGCGCTTTCCTTATTGAATTGGATAAATTGAAGGGACGCGAAGCTATTGGTAACTACGATTACAAAGTTCTCATGCATTATTAAGGTATAAGTAAAAGCTATATCTTGTTGTAAAAAAGTATAATTGAAAACTATATCTCCTTTCAGTATAATAAAAGCAGAACGTAAAAGGAAGATATTTTCATGCCTATTAAAATTGATAAGAAATTACCAGCTGTTGACATTTTAAGATCTGAGAATATCTTTGTCATGGATGATGAGCGTGCAGAACACCAAGATATTCGTCCTCTGAATATCTTGATTTTGAATTTAATGCCGCAAAAACCAGTAACAGAAACGCAGTTGTTGCGTCATTTAGCAAATATGCCATTGCAACTTCGGATTGAATTTCTTTATATGACTTCTCATACCTTCAAAACGACACATGCGGACTATATGGAGACGTTTTATAAGACTTTTGATGAGATCAAGGGTCGTTATTTTGACGGTTTGATTGTCACTGGAGCGCCAGTCGAGCATTTGCCTTTTGAAGCAGTAGATTATTGGGAAGAATTTCGACAAGTTATTGACTGGTCCAAATCGCATGTTTACTCAACGTTGCATATTTGTTGGGGAGCGCAAGCGGCTCTTTATGCTCGTTATGGCATTGCCAAACACCAGATGAAGCGCAAGTTGTCCGGTATTTATAGTCAATCCACACCAGAAAAACCAAATTTGCTGTTTCGTGGTTTTGATGATGAATACGCAGCTCCTCATTCGCAGTATACAGAAGTTCGCAAAGAGGATATTTTAATAAGAGTAATTTGGAAATTTTAGCTTGTGGAGAAGAAGTCGATGCCTCCGTTGTGGCAAGTCGTGATCTTCGCGAAGTGTATAGCTTTGGTCATTTGGAATATGACCGCGAGACCTTGGCAAAAGAATATTTGCGTGATGTAGACGAAGGGCTGAATCCGCGTATTCCAGAAAATTATTTCAAAAATGATGACGTTACTTCAGTCCCCTGTTTACGATGGAATCTGGCTGCGGCGCTGTTTTTCAACAATTGGATTAATTATGCTGTTTATCAAGAAACACCATTTGACTGGGAAAATGCAGCAAATGACGCTTCCTTGTTTGCTTATTTATAAGAGGTGCTATGACTTATTTATCAGCGTATAAGACGGGCAATTTAGTATTGCCAACTGAGCTTCTTTTTCATTTTCATGAGATATTTGATAATAGTGATGACTTTTTGGTCTGGCAATTTTTCTATTTGCAAAATACAACGTCGCTAGAAGAGATTTCTCCTGTTCAGATTGCGGAAAGTATTGGGAAATCCGTTGCAGAGGTCAATCGCTCTATGTCAAATTTGACAGAAAAAGGATTGTTGCAATATAAAACAATTGCCCTCAATGGTGAAATTGAGGCAGTTTTTGATGCACTGCCAGCGCTTGAACGATTGGATGAAATTGTAGAGAATCACTCAAGCGTTGCGCAAGCTATTTCTCAGAATGTTTTAAAAGACTTGGTTGAGACTTTTCAGCAAGAATTAGGTCGTCTCTTGACACCGTTTGAAATCGAGGATTTAACAAAGACGATTCAAGATGACAAGACCAGTCCTGAACTTGTTACTGCTGCTCTTCGTGAAGCTGTTTTTAATGGAAAGGCAAACTGGAAATACATCCAAGCTATTTTACGGAATTGGCGCCGTGAAGGCATTACAACAGTAGCACAGGTAGAAGCGAAGCGAGAAGAGCGTGAGGCGACAAATCCACAAAATATCACTGTCTCGGATGATTTTTTGAAGGCTATGGATTTGTGGCGAGATTAAGAAATCGGAGTTTATTCTCTTGGAATAGACTCTTTTTTTAGTTCCTTAAAAATGATATACTAAGTGAAACGATTATTTTAGAAATGAGTTATCATGCAAGTAAAGAATATCTCAAAACGTTTGAGAAAAGTGGCTGGTTTTGTACCACAGGATGCCAAAATCTTGGATGTAGGAAGTGACCACGCTTATTTACCGATTTATCTAATTCAGCAGGGGAGACTTTCCTCAGCCATTGCTGGTGAAGTTGTTGAGGGACCTTATCAGTCTGCGGTGACGAATGTGGCCGATAACCACATGTCCGATAAAATTTCTGTCCGCTTGGCAAATGGTCTGGTAGCTTTTGATAAAAAAGATCAGATTGACGTTATTATCATTGCAGGGATGGGAGGACGATTGATAGCAGATATTTTAGACAATGGCAGTGCGAAATTGGCATCTGTTAAGCGTCTGATTCTTCAGCCTAACAATCGGGAAGATGAACTTCGCAGGTGGTTGTGTGGTCATGATTTTCAAATTACAGAAGAAGCTATTGTGGAAGAAAATGGGAAATTTTACGAGATAATGATAGCTGAACAGGGGCATCAAGTGTTGAATGCTGAACAAGAACGCTTCGGACCTTATCTAATGAGAGAGCAATCAGCTGTTTTTCTAGATAAATGGCAGCGAGAAGTAGACAAGCTGGAAAAAGCTTTGGCTAAAATCCCCGAGAAAAATCTAACGGAACGCTCTGCTATGTCCCAAAGAATCAAGCAAATCAAGGAGGTACTGCATGCTGGCAAGTGATGTTATTAACCGTTATGAAGCATACTGTCCTAAGGATCTGTCCATGACGGGAGATGTCTGTGGACTGCAAATTGGAACTATGAATAAGGAAGTTAAGCGAGTACTGGTAGCTTTGGATATCCGCGAGCAGACAGTTGCAGAGGCGATTGAAAAAGATGTAGATTTGATTTTGGTTAAGCACGCACCGATCTTTCGGCCTATTAAGGATTTAGTGGTAGACCGACCTCAGAATCAGATTTACATCGATCTGATTAAGCACGATATTGCAGTCTATGTCAGCCATACCAATATTGATATTGTGGATGACGGTCTCAATGACTGGTTCTGTGATCTACTAGAAATCACTGATACGGATTATCTTAGCGAAACGGTTCCTGAACACGGCATTGGTCGTATTGGCAAGATTGCACCTCAGACTTTTGGAGAATTTGCAGGCAAGGTTAAGGAAACTTTTGGTCTGGATAGTTTGCGTTTGGTGACTTATTCGGATGTGGATTTGGAGCAAATGATTGAGAAAGTGGCGATCTGTGGTGGCAGTGGTCAGTCCTTTTACAAGGAGGCTTTAGCACAGGGCGCTCAGCTTTATATTACAGGTGATATTTACTACCATACAGCACAGGATATGCTGAGCGAGGGGCTTCTAGCTTTGGATCCGGGTCACCATATAGAAGTGCTCTTTGTAGAAAAATTAGTTGAAAAATTTCAAGACTGGAAAGTAGAAGAGAGTTGGGAAGTTGAATTTTTAGCCAGTCAGGTTTCTACAAATCCGTTTAAACATATCTAAGTAGGAAATTGTATGAAAAAAGTAGCGATTATCGGAGCAGGGATTGTCGGATCGACTGCTGCTTATTATCTATCGAAAAATTCTATCTTTCAGGTGACCATTTTTGATCATGGAATAGGTCAGGCAACCAAGGCAGCAGCTGGTATTATCAGCCCATGGTTTTCCAAACGGCGTAATAAAGCGTGGTATCGTATGGCACGACTGGGAGCAGATTTTTATCTGGATTTGATAGCTGATTTACAGAAGGACGGTTTTGCAACGAAGTTTTATCAGCAAACTGGCGTCTTTTTATTGAAGAAAAAAGAGAAAAGTCTGGAGACGCTCTATGAGTTAGCAAACCAACGGCGGCATGAGTCGCAACTAATTGGTAACTTGCAGTTATTTTCACGAGCGGAAGCAATGGAGTACTTTCCGGGGCTTCAAGGTTTTGACCGGCTGCTCTATGCTTCTGGAGGAGCACGCGTGGACGGTTCTTTATTGACTCAGATTCTGCTTGCGGCTAGTGGTGCAAACCTAATCCAAAAGAAAGTAAATTTGGATATTCGAGATGATGCTTGCTGGATTAATCGTTCTTGTTTTGATCAAGTTATATTAGCAACAGGAGCGTGGTTGCCTGAGCTGTTGAAACCACTAGGTTATCAAGTGGATATTCGTCCACAAAAAGGTCAATTACGAGATTATCAGACTGGTCTGATGACAAATGATTATCCAGTGGTCATGCCAGAAGGAGAGCTAGATATTATTCCTTTTCAAAATGGCAAAATCAGTATGGGCGCTACTCACGAAAATGAAATGGGCTATGATTTAAGAGTGGATCAAGACTTGCTGGATAAAATGGAACAGGAAGCTTTTTACTATTTTCCTAGTTTGTCTCAAGCAAACAGAATGAGCGAACGGGTCGGAATTCGAGCCTATACCAGTGACTTTTCTCCCTTTTTTGGTCAGGTGCCAGATCTTTCGCAAGTATTTGCAGCCAGTGGTTTAGGCTCTTCTGGTTTGACGACAGGCCCTCTCATCGGTTATCATTTAGCTCAGATGGTTCAGGGAAAAAGCGGTAGCTTAAATCCAGCGGATTATCCCATTGAAAGATACATTAAGAAAGAGAAATAGATGACAGAAAAAATTTTAAATTGGGTTAATATTTGTGTGAAAAAAGGGGACAAAGTTCTTTTGCTTAACCGCCAGCATGATGATTTTAAAGGCTGGATTCAACCAGGTGGGAAAGTTGAGTTTCCAGAATCTTTTTTTGAAGCAGCTGTGCGAGAGTTGAAAGAGGAAACAGGATTGATAGCTTTGAATTTACAGCTTAAAGGCATTTCAGGTTTTACCAATCCGACAAAAGCAGAGCGTTATGTCTATTATGATTTTCTATGTGAGAATTTTGAAGGAGAACTACTAACAAAATCACGAGAAGGTCAGCCAAAATGGTGGTCAATTGATGAACTGGATTCAATATCTATGCAGGATGATATCAGGGATAGGCTTCCTTTATACTGGCGAGAAGGCTCTTTTGAGCGTATTCACTATTGGGATGAAGAAAATCATTGTATCAAAGAAACCAAGACGATATTGTATGACTGAGTTAGCAATGATTTTAGGTTAAATGTAAATCCAAGAAACTCTTACAGGAGTGTGCTTTAAAATTTTAGTTTTTAAGTAAAAAGTGACATCCGCTTTCAAAAATGGTAAAATAAAGAGAATACATTAAGAGAGGAAACTCATTATGAAAGGTATTATTCTTGCAGGCGGCTCTGGTACGCGTTTATATCCTTTGACTAGAGCTGCATCTAAACAACTCATGCCGGTTTATGATAAACCCATGATTTATTATCCATTGTCAACCCTCATGCTAGCTGGTATCAAGGATATCTTGATTATCTCAACACCAACAGATCTTCCTCGCTTTGAGGATTTGTTGGGTGATGGCTCGGAGTTTGGCATCAAACTTTCTTATGCTGAGCAACCAAGTCCAGATGGTTTGGCTCAAGCCTTTATTATTGGTGCCGACTTTATCGGTGATGACCATGTGGCTTTGATTTTAGGTGATAATATTTATCATGGACCAGGCCTTAGCAAAATGCTTCAAAAGGCTGCTTCAAAGGAAAAAGGAGCGACTGTTTTTGGTTACCAAGTGAAAGATCCAGAACGTTTTGGTGTGGTTGAATTTGATGACAATATGAATGCAATCTCTATTGAAGAAAAACCAGAACAACCACGTTCTAACTATGCAGTTACAGGACTTTATTTCTATGACAATGACGTAGTAGAAATTGCTAAAAATATCAAGCCTAGTCCACGTGGAGAGCTGGAAATCACTGATGTCAATAAGGCTTACTTAGACCGCGGCGATTTGTCTGTTGAGCTTATGGGACGTGGTTTTGCTTGGTTGGACACTGGTACACATGAGAGCTTGTTAGAAGCTGCTCAATACATTGAAACCGTTCAACGTATGCAAAATGTGCAAGTAGCAAACTTAGAAGAAATTGCCTACCGTATGGGTTATATTACCAAAGAACAAGTGCATGATTTGGCACAATCACTTAAAAAGAACGAATACGGTCATTACTTATTGCGCTTGATTGGAGAAGAATAAAACATGTCTGAACAATTTTTTGAAAAGAAATTAGTAGCCCGTAAGATTGAAGCCATTCCTGGCATGCTGGAATTTGATATTCCAGTACATGGAGACAATCGTGGCTGGTTCAAGGAAAACTTTCAAAAAGAAAAAATGGTGCCCCTTGGTTTTCCAGAAAGCTTTTTTGCAGAAGGTAAGCTTCAAAACAATGTCAGCTTTTCCCGCAAAAATGTGCTCCGTGGACTCCATGCAGAACCTTGGGACAAGTACATTTCTGTCGCAGATGGCGGAAAAGTTCTCGGTTCTTGGGTTGATTTGCGTGAAGGGGAAACATTCGGAAATACCTACCAAACGGTTATTGATGCCAGCAAAGGGATTTTCGTTCCTCGCGGTGTAGCAAATGGCTTTCAAGTGTTGTCAGATACGGTTTCTTATAGCTATTTGGTCAATGACTACTGGGCATTGGAATTAAAACCTAAGTATGCCTTTGTCAACTATGCTGACCCTGCTCTTGGGATTGAATGGGAAAGTCTTGATCAGGCAGAAGTTTCTGAAGCAGATAAGAATCATCCAATGCTTAAGGATGTTAAACCTTTGACCAAAGATATGTTATAATACCCTCAGAAAATAGGAGAAAATCTTTTCATGACTGAATATAAAAATATTGTAGTGACAGGTGGTGCTGGTTTTATCGGTTCTAACTTTGTTCACTATGTGTACAATAACTTTCCAGATGTGCATATCACAGTTCTGGATAAGCTAACTTATGCTGGTAATCGTGCCAACATTGAAGAAATTCTAGGCGACCGAGTGGAGTTAGTCGTTGGAGATATTGCAGATGCAGCAATTGTTGATCAAGTAGCTAAGAATGCGGATGCAATTGTTCACTATGCAGCCGAAAGTCATAATGACAATTCTCTCAAAGATCCATCCCCATTTATCTTCACCAACTTTGTAGGCACATACACACTCTTAGAAGCAGTTCGTAAATACGACATTCGTTTCCATCATGTGTCGACTGACGAAGTTTACGGAGACCTTCCTCTTCGTGAAGATCTTCCAGGTCACGGTGAAGGACTGGGTGAAAAATTCACACCAGAAACGAAGTACAATCCAAGTTCACCTTATTCTTCAACTAAGGCAGCTTCTGATTTGATTGTCAAGGCTTGGGTGCGCTCTTTCGGTGTTAAGGCCACCATCTCTAACTGTTCAAACAACTACGGACCATATCAACACATCGAAAAATTCATTCCGCGTCAGATTACCAATATCCTTTCAGGCATTCGTCCAAAACTTTATGGTGAAGGAAAGAATGTTCGTGACTGGATTCATACTAATGACCATTCATCAGGGGTTTGGACCATTCTCACAAAAGGGAAGATTGGTGAAACCTACCTAATTGGTGCAGACGGTGAGAAGAATAACAAAGAAGTGCTAGAGCTCATTCTTAAAGAAATGGGACAACCAGCTGACGCTTACGATAGTGTAACAGACCGTGCGGGTCACGACCTGCGCTATGCTATTGATGCTAGTAAGTTGCGTAATGAACTTGGCTGGAAACCTGAATTTACTAACTTTGAAGCTGGTTTGAAAGAAACTATAAAATGGTATACAGACCACCAAGATTGGTGGAAAGCTGAAAAAGAAGCTGTCGAAGCTAACTATGCTAAGACTCAAAAAGTGTTGAAATAAACTCTATTATTGAAGCATTGTCTTTAAAGGAGAATCATGAAACATAAAATTTTAGTAACAGGTGGAGCCGGATTTATCGGAACGCATACCGTTATTGAGTTAATCAATGCTGGACACGAAGTTGTTATTGTTGATAATTTAGTGAACAGCAGCAAAAAAAGTGTAGAAGTTGTAGAACAAATTGTTGGTCAAAAAATTCCATTTTATCAAGTGGACATTCGTGATAAGAAAGCCTTACTTGAAATCTTTAAAGCAGAACAACCAACAGGTGTGATTCATTTTGCAGCGTTGAAAGCAGTTGGTGAATCAACACAAATTCCATTGACTTATTACGAAAACAACATTACAGGAACATTGACATTGCTACGCGTCATGGAAGAAGTCAATTGCAAAAATATCATTTTCAGCTCTTCTGCAACTGTCTATGGAGATCCTCATACCGTTCCAATTTTAGAAGATTTTCCTCTGTCAGTCACCAATCCTTACGGACGTACAAAACTGATGATTGAAGAAATGCTGACGGATATTTACAAATCTGATGCAAACTGGAATGTTGTCTTGCTTCGGTATTTTAATCCAATTGGTGCTCATGAAAGTGGTGATTTGGGTGAAAATCCAAATGGCATTCCAAATAATCTCTTGCCATATGTGACGCAGGTTGCTGTTGGAAAATTAAAAGAAGTGCAAGTATTTGGCAATGACTATCCAACAGTTGACGGTACCGGCGTTCGTGACTATATTCACGTGGTGGATTTGGCAAAAGGACATGTGGCTGCTCTGCAAAAAATTGAAGGAACTGCTGGTCTAAATATCTATAACCTTGGTACCGGTAAAGGATACTCTGTTTTAGAAATTATCCAAAATATGGAAAAAGCAGTCGGCAAACCAATTCCTTACAAGATTGTTGACCGCCGCCCTGGTGACATTGCAACTTGCTATGCTGACTCTACCAAAGCAAAAGAAGAGCTTGGTTGGGAAGCACAATTTGATATTACGCGTATGTGTCAAGATGCTTGGCATTGGCAAAGCAAACACCCAAATGGATTTGATGACTAAATAAAAAATATGTCAAATAGTAGACGAGGCTGGGATAGTAGTTTCTCAGCCTCGCTTATTAAATAGAAATAAGCTTGATGCACAGTAGTTGATTGTTCAAAACATTGCGTTGAAGTTGCGAATAATGCTTGCGAGGTAAGGTTAATTTTGTTTCCTAGTCAAACTCGTAAGAAGTACCTAATCAGCCTTGTGGAAGTTGACCAGAATTCACTGTTCTGAGGTTTTTGCGTGATGACTTGAAAGTAAGCTTACTAAAAAAAGTAGAAAACAAGTTAAGTATTTTTTTTGAAGAATGATTTACTTTCTGTTAAACTAAAAATATGGAACATCATTTTAATCATAAGGCAGAATCATTCGATTCTCCCAAAAATATATTTATTGCTGATCTCATTCGCCAGGAAGTGGAAAAAAATAGTAGATTTTTCTGACAAGCGCATTTTGGATTTTGGCGGTGGTACAGGCTTGGTGACTCTGCCATTAGCGGCACAATCCAAGTCAGTCATGCTTGTTGATATTTCAGATAAAATGCTTGATCAAGCTCGCCTAAAAGTGGAAAAGCAAGCCATTGATAATGTTTATTTGTTACAGCAGGATTTGTTGACAAACCCATTAAATCAATTATTTGACATCATCGTGGTTAGTCGTGTTCTTCATCATATGCCAAATGTTGAGAAGACTCTAGCAATGTTTAGAAATCATCTTGTAGAGGACGGACAGCTTTTTATTGCAGATTTTGTTAAAACAGACGTAAATCATCATGGCTTTCATCTTGATGAATTGGAAGAAAACTTATCTCAGAATGGTTTTCTGCCTGTCAAATCTCAGATAATTTATAGTGCAGAGGAACTCTTTTTAGGAAATTATGCGGAGCTTTTCTTGACATTAGCACAAAATCACTCGTTTGTATGATGAGTGATTTTGGTTTGTCTTTATAGTAAATTTCTTGTTTCTTTTATGGAAATAGTAGAAAATGCCGTGTGGATATAGTATAATGGGGTTATATAATTTTTAAGGAGAATGAGATTAAGTGAAATCTTCGGATTTATTGATTATTATCCCTGCCTACAATGAAGAAGGCTCTATTGAAAATGTTGTAAATAATATTATTCAAAATTATTCACAATATGATTATGTGATTATCAATGACGGTTCAAAAGATAGAACATCAGCCATTTGCCATGCAAACAGTTATAATATTGTGGATTTGCCGGTCAATTTAGGATTGGCAGGCGCATTTCAAACAGGACTTAGATATGCTTATGAGCAAGGCTATAAAAAGGCAGTGCAGTTTGACGCAGATGGTCAACATTTGCCTGAGTATATCTCAGTTTTAGAAGCAAAAATGAACGAAGGCTATGAAATGGTTATCGGATCTCGTTTTGTGACGGAAAAGCGCGAAACGTCTTTGCGGATGATGGGGAATATTCTCATTAGCGCAGCCATTAAATTAACCACAGGAAAGACAATCAATGATCCAACTTCTGGTATGCGGATGTTTTCTGAAGGACTTATCAAAGAATTTGCTCTCAATATCAATTATGGACCTGAGCCAGATACCGTCTCATATCTAATTCGTCATGGTGTAAAAGTAGCAGAAGCCCAAGTGCGAATGGAAGAGAGACAAGCTGGTGAGAGTTATCTGACACTTTCTCGCTCTATTCAATATATGACGCATATGTTTGTATCTATCTTGATTATTCAAAATTTCAGAAAGAGAGGGTAGACATTAAATGACTATTTGGTTTCAAATTGTATTGATTTTTGTCTCTATTATGACTTGTGCCTTTATTTTACGTAGCATTCGAAAATCACAAGTTCAAATCAACGATGCTATATTTTGGGTGTTTTTCTCTTTAATTCTATTAGTATTTAGCATCTTCCCAAGTTTAGCGGAAGCAATTGCAAGTGCATTAGGAATTGTATCAGCAGTCAATTTTATCTTTTTATTTGTCATTTTCTTATTGCTCATCAATCAATTCCAACTTACTATTAAATTATCAAAATTAGATACGAAATTTAAAAATTTAGTTCAAACAATCGCACTGAGGGAGAAAGATGAAAATAAAAACTAATCCTTCTGCTAAAGAGATTTATTTTTGGAATTTATTGGGGAATTTAGCGGCTTCAGGAGTTTCTGTCCTTTATCTACTGATTGTAACAAGATTAACTTCTGCCAAAGTAGCAGACCAATTTAGCTTGGCGAATTCCATTGGGACTCTTTGGATTGTTATTGGATTGTTTCAAGTCAGAAATTATCAAGGAACGGATGTGAATCAAAAGCATTCTTTCATAGGATATTTTCAAACTAGGTTGATAACAATTTTAGCGATGTTGGTTACATTGTATCCCTATTTATATATTGTCGGAGAAGGCCGTTATTCTTTTGAAACGACTTTACTGACATTTTTAATGATTTTGTATCGTATGTGGGATGCGGTATCTGATTTATTTCAAGGATTATTTCAACAAAGAGAACGTATGGATATAGCTGGGAAAACAATGTTTTACCGTTATTCCACTAGTGTAGTTGTCCTGTTTCTTAGTATTTTGCTTTCGAAGTCTGTGATTGTAGGTTTATTTTCTTTAGTCATTTGGAATGGCTTAGTTATCATTTTTTATGAAACAAGTTTTCTTAAGTATTTTGAAACGATTCAATGGAAAGAACTCTTCTCTAGCAATTACAAAAAAGATATAAAAGATATTTTTCTGGCTTGTTGGCCATTATTTGTGAATGGATTTATTTTATTATATATTTTAAACGAGCCTAAGATTATTATTGAAAAAGGCCTAAATCAAGGAGTTTTGCAGACTGGCATGCAACGTGATTTTAACATTCTTTTTATGCCTGTTTTTTTTATGAGTCTCATCATTTTAATGGTTAGACCTCTGATAACCCAAATGGCTATTTTGTGGAATCGAGAAAAGTATGCAGAATTTTCTCTAATTGTGAAAAAACTCTTGCTCTATTTATTTATAGGTGGGATAGCCGTTACGATAGTGGCTTACTTCATAGGCACCCCAATTCTTAGTTTAGTATTTGGAGTGGCATTATCACAGTACACTCTTCCTTTTGCAATTCTAATCTTTGCAGGAGTTTTATATGCCTTAGCCATTGTTTTTGAAAATATTCTAACTATTATTCGAAAACAGCACTTATTAGTAGGTTTATATATCGTTTTATTAGTTATCACTAAGTTGGTAACAGAACCATTTATTTATCATTATCATATGTTAGGTGCAGCACTCAGCTTTCTGATTGTTATGACCGCTTATTTAGTCGGTATTTTTGGTATTTATATGGTAGTTGGGAGAAAAAGGAAATAAGAATGAAATATGATTTAACTGTCATTATTCCTGTTTATAATACAGAAAAATATTTAAGAAGATGCTTAGATAGTATTGTTCATCAAGATAATTTAAAAGATTGCTCTTTACGCGTTATTTGCGTCAATGACGGGAGTACTGATCGTTCGGAAGAAATTATTAAGGAGTATGCTGCAAAATATCCATTTATCGAATTGTTTTCAAAGGAAAATGGAGGACTTGCAGATGTTCGTAATTTTGGTCTTGCTCACATTGAAGATAGTTTGTATACTGTTTCACTCGATTCAGATGATTTTTGGGAAGAATCATTTATTACAGAATTTTTAAAGGTTAAAGAGCAAGGATCAGATATAATATTTTTTGATATTAATTTAGTAGACTTTCAAGGAAAACTTATCAATGTCCTAAGAGTTCATCCTTACTCTGAGAAATATAGTCAAAAAGAAGATTATATGGTTATAAAGCATGCTGCTTGGTCTAAAATTTGTAAAACAAGCTTGTATAATGGGATACAGTTTCCAAAAGGAAAATTATATGAAGATTTGGCAGTAATGCCATACTTAACGTCAAAATCAACTGATATTGCATATATAAAAAAACCACTAATTAATTATGTCATTAATACTCCAGGTTCAATCATGAATTCAAGCAAGTCAAATATTTTTGATATCTATGATGCTTTAGAGTATCTGTTTGCTTTATTTGGTGATGATTTTGATAAATATAAAGAAGAATTACAATATTTGGCCTTGGAACATCTATGTGTTGGTCATACCTACAGATTATTGAAATATCCAGAAGTGAAGAAGCAAGATTTTAAAGATATTATCCTCTTTATGGAAAAGTATTTTGGAAAAAACTGGGAAAAGAATAAATATATCAGACAAGGTGTACAAAAAGTAAATATTCACTCTAAACTAGCTTATGTTGTACCATTGTTTTTAAAAGTATTAAAGAATGAATGGTTTGGGTTTTTTATGACTTTAAAGAGATTAAAAGGATAAAATACTGTTAATTAGAGATTGACTAAAATTTTTGCTGGGGATGAAAAATGAAAATTAATTTAAAATCATTTATTATAAGTTTTGCATTTAGTATTTTAATGATTCTATGGGAAGGAGTTACTTTATTTAATCGTATAAATAAAGATGGAAAAATTACAACAGGTCTAAAACAAATTTTTTTCTCTCCTAAAATAATCCTGTTATTCTTATTTATTTGGCTAATTAGCTATTTCTTTGTATATCTTGGAACTAAAAAAATACAAAATATAGGAGAACTTCTTTATAAATATAGATATGGTGTTGCAGTTGTAATACTTGTTGTAGGTGTATCTTTTGAATTAAGTGGCTCATCGCTTGGAATATGGGGAAATTATTTACATAGTAATGAGTATCAAAAGGTGCTATTAGGAGTTAGTCGCCAGATTAGATCGGATGAATGGGCAACAAGTATTCCGTTTATTTTTTCTCAGGGATTGCATGTACCAAGCTATCCCTACTTTAATGATTTGATTCGTGCTACATTAACAGACATGTTTATTGTTAGTAGTGCTCCTGTTGCAACAATAGCAATTATTTTCAAACCAGCTTTTATCGGTTACATTTTTTTAGGAACAGCTAAAGGTTTATCTTTCTATTGGATTTTTAGATTTCTTCTTTTATTTCTGTCTGTATTTGAGTTAGGGATGCTTTTAACTCGTAAAAATAAAAAGCTATCTTTAATGTTGAGTATGTTGATTTCGTTTAGTTCAGTTATTCAATGGTGGTTTGTTGCTGCAGGATTGGTGGAAATGATTTCCATGGGAGCGATTGCTACAATTTTAATTGAGAAATATTTTCATTTAGGGAAAGACTATTTTAAAAAGTTTTTAATCTCACTAGCATTGATTTGGTGCGCTATTGTATATGCTTTAACATTATATCCTGCTTGGCAGGTTCCAGTAGCATATATTTATTTAGCTATTATTGTATATATTATATGGACTAATATAAAGAAGGCAAATCTTTCTTTAGTAAAAGATGGAGGAATTATTTTATACTCTATTCTTTCAATAGCTTGTATTCTATTATTATTATTGCTTCATTCAAAAGAACATATTCAGATTATGGCAAATACGGTCTATCCTGGTCGAAGATTTGAGGTTGGGGGGAAAGTCTCTTATATTCTTTCGGATTATCCATATTCTATTTTTTATTCGATTGTTAATATTAATTCGGAAAGATTTATGAATGTAATATATGATTTCTTTCCTTTTAGTTATCTTTTTTCAATATATGTTTTTTGGAAAACAAAAGATAAATTGTTGCTACCTCTGCTTATTATAAGTACAATGTTTCTTATCTACATTACGGTAGGCTTTCCAGCATTTCTTGCTCAAATTACATTTATGTATATAAGTACAGGTTTTCGAGTAGTTTCAATTTTTGGTTTGGTAAATCTATTTTTGTTAATAAGATCTCTTTCAGTATATGATAACAACATAAAAAAAATAGTATCCTTTGCTATAGCTTCAGCATTTACTTTATTAATTTCTGTTCTTGCTTTTAAGAACAACCAAATATTTTTTGAATTAGTTAGAACAAATATTAGTAATTCTTCTAGATTGATATACGCTTTGATTATAGTATCATGTTTTGTTCTTTTCTCCTTAATATATTTGATACTGAGAAATGATAAAATGAAATTAATGTATGGTATAGCAATATTATCATTTCTTACTGGAGTAATGGTTAATCCTATTCAACAAGGGATTGGAGTGATTGAAAATAGTCGAATTGTAAAGACGATTTCAATGATAAATCGTAAAGAAAGAGGGGTATGGTTAGTAGATAATTTAATGTTTCCAAATATAAATATCCCTTTATTGGCGGGAAGTGCTACGATTAATTCAACTTCGGTATATCCTAATTTAAACGCATGGCATAAAATAGATACAAAAAAAGAATACGAAGAGATCTATAATAGATTTTCACATGTAAATATTCAATTAAGCAACAGCAATCAATTTCAGGCAAGTTTAATTGCTGCTGATAGTGTGCTTTTTTCACTACCTGTAGAAAAACTAAAAACCTTGGGCGTAAATTATGTTTTAACGAATCGCGATCTTGCTGGTTTGACTAATGAAAAAATCCATTTTGAATTAAAAAAGGAAGTAGATGGATTTAAGGTATATGCACTTAAATATAATAGTTAGGATTAGAAAATGACAATTTCAATCATC
Source organism: Streptococcus sp. HMSC066F10 (assembly GCF_001813805.1). NCBI lineage: Bacteria > Bacillati > Bacillota > Bacilli > Lactobacillales > Streptococcaceae > Streptococcus > Streptococcus sp. HMSC066F10. The sequence continues at coordinate 171,853 of NZ_KV813989.1, forward strand.
GTTCCTTGTTTTAACGAGGAAGAGTCGCTTCCGTTGTTTTATGCGGCAATGGAAAAAAATAAATTTCAGCTAAATGATCATTTTGAATACATCTTTGTCAATGACGGCTCAAAAGATAGAACCTTAGCTATTTTACGAGAACTCAATCAGAAAAATAATAGTGTTCGTTATCTTTCTTTTTCGAGAAATTTTGGAAAAGAAGCGGCTCTGTATGCAGGTCTCAAACTTGCAACTGGTGATTTAGTGACTGTCATGGATGCGGATTTGCAAGATCCTCCGGAACTTTTACTTACAATGAAATATATGCTGGAGAAGAACCCAGATTTGGATTGTGTGGGCATGCGGCGGACAACGCGTGATGGGGAACCTCCGATTCGTAGCTTTTTTGCTAAGATGTTTTACAAATTAATCAATAGAATTAGTCAAGTTGAAATGGTGGACGGTGCGCGGGATTTTCGTCTCATGCGCCGACAAATGGTAGATGCCATTTTAGAAGTTTCTGAGTACAATCGTTTTTCCAAGGGAATATTTGCATGGGTTGGATTTAGAACGGAATATTTGGAATATAAGAATGTAGAACGAGTTGCAGGAAAAACCAGTTGGAGTTTCTGGCAATTATTGAATTATTCTTTAGAAGGGATTATCAACTTTTCAGATGCTCCTTTGACAATAGCTTTTTGGGGAGGTGCTGTTGCCTGTTTATTGGCATTCTTCCTTATCATGATTGTCATTGTTCGTACGTTGATTTTTGGCGATCCAACATCTGGCTGGCCTTCTATGGTGTCGATTATTCTTTTTCTAGGTGGTTTTCAGTTGTTGACAATTGGCATTATTGGTAAATACATTGGGAAAATTTTCATGGAAACCAAAAAAAGACCAATTTACGTGGTTAAAGAGAAGAGCGAGTAGAAAAAGCAGATTTTTTCTGCTTTTTTTGGTATAATTAAGTTCATTGAATGTATTGAATGTTTATTGTTCAGAAAGGAATTTCAAATGATTTTAATTACAGGAGCTAATGGACAGCTTGGAACAGAACTTCGTTATCTTTTAGATGAACGCAATGAAGAGTATGTGGCAGTTGCCGTAGCAGAAATGGATATTACAAATGCCGAAATGGTAGAGAAGGTTTTTGCAGAAGTGAAGCCAAGTCTCGTCTATCACTGTGCTGCCTATACAGCTGTGGACGCAGCAGAAGATGAAGGAAAAGAGCTAGATTATGCAATCAATGTCACAGGAACTGAAAATGTTGCTAAAGCAGCAGAAAAGCATGGTGCAACACTTGTTTACATTTCTACAGACTATGTTTTTGCTGGAGATAAGCCAGTTGGGCAGGAATGGGAAGTAGATGATCAACCAGACCCTCAGACAGAATATGGTCGCACGAAGCGCATGGGAGAGGAATTGGTTGAGAAATATTCTAGCCGTTTCTACATTATCCGCACAGCTTGGGTCTTTGGAAATTATGGAAAGAACTTTGTTTTCACTATGCAGAATTTAGCGAAAACACATAAAACTCTGACTGTTGTCAATGACCAACACGGTCGTCCGACTTGGACGCGTACGTTGGCTGAATTTATGACGTACTTAGCAGAAAATCAAAAAGAATTTGGCTATTATCACTTGTCAAATGATGCCACAGAAGATACGACTTGGTTTGACTTTGCAGTAGAAATTTTAAAAGATACAGATGTCGAAGTTTTGCCAGTGGACTCTAGTAAGTTTCCAGCGAAAGCGAAGCGACCACTCAATTCTACCATGAGTCTAGCTAAAGCTAAGGCAACAGGCTTTGTCATCCCAACTTGGCAAGATGCCCTCAAGGAATTTTATAAACAAGGAAAGAAATAAGGTAGAAGCAGCCGAAAGGTTGCTTTTCTTTTCTATTTTATGTTACACAAACGATTTATAAAGTGATATAATAGATTAGATTGCAAAATCTTGAATTGAGGGAAATCATGAAACATGTATTCATCATCGGAAGTCGTGGGCTTCCTGCTAAATATGGTGGGTTTGAAACCTTTGTTGAGAAATTAGTGGAGAACCGTATATCTCCTCAAATCCAATACCATGTGGCTTGTTTATCAGATGATGAAGCTTATCATCATTTTGATTACAAAGGCGTAGATTGTTTTACGATTAAAGCACCAAAACTTGGTCCAGCTCGCGTTATTGCTTATGATATGATGGCAATTAACTATGCTTTGAAGTTAGTGAACAATCAAAAAATTGCTCAACCGATTTTCTATATTCTAGGAAATACAATCGGCGCTTTTATCGCACCTTTTGCTCGAAAAATTCACCATGCTGGTGGTATCTTTTATATCAATCCTGATGGACTTGAGTGGAAACGCGCTAAGTGGTCTAAGCCCGTTCAAAAGTACCTCAAATATTCTGAGAAAGTGATGACTAAACATGCCGATTTGGTGATTTCGGACAATCAAGGAATTGAAAGTTATATCCAGAAAGCTTATCCGTGGGCTAAAACCACCTTCATTGCCTATGGGACCGATTTGCGCTTGTCATCTTTAACTGCTCAGGATGAAAAAGTTCGACACTTTTTTGACACGTGGGCAAGTAAGGAAAAAGATTATTATTTGATTGTTGGGCGTTTTGTTCCAGAAAATAACTATGAAATCATCATTCACGAGTTTATGAAGTCACAGACGCAACGAGACTTGCTGATTGTCTGCAATCATCAAGGCAATGCTTATTTTGAAGAACTACAACAAAAAACAAATTTTGACCGAGATGAGCGGATTAAGTTTGTCGGTACTGTTTATGATCAAGATTTATTGAAGTATATTCGCAATCAAGCGTTTGCTTATATTCATGGTCATGAGGTCGGCGGCACCAATCCTGGTCTCTTAGAAGCCTTAGCTCAGACAGATTTGAATTTGGTCTTGGGTGTGGACTTTAACCGACAAGTGGCAAAAGAAACAGCTCTTTACTGGGATAAGAAAGAAAACAGCCTAGTTGATTGCATTCATCAGGTAGATAAACAGTCCGACTTTTCAGATCTAGGTCAAGCTGCGAAAGAAAACATGAAAGAACACTACACTTGGGAAAAAATTGTGGGTGAATACGAGGAATTATTTTTATCATGAAAGTGACCATTCTCATGTCCACCTACAATGGTGAACGGTTTTTAGCAGAACAGATTGAAAGTATTCGGCAGCAGACCTATACAGGCTGGCAACTGTTAATCCGAGATGATGGTTCTAAAGACAGGACGCGTGAGATTATTCAAGATTTTTGTCAAAAAGATAATCGCATTCAGTTTGTGAATCCTGATAGCGTCGAAAATCTTGGTGTTATCAAAAGTTTCTTTTATCTTTTGAAATATCAAACATCAGATGTTTACTTTTTTAGCGACCAGGATGATGTCTGGCTGCCTGAAAAAGTAGAAATGCAGCTAGAAGAAGCGATTAAACACGATACCAGTCAGCCTTTGCTGGTTTACACGGATTTAAAAGTTGTAGATCAAGAGTTAAATGTCGTACATGAAAGTATGATTCGTACACAGTCTGACCATGCAAACACGGAACTGCTCCAAGAATTAACAGAAAATACTGTTACAGGCGGCGTTTCGATGATTAACCAAGCTCTGGCTGACTTATGGACAGGCCAAGAAGCTCATGATCTTCTCATGCATGACTGGTATTTGGCTTTGTTGGCAGCAGCTTTTGGTCATTTAGTCTATATAGACCAACCAAGTGAATTATATCGGCAACATTCCAATAATGTTTTAGGTGCAAGAACCCTCAGAAAAAGAATGCAGAATTGGATTCGCCCGCATATTCTCTTCGCAAAATATTGGAAATTGATTCAAGATAGCCAAGAACAAGCAAGGAATTTATTAGCTTTGCCTTTGGCTACTCAAAATAAAGAACTGATTGAAAATTTTGTGACAATCATGGAAGTCCCGTTTATGGAACGCTTACGTCGTCTTCAAAAATATGGTTATCGAAAGAATCGTGCCTTCCACACTTTTGTCTTTACAACACTCATTCTTACAAAATTTGCTTATAAGGAGTAATGATGGACTTATTTAGTCGAAAAAATATGATTCTCTTACGCGAGATGATTAAAACAGATTTTAAATTACGGTATCAAGGGAGCTTGATTGGGCATTTATGGTCCATTTTGAAGCCCTTGCTCTTATTTACGATTATGTATTTAGTTTTTGTGCGCTTCTTGAGATTTGATGATGGAACGCCACATTATGCTATCGGTCTTTTAATCGGTATGGTAACTTGGAATTTCTTCTCTGAAGCTACAAATATGGGGATGATGTCTATCGTTTCTCGTGGTGATTTGCTTCGGAAACTGAACTTTTCAAAAGAGATTATTGTTATTTCTTCAGTTGTTGGTGCAGCAATTAACTACTCTATTAATTTATTGGTCGTTTTCATCTTTGCTTTGGTTAATGGAGTAGCAGTATCCATTGGCTGGCTTACAGTTATTCCATTATTTGTTGAATTGATTTTATTTTCAACAGGAATCGCTTTTGTGTTGGCGACGTTATTTGTTAAATATAGAGATATTGGTCCGATTTGGGAAGTGGTGATGCAAGCAGGAATGTATGCGACACCTATTATCTACTCTCTTACCTTTATTTTGCAACGTGGTCAGGTAACAATTGCAAAACTCATGATGCTAAATCCTTTGGCACAGATTATTCAAGATTTGCGGCACTATATTGTTTTTTCAGGAAGCATGCGTGGCTGGGATTTAATTGGTCATAAAGGTGTTGCTATGGTACCCTATATTCTTCCTTTCTTTATCTTTGGAATTGGGTATTATATTTTCCACAAAAATGCTAAGAGATTCGCGGAGATTTTATAATGTCAGATAAAAAAATTGCAGTAAAAGTTGATCATGTCAGCAAGTATTTTAAACTTCCTACTGAAGCAACGCAAAGTTTACGTACCAATTTAGTCAATTATTTTAAGGGGATTAAAGGCTATACGGAACAACATGTTTTAAAAGATATTAACTTTGAGGTCGAAGAAGGTGATTTCTTTGGGATTGTTGGCCGTAATGGTTCAGGAAAGTCCACTCTTTTAAAAATCATTTCTCAAATTTATGTCCCTGAGAAAGGAAAAGTCACTGTTAATGGGAAAATGGTTTCTTTTATTGAACTTGGTGTCGGCTTTAACCCAGAATTAACTGGACGTGAAAATGTCTATATGAACGGTGCCATGCTTGGTTTTACAACAGAAGAAATTGATGCTATGTACGATGATATCGTTGATTTTGCTGAGTTACATGAATTTATGAATCAAAAACTGAAGAATTATTCAAGCGGAATGCAAGTTCGTTTGGCGTTTTCGGTCGCGATTAAAGCACAAGGTGATGTTCTCATTCTTGATGAAGTTCTTGCAGTCGGTGATGAAGCTTTCCAGAGAAAATGTAACGATTATTTCTTAGAACGAAAAAAATCTGGGAAAACAACCATTCTTGTTACGCACGACATGGGCGCTGTTAAGAAATATTGCAATAAAGCTGTTTTGATTGAGGACGGATTGATTAAGGCGATTGGAAATCCGGATGATGTTGCGAATCAATATAGCTTTGATAATGCGATTCAACCAACACAAGAAAAAGCTGCTGCTTCAGAGAATAAAACGAAACAAGTTGCATTGGTTGAAAATTTTGAAGTAAAATTGTTATCTCCAAATCAAGTAACACCAGACGATGAATTGAAGTTTGAATTTACTTTTACACAGCTTCAAGATATTGAGACTCATATTGCTATGTCGTTCGTTGATATAAACACTAATTATGGCTATTACAATGATAATTCTATGGATTTAAAAATTAGTGGAACAGGAGAAAAGAAAGTCATCTATACATGCAAACTTCCTTATTTAAATCATGCTCGTTTAAGATTGGAAGCAACCATTCGTGATTCTGACAAACGTGTTTTAGCCTTTGCCGTATCTTCAAAAGCTCCAATCGTCTTTATTGAACGGAATGATATTCCAGAGGATGACGAATCAGCACTAGATTCGGCAACAGGTTTACTTGTTAGAAATGGAAGTTGGCAAGAATCGCACACATAAAACTTTACAAAGCGAGGGCTTAATATGGTAAAGCGTATTTTATTTATCTCTCCAACTGGAACTTTAGATAATGGAGCCGAGAAATCAATAACGAATTTAATGGTTTATTTATCTGAAATAGGCTATGACATTTACAACGTCTATCCTGAAAACGGGCACCCAACTCATGCAAGTTATGAAAGCAAGCTGTCGAATGCCAATGTTCATTTATTTCCACTATCTACGATAAAATGGTGGTGGGAAGAAGCACCAGGCGATCGTCTCTTTTCTAAGGAAGAAAGGGTAATATATTATCAAAAGAATATTAAAGAAATACGAGATATTATTGTTGAGCAAGATATTGATTTAGTTATTTCTAATACAGCAAATGTTTTTCAAGGAGCTGTAGCAGCGGCCTGTGAGGATATCCCACATTTTTGGCTTATCCATGAATTTCCAGAGAGAGAATTTCAATATTATGCAAAAAAAATGAAGTTTATTTTTGAGAATTCGGATAAAGTTTTTTCTGTACGGGGAAATCTAGCCCAAAAATTAGCTGAGTTAAATAACAATCCTGCTAATTTAGAAACATTTATTCCTTATACACAATTTACAACTGAAGCTTTGGCAGAGTCCAATCAAAGAAGAATCATTTCAATTGGTGTAATAAATGAAAATAAAAATCAAATTGAGCTTCTTAAAGCATATAAAAAACTTAGGCGCAATGATATTCCCCTAATTTTTATTGGTGATTGGCAAAAAGAGACAAAAGAAGAGTGTGATGCTTATATTGAAAAATATGAATTAACTAATGTCCAATTTTGGGGTTATAATGATCAACCATGGAAAAAAGTGACAAACTCAGATATTTGTGTATGCACCTCGAAATCTGAATCCTTTTCTCTTGTTTTTGTTGAATCTATTTTAAGAGGAGTTCCTACAATAGTTTCAAATAATGATGGCTATAAATCAGCTAAAGAATATTTTCATAGCGGTACGACATATCAGTTGGGAAATATCGACTCATTGGCTGATAAGATGGCAGACTTTCTTGAAAATTTCGATATAAATAAGAATAATGCAGTTCTTGCAAGCGAGAGAGCTAAACAGCTTTATACGCTTGATAAGTGTTATGATAGTTTACTTGCAAATATAGCATCTCTTTCAACAAGAACAGAGAAATCACTACAAGCTATTAGCTCCTTGCTAGGAGAAACGTTGCCAAATCATTCCATATTGAATATAAAGAAGCAGCCTATTACGATTTTTTATGCACGGGCAGATGAAGAATTTTCGGAAACAAATAGTCTGAAATTCCCATTACAGTATGCAGATGAGCTTTATTTTCAGATTCCACATGAAGCAGCTAGATTGAGAATTGATTTATCTGAGATTCCAAATTATTATAAAAACGTTAGTCTAAAAACTTATCATAAACAAACAGAGTTGAAAATTGCCTTTACAAACGGGCTCTTGCTTTCTAATGAATTACTTTTCGGGAAAAATGATCCTCAGCTTCATTATCAGATTGATGATGTTGAGGATTCAGAATTTCTTTTTTCGTATGAAATGAAAGATATTTTTGACCCTATGAAAGAAGGTTCAGTTTTGACTGAACTTTCAGAGGCGAATGAAGTTAACCAGAAATTGCTGGAGAACATTACGGATTTGGAAGAGCGCATTCACCAGTTAGAATGTAATTATCAAGAATTAGTTCATGAACACAATGCGGTTATAGGGAGCCGACGCTGGATAATTCCGACTAAAATTATTAACTTCTTTAGGAGAAGACAATGAAACGATTATTAATTTATGTTCATTTTAACAAATACGACCATATCAGTCGACATGTATTTTACCAAATTGAACATATGCGACCTTTATTTGAAAAACTTATTTTTATTTCAAATAGTCAGTTAAGCCTATCTGAAGTGGAAAAACTTCGTGACAAAAAGCTGATTGATGAATTTATTCAACGTGAAAATACTGGCTATGATTTTGGAGCTTGGCATGATGGCATGGCTTTAGTCGGTTTTGATAAGTTGAAAGAATATGATTCAATTACCGTAATGAACGATACCTGTTTTGGTCCACTTTGGGATATGGAACCTATTTATCAAAGATATGAGTCTGATCCAGAAGTAGATTTTTGGGGAATGACAAATCATCAAGAAGTAAAACAAAGAAATCTGTTCATTAATGAGCATCTTCAATCTTATTTTATTTCTTTTAAAAAGAGACTCGTTCAGTCAACTGTATTTCAAAACTTCTGGCAATCAATTGAAAATTATATAGATGTACAAAAGGTTATTGATAATTATGAGACCCAGTACACTAAGAAATTTGTAGATGCAGGTTTTAAATACCAGACAATTTTGGATACAGTGCCTTTAAAGGATGACTTCTTCCATAGTAACTTCACAATTCATTATCCGCATGTTTTGTTGGAAAATCACGTTCCTTTTATTAAGATAAAAACGTTTGATTTAACTCAACATTTAGCCCCTTACTTACTGCAAGAGATTGAAAAGGTATCAGATTATCCGACAGAATTTATTTTATCTCACATGTCTGATATGAGTTTACCAACGCCTCCATATTTGCTTGATAGAAAAGTATTAAAAGATAATCAACTTCAGTATTCAAATCAAAAGAAAGTTGCGGTGCATCTCCATACTTATTATGTAGATCTTTTGGAAGTGTTTTTAACGGCTTTTGAAAATTTTCATTTTGATTATGATTTGTTTTTGACAACAGATTCTGAGAAAAAGAAAGCAGAAATTGAGAAGATTCTAACAGAACGTGGTAAGGTAGGCAAAGTTTATATTACTGGAAATCTCGGTCGTGATGTTATTCCGATGTTAAAACTCAAAAATGAACTATCAAAATATGATTATATTGGTCATTTTCATACGAAAAAATCTCCAGAATATCCGCATTGGGTAGGAGATTCATGGAGAAATGAACTTTTTGATATGTTAATCAAACCGGCGGATAAAATTATGGCTAGTTTGGAAAGTGATGAACGGTTAGGTTTAGTTATTGCTGATATTCCAACTTTTTTCCGTTATACAAAGATTGTTGATCCGTGGAATGAGAATAAATTTGCAGATGATATGAATTTACTCTGGGAACGAATGAATATTAAACGGTCTATAGATTTCAATCAATTAAATACATTTATCATGAGTTATGGAACCTTTATTTGGTTCAAATATGATGCTCTAAAGCCTTTATTTGATTTGAATTTGCAAGATGCTGATATTCCAGCAGAACCATTGCCTCAACATACCATTCTACATTCCATTGAGCGAATTTTAGTTTATTTAGCTTGGTCTCAACGTTATGACTATGCAATCTCTAAAAATGAGATTTATATCACTCCTTTTGTGGATAATATCGTTTTAAATATCCGTCCAGATACCCTGCCAAATACATATATAAACTTTGACAATATTGGCGGCATTAAAGGTGCTCTGAAATATATCTATCGTGGACCAGGGAGTGCTGTTAAATATATAGTGAAACGAGTGGTAGGAAAGATTAGGAATTCAAAATGAGTGATAATAAAAAAAGAAAGTCGTTGAATTTTTATTTTAAAAATAAAAGTTATCAACTTATGGTATTTAAATATCTATTTTCTATTGTAATTAGTTTTTTAGTTTTAAAGACTACACATGAATGGTCTTTTGTACTGTTTAATTTATTAGAATTAGCAATTATCTTTTCTATTTCTAATATTCTTTTAAAAAATCATAAAATAATTGGTCAAATAGTAAATAATCTTTTGTTATTACTATTTAATATTGAAGTATTAGTATTACTTTTTGGTAACAGCTTTGTTACTTTGATAATGATTAATAATTTAAGTTCCTGGGAAGCTCTTAAGGGACGAATATGGATATTTGGTTTAGGAATTATACTTTTACTTATCTTTAGCTTTTTGCCTTCTAGATATGTACAATTGAGTAGAGAAGAGAGGTCTAAGTTAGTAAATAATAGAAGTTTCAAACTATTGGTGGTGTTATTTTTAGGAGAATTGATTTGTTTGGGACTAGTTGGAGAGAAATACTCTCCAGCAAGTTCTCTATATAATTTAGGTAAAGCAGAGTATCAATATATGCAGCTTATGAAAGAAGCAAAAGAGAAAAGTGCACATGCGAAAGAAAAATTTCATAAAGATGATATAACTAATTATGTATCGAAACCTCAAGAGCTGCCTGAAAATCCAAATATTATTTTAATCTTTACGGAGGGCCTCTCTCAACATATTATAGATGATACAAGGGGCATAATGCCTAATGTTTCCAAATTACAAAAAGATTCATTAAATTTTTCTAATTATTATAATCATACCTTTGCAACTTATTGTGGAATTATAGGACAATTGTATTCAGGGTACCAGTTGAAAAATCCAGATAGTAATTATTTAGTATCTTTACAAAGTGTTTTGGCTAATAGAGGATATGCTACATCTTTTATTAATACAGAACCCAATAATAGGGAATTTTCAACTTATCTAAATAATATGAAATTTGGAAAGGTTGTAAATGGCACCATAACAAAAGGATATGATGCTACTTTTGATAAAGAGGCGTATAATGACTTGTTAAACCAAATGTCTAATCAATCTAAAGATAAACCATTTTTTATTTCAATGTATACTTTTGGTACTCATATTGGGATGGACTCAACAGCTAAGAAATTTCAAGATGGGAAAGATAGGGTTTTAAATAGATTTTATAATTTAGATGTACAGATTGGTAAGTTTATAGAAAAATTCAATCAAAGTGAGTTTGCAGATAATACTATTTTAGTTTTTACCACAGATCATGCAACTTATGTTGATGATGAATATAAAAAAGCTTTTCCAAATTTCTCTCGGTCATTAGGAAATCTTGATAAAGTTCCTTTATTCATATATCATAAAGGAGTAACTCCTAGCGATATAAATGTGCAAGGAAGAAATTCTATCAATCTTACTCCAACAATATTAGATTATTTAGATATTTCTTCTCCTAATTATTTTTTAGGAAATTCTTTATTTGCTGATAAGAGTCAAATGACTGATTTTGGAGCAACATTTATATCAGAAGTATCCTACTATAGTACAAATGAATCAAAAGTATCTGATTTTTCAAAAGAGGAATATGAAAAAATAAAAGAGAAAGTTACTGATTATTTTGCTGCATCTCGATATCCATAATACAGGAAATGACTTGTTTTTAAGATAAAGTTGATACAAAGATTTTGACTGTCACAATTACGGTAAATTAATTTTCAGATAAAATCTTAAGAGATCGTATAATAAGGGAGTAGTTTCGCGATTGTATGGAAGTGAATTATCATTTCGCTTCATCAATCTAATAGATAAAAACAACAGATAAAAAGAGGAAGAGATATTCGTGTAGGAGTATTCTTTTCCTCTTTTTGTATAAGAGCCAGAAAATTTAGAAATCATAGAATTTGATTGTTTTCGACCGAATTTGTCTATTTATTTTCCTAAGCAAAATTGGCTGAAAAGTTGGCTAATGAGTTCATAAGGAGCGGCGTCGCCTGTTATTTCACCAAGGATTTCCCATGTTCGGGTGAGATCCATTTGAACCAAAACCAATACAGGCTTCAGTCCTTAAATCAACTATTTTAGCATCTTTTTCAGTATTTTAATCAAAATAGAGTAAATCTTTGCTTGTACTTGTAAAGACTTCAAAGCCATTTTTTGTGACATGACCGCAGTCTTCGATACGAACGCCAACTTTTCCTGGAATATAAATTCCAGGCTCAACAGAGAAGCACATACCTTCTTCGATAACCATATCGTTTCCTTCCATGATAGATGGAAATTCATGTACGCTCATACCGATACCATGTCCCAGACGATGATTGAAATATTCACCATAACCGGCTTTTTCGATGACTTCGCGTGCTGCGCGGTCTACTTCATGAGCTGTTACTCCGGGCTTGATGAAGTCAAGAGCTGCCCGTTGAGCTTCAAGCGTTAGATTGTAAATGTCTTTTTTAAACTGATCTGGTTTTCCAACAGCAACTGTCCGTGTCATATCGCTGGCATAACCATTGACCATACAGCCAAGGTCAAATAGAAGCAGGGCATTGTTTTCGACTTTGTTTGTACCCGGAATGCCGTGCGGATTAGCAGCATTATCACCTGTCAAAACCATAGTCTCAAAGCTCATCTCATAGCCGAGTTGTTTGATACCAAAGTCAATTTGAGCAATAATATCTGTTTCTGTTTTATCGAGAGAAATAGTCTCAAAACCAATCTTAACAGCCTTATCTGCATATTCTCCAGCAACAAACATTTTCTTAATTTCATCGGATGATTTGATGAGACGCATACGATTGATACAAGGTGTTAAGTTTGTAAATTCAGCTTGTTCAAAAACAGTACGCAATCCATTGTATTTGGTCAAAATCAAGTTATCAAACTCAACAGCAACTTTGTGGGCACTGTCCGCTGGCAAGGCTGCTTTGATTTTTTTCCATGGATTTTCAGAATCAACATAACCCACAACCTTGAAATCAACAATCGCACTAGCGCGATCTACTTCAAGAGCTGGGACAAAGAGCAGTGGTTCATGATTTGTGAAAATAAAAAGAAACATCTGGCGTTCATGAGGGTCGCTATAAAATCCTGTTAAATAATTAATCGTTACAGGATCAGAAACCACGGCGACATATGTTTTCTCTGTTTCTAGATAAGAAATAATTTGATTTATTTTGGTCATTCTGTTACCTTCTTTCTACTCCTCTATTTTTGCAAAAAAACAAGTAAAAATCAAGAGGACAGTAAGAACTTTTTTGTCGCTTCAAAAATTTCACAGATTGGGTAGATTTTTCTTGTAAAATCATTGATAAAATTGCTAGAAATTTGCCTAAAGAACAAGATTTTTCAAAAAGTTATCAAAATGCTTGAAAGTGTTTCCAATAAGTGATAAAATGATTTTGGTAGGAATGTGAAAACGATATTTTCAATAATAGAAAGGATAATTTATGAACACAGATGATACTGTAACGATTTATGATGTCGCCCGTGAAGCGGGAGTTTCAATGGCAACCGTTAGCCGTGTGGTAAATGGAAATAAAAATGTAAAGGAAAATACAAGAAAAAAAGTTTTGGAAGTGATTGACCGCCTTGATTATCGTCCAAATGCAGTTGCTCGTGGACTTGCCAGTAAGAAAACGACAACAGTAGGAGTTGTCATTCCAAACATTACAAGCAGTTATTTTGCAACGCTTGCAAAAGGAATTGATGATATCGCAGAGATGTACAAATATAATATTGTCTTAGCCAATAGTGATGAAGATGATGACAAAGAAGTTTCTGTTGTCAATACGCTGTTCTCAAAACAAGTAGATGGTATCATTTTTATGGGCTATCATTTAACAGAAAAGATTCGCTCCGAGTTTTCTCGTTCGCGGACGCCAGTTGTGCTTGCAGGCACAGTTGATGTGGAGCATCAATTACCAAGTGTGAATATTGACAATAAGCAAGCAACCATGGATGCAGTTGAACGTCTTACGAAAAATAATCAAAAAATTGCTTTTGTAAGCGGACCTTTGGTGGATGATATCAATGGTAAGATTCGTTTAGCTGGTTACAAAGAAGCTTTGAAGAAAGCTAAACTTACTTATAGTGAAGGATTGGTTTTTGAGTCAAAATACAGCTATGATGATGGTTATCAATTAGCAGAACGGATCATTGCTTCTAAAGCTACAGCAGCTTTTGTGACTGGTGATGAGCTGGCGGCTGGGCTGTTAAATAGTTTATCAGACAAGGGTGTAAATGTACCAGAAGACTTTGAAATCATCACTAGCGATGATTCACAAGTAGCACGCTTTACTCGTCCAAATTTGACAACTATTGGTCAGCCTTTGTATGACCTTGGTGCGATTAGTATGCGCATGCTGACTAAGATTATGCACAAGGAAGAGCTAGAAGAACGCGAAGTGGTATTAGCTCATGGCCTTATTGAGCGCCGTTCAACAAGGAAGTAGGGAAGAGACCGTAAGGTCTTTTTCTTTTGCTTTTATAATGCGATGTCCCTTCTTGGTTTTATTTTTTCTATCTTTTGGGTATAATAGAAGACATGAAAGTATTACTGTATTTAGAAGGTAAAGCGGTTTTAGAAAAATCAGGCATTGGACGAGCTTTGCAACATCAGATGAAAGCCCTAGATTTGGCTGGAATTCCCTACACGACAGATCCTTCAGGAGATTATGATGTGGTTCATATCAATACCTATGGACCTAGAAGTTTGCGACTTTTGCACAAAGCAAAAAAGCAAGGAAAAAAAGTGATTATGCATGGGCATTCGACTAAAGAAGATTTTCGAAATTCTTTTATCGGGTCAAACTTTTTTGCGGAAGCCTTTGGAAAATATCTGGCTCACATGTACCAAATGGCGGATTTTATCATTACACCGTCTGAGTATTCCAAAAAGTTGATTCAGGGCTATGGCGTTACAACACCAATTGTGGCGGTTTCTAATGGGATTGACCTTCATAAATATCAAAAAGATCCACATAAAGAAGAAGTGTTTAGAAAACATTTTCATACCCAAGAAGGAGATAAGGTGGTTGTCTGTGCGGGACTTTATTTCAGACGCAAGGGAATAGAAGACTTTGTAGAGGTAGCACGCAGAATGCCAGATGTTCGCTTTATTTGGCTGGGTAGTATTAACAAGTGGATCATTCCTCGGAAAATCAGAAATCTTGTACTTTTTAATCATCCTAAAAATGTTGAATTCCCGGGTTATTTTAAAGGTGCCGTTTTTGAGGGAGCTATGAGTGGTAGCAGTCTTTTCTTTTTCCCAAGTTATGAGGAGACAGAAGGGATTGTAGTGCTAGAGGCGTTGGCTAGTCATCAACATGTCGTTTTACGGGATATTCCTGTATATGAGGGCTGGATTGATGAGCAATCAGCTGAATTGGGGCATAATGTAGATGAATTTGTAGATTCTATCCAAAAGATTTTGGATGGTAAAGTAGATAAGCGAGAAGCTGGCTATAAGGTGGCGCAGAGTCGTTCAATTGATGATGTGGCTTATAAACTTGTGGATGCTTATCAAGAAGTATTGGAGATGTAGCATGCGAATTGGTCTTTTTACGGATACGTATTTCCCTCAGGTTTCAGGGGTGGCAACTAGTATTCGCACTTTAAAAACAGAATTAGAAAAGCTTGGACATACTGTTTTTATTTTTACAACGACAGATAAAGATGTCAATCGTTATGAGGATTGGCAGATTATTCGAATTCCCAGCGTGCCGTTTTTTGCCTTTAAAGATCGGCGAATTGCTTATCGCGGTTTTTCAACGGCTTTAGAGATTGCTCGCCAATATCAATTGGATATTATTCATACCCAGACTGAATTTTCTTTGGGTTTATTAGGTGTTTGGATTGCAAAGGAGCTGCGAATTCCAGTTGTTCATACTTATCATACACAGTATGAGGATTATGTACGTTATATTGCTAAAGGCATGGTCATTCGTCCTAGCATGGTCAAATACATTGTTCGCGGTTTTATGAGTGATTTAGACGGTGTGATTTGTCCGAGCGAGATTGTTTATGACTTGCTCATGAAATACAAAGTAAAAGTAGAAAAACGTGTTATTCCTACTGGAATTGAATTGGCTAAATTTGAACGTCCAGAAATTACTAGTGAGAACATTGCTGATTTACGGGGAAAATTAGGAATTTCAAATCAAGAAACCATGTTGCTTAGCCTATCACGTGTTTCGTATGAAAAAAATATTCAGGCAGTTTTAGCTGCTCTACCGGCTGTTTTAGAAGAAAATCCAGATGTGAAATTGGTAGTGGCAGGAGATGGACCTTATTTGTCTGACTTAAAAGCGCAAGCCAAACGGTTGAATATTACGGATGCAGTGATTTTCACAGGAATGATTGCGCCCAGTGAGACAGCCTTGTATTATAAAGCAGCGGATTTCTTTATTTCCGCTTCAACGAGTGAGACGCAGGGCTTGACGTATTTAGAAAGTCTAGCGAGTGGCACTCCGATTATTGCGCATGGAAATCCTTATCTAGACAATGTTATCAATGATAAAATGTTTGGAACGCTTTATTATGAAGAACGTGATTTGGCAGGAGCGATTTTGGAAGCTGTTATTGCAACACCGGATTTGGATGAGAAAAGTCTCGCTGCAAAATTATACGAAATCTCTGCTGAAAACTTTGGACGTCGTGTCTATGAATTTTATTTGGATTTAACCATTTCAAAAGATTTCAACAATGATTTATATCCGGAGGAGTCTGTTAGTAAGCGATTAGCGAAATCTGTCATTTATCTTCCCAAAAAAGCGATAGCCCTTCCTGTAAATGGATCAGCGCGAATGTTTAAAGCATCTAAACGACAAATCAAAAATATACAGAAATACCTGAAATAAAATTCCAAAACTAGCGAGGTGGGAAAATGAAACGCGATATTCCTTTTTTAGCCGTACTACTCTTTTTCTATTTGTTATTTTATGGAATTGTTTACGTGATACCGATGGACGAATTGTTACGAAAGGGGTTGGTGGTGAATAATGTTTTGATATATTCACCGCTGGCAACATTCCTTGTGGGAGCTGTCTATGCTGGACTATATGGTTTTTCTTGCCGTTTTTTGCTTTTAGCAACGCTTATGTTCTTTGTGACGATTATAATCTTTGGTAAATGGATTTTACTGTATCATGTGGCCTATTTTATCTGTTTATTGTTGGGGACGCTGTTAGGTTATAGCGTATTTCGCTGGAGAAAGACAAGTAAATGAACATCAAGCAGCTCGAACATTTGCTTCTTTAGGAAATTACTACAGTAGCAGTGAAAAGTTAAGACAGGTGTATTGCGTTTCATAGTTTTTCCTAAGAATTCAATGAATGGTCTAAGGCTTTTGTCTGGACTATTTTTTGATATAAAAGACTGTCTTTGCTGTCATATTTTTAACATATTTGTTTTAAATTTGTAAAGTAAAGAAATGATGTGTTATGAGTTGAATTGGTAAATTTTAAGAAAAATTTGGTATAATAAAAAGATAGAAAAAGGTAAATAAAATGAAAAAAATATTAGTTGTAGATGATGAGAAGCCAATCTCAGATATTATAAAGTTTAACATGGTAAAAGAAGGTTATGAAGTAGTGACAGCCTTTGACGGTCGCGAAGCGTTAGAGATGTTTGAAGCAGAACGTCCAGATATTTTGATTTTGGACTTGATGTTGCCTGAAATGGACGGCTTAGAGGTGGCGCGAACGATTCGGAAAACGAGTAATGTGCCAATCATCGTTCTTTCTGCCAAAGACAGCGAATTTGACAAAGTTATTGGTCTTGAAATCGGTGCGGATGACTATATGACAAAGCCTTTCTCTAATCGTGAGTTGCAGGCGCGTGTCAAAGCCATTTTGCGGCGCACAGATTTGACAATTGAAAATCAAGAAGCAGAAGCTGCTCCGACAGAAATTGTGATTGGAGATTTGCAGATTTTGACCGATGCTTTTGTCGTGAAAAAGCATGGCGAAGAATTGGATTTAACACACCGTGAGTTTGAATTGCTCCACCATTTGGCAACGCATATCGGACAAGTGATGACGCGTGAACATCTGCTAGAAACGGTGTGGGGTTATGATTATTTTGGAGATGTGCGGACTGTTGATGTGACAATTCGTCGTTTGAGAGAAAAGATAGAGGATATTCCTAGCCGACCAGAGTACATTTTAACGCGGCGCGGCGTTGGATATTACATGAGAAACAATGATTGATAATATTAGACAATTTATTGTATCAAAAGACTTTGTATTTGTTTTACTTATTTTAGGGTTCATCTTGGTGATTACCTTGCTTTCCTTGGAAAATAGGCGAGACAATATTCGTATTCGCCAATTGAATCAAAAAGTAAAAGATTTAATTGCAGGCAATTACTCAGAAATTTTAGATGTACAAGGTGGTCCAGAAATTACGGATATTACCAATAGTATCAATGATTTATCTGAGGTAATCCGTCTAACGCATGAAAATTTAGAGCAAGAAACTAAGCGCCTGTCGAGTATTTTATCCTATATGACGGACGGTGTTCTTGCGACCAATCGTCGTGGGCAGATTATCATGATCAATGATATGGCAACCAAGCAGTTGGGGGTCAAAGAGTCTGAAGCACGAAAGATGAATATCTTAAAACTGTTGGATATCGAAGACGAATATGACTTACGAGACTTGATTACGAAAGTTCCAGAGTTGACCATTGATTCGCAGGATGAAAATGGAGAGTTTTTAAGTTTACGTGTCCGATTTGCCTTGATTCGGCGAGAATCAGGCTTTATTTCAGGGCTGGTTGCAGTGCTACACGATACAACGGAGCAGGAAAAAGAAGAGCGTGAGCGGAGACTGTTTGTTTCGAATGTCAGTCACGAATTACGTACTCCCTTGACCAGTGTCAAGTCTTATCTGGAAGCACTAGATGAAGGTGCCTTATCAGAACCAGTCGCACCGGATTTCATCAAGGTTTCATTAGACGAGACCAATCGGATGATGCGCATGGTTTCGGACTTGCTGAGTTTGTCACGTATTGACAATGCAACCAGTCATTTGGATATTGAATTGACGAATTTTACTGCTTTTATCACCTTTATTTTGAACCGTTTTGATAAAATCAGAAGCCAGAATGATGATAAAAAGTATGAAATTATACGAGATTATCCGATTAACTCTATTTGGGTCGAAATTGATACAGATAAGATGACACAGGTGATTGATAATATTATCAACAATGCCATTAAATATTCTCCTGACGGTGGCAAGATTACGGTCAGTATGAAAACGACGGATACCCAAATGATTTTGTCGATTTCAGATGAAGGCTTAGGAATTCCTAAAAAAGATTTACCGAAAATTTTTGATAGATTTTATCGTGTAGATAAAGCGAGAAGTCGTGCACAAGGTGGGTCCGGACTGGGCTTAGCCATTGCCAAAGAGATTATCAAGCAGCATAACGGCTTTATCTGGGCAAAGAGCGAGTACGGCAAAGGTTCAACCTTTACTATTGTCCTGCCTTATGATAAGGAAGCTGTCAAAGATGATGATTGGGAAGAAGATGAATTAGAAGGGTAGCATGAACGAGAAGGGATTTAAGTACAGTATTTTAGCGTCAGGTTCTACCGGTAACTGTTTTTATTTAGAAACTCCAAAGAAGAAGTTGTTGATTGATGCGGGCTTATCTGGGAAGAAAATTACCAGCTTATTGAGTGAAATTGACCGTAAACCAGAGGAGTTGGATGCCATTTTGGTAACGCATGAGCATAAGGATCATATCCATGGTGTGGGCATTTTGGCACGGAAATATCATTTAGATATTTATGCCAATCAAGCAACATGGAATGCGATGGAAGTAGCGCTTGGGAAGATTGATGTCAGTCAGAAGCACATTTTTGAAATGGGAAAAACCAAGACATTTGGCGATATTGACATTGAAAGTTTTGGTGTTAGTCATGATGCGGTTGCACCGCAATTTTACCGACTGATGAAAGACGATAAAAGTTTTGTTCTACTGACGGATACTGGCTATGTTAGCGATCGTATGGCAGGGATTATTGAAAATGCGGACGGGTATTTGATTGAGTCCAACCATGATATTGAAATCCTTCGTAGTGGAGCTTATCCTTGGAGCCTGAAGCAGCGGATTTTATCTGACCAAGGACATTTGTCGAATGATGACGGGGCAGAAACCATGATTCGTACGTTGGGTTATCGCACTAAGAAAATCTATCTAGGGCATCTTAGCAAAGAAAATAATACCAAAGAATTAGCTCATATCACAATGGTTAATCAATTGGAACAGACTGATTTGGCGGTTGAGCATGATTTTCATATTTGTGATACATCTCCAGATACGGCAACTCCATTGACTGATATTTAGGAGAGTCAATGTGAATTTTTATTTAATCATTTCATTGCTTTCACTGCTTTGGGGGCTGCTCTTGTTGAAGCTTTCCTTTTACTGCTGTCTGTTACTTGTTTTTTACGCAGTTCTAAGCGGTTTGAATAATGGTTGTACCACACTAAGTTGTATCAAATCTATGTGGCGGACTTTCACGAAACAGGTGCCATTGCTCGGGAGCGTAAGAGAAAAATTCTTATTTCCATTTATATTCTAATGGGAATTTCTATCTTCTTTGCACCTCTTATCTGGGTGAAGTTTGCTTTAGCTACCTTAACCCTTTTTATGACGTATTATTTATTCAAAGTCATTCTAGATAAAGAATGAAAATTCATTTCATCTCTGGTGAACTTTTCCTATCAAATTCTTGGTATCGTTGGAGTATCAAGTATTTTTTGATATAATAATAGAGAATTTGTTTTCATTTTATACTCTGTGAAGATCTCTTCAAACTTCGTCGGATTTCACAGTTCGGGTGACTGTGAGAGGTGGCAAAGAAGGAAAGCGAAACTTTTGCCAACCTTGCTGTACTCTTTGTTGCTGACTTCGTTGATTACACCTGCAACTTCAAAAGCTCTACTTGAACTTTTGCTCCCCCGCAGCTTGCTTTCTAGTTCCAATTGTCTGGGAGACAGCTGGAGGTGATTGTCAAATTTTTGATGTTCATTAAGTATTAAAAGAAAAAGTTCTTCTTGAAAGGAGAAAAAATGAGAGATTTACATAAAGTTTTGAGTCAGCAATTTGGAATTGTCTTCCAAGATGAAAAGTTGCTGGAGACAGCTTTTACACACACTAGCTATGCCAATGAGCACCGCCTCTTAAACATTTCACACAATGAGCGCTTGGAATTTTTAGGAGACGCTGTTCTGCAATTATTGATTTCAGAATATCTGTATAAAAAATATCCGAAAAAACCAGAAGGGGACTTGTCAAAACTTCGCTCAACCATTGTACGTGAAGAGAGTTTGGCTGGTTTTAGTCGAGATTGCCAGTTTGATCAATTTATCAAATTAGGTCGTGGCGAAGAAAAGTCAGGTGGGCGTAATCGGGATACCATTCTTGGGGATTTATTTGAAGCCTTTTTAGGAGCTTTGTTGCTAGATAAGGGAGTGGAAGCGGTCAAAAACTTCCTGTATCAAGTCATGATTCCAAAGGTAGAAGTTGGAGACTTTGAGCAGGTGGTTGATTACAAGACCAAGCTACAAGAACTGCTCCAAGTCAATGGTGATGTCGAGATTGTCTATCAAGTCATCTCTGAGTCCGGTCCAGCTCATGCTAAAGAATTTGCTGTAGCGGTATCTGTTGATGGCAGAACGGTTGGACAAGGTCAAGGACGCTCGAAAAAATTAGCAGAGCAGGAAGCTGCTAAAAATGCATTTGAAAAGGAAAGTCATTCATGTATTTAAAAGAAATTGAAATTCAAGGTTTCAAATCTTTTGCAGATAAGACCAAGGTAATATTTGATCAGGGAGTGACAGCAGTCGTTGGACCAAATGGCTCAGGAAAGAGTAACATTACTGAAAGCCTGCGTTGGGCACTGGGAGAGTCCAGTGTTAAAAGTCTTCGTGGCGGGAAAATGCCAGATGTTATTTTTGCGGGGACTGAAACTCGCAAACCACTGAATTATGCTTCTGTTGTTGTCGTTTTGGACAATAAAGACCGTTTTATCCAGCAAGCTGCAGATGAGATTCGTGTGGAGCGTCATATTTATCGCAGTGGGGATAGCGAGTATAAAATAGACGGCAAGAAGGTACGTTTACGAGATATTCATGATTTGTTTATGGATACAGGGCTTGGGCGAGATAGTTTTTCCATTATTTCTCAAGGAAAGGTGGAAGAAATTTTCAATAGCAAGCCAGAGGAGCGCCGTGCCATTTTTGAAGAAGCGGCTGGCGTACTGAAATACAAGACGCGGCGCAAGGAGACTGAAAGTAAGCTCAGCCAAACACAAGATAATCTAGATCGGCTGGAAGACATTATTTATGAGCTCGATAGTCAAGTGAAGCCTCTTGAAAAGCAAGCTACGACAGCTAAGCAGTTTTTGAAATTGGATGAGGAACGCCGTGCTCTTTATTTGGGTGTATTGATTGCTCAAATAAAGGGAAATAAAACACAGCTGAATGATACTGAAGAACGGCTTGTGGGGATTCAGCAATCTTTGTCTGCTTATTACAGCAAACGTGACCAGCTAGAGCAAGAAAATGCTCTTCTGAAAGAAAAACGCCATGATTTGCAAAAACAAATGGCAGATGACCAAGTGAGTTTGCTTGAACTAACCCGCCTCATCAGTGACTTAGAACGCCAAATCGAAGTTTCCAAATTAGAATCTAGTCAAGCTGCCAACAGTCGGAAGGAAAATGAGGAACGCCTGAAAGGATTGACAGAAAAATTAGAGGCGGTTCAAACAGAATGGCAGGGGAAAGACGAGCAGTTGATTGATTTTGATGTAAAATTGGAACGAAATCAACAAGCGATTCATAAATTAGAAGCTGAAATTGAGGCATTTTCGGATGATCCTGACCAGATGATTGAAAAATTACGTGCTGAATTTGTCCAATTGATGCAGGAAGAAGCGGACTTATCCAATGACTTAACTGCTTTAGAAAGTCGCTTAGCCAACGAATTACAATTATCTGAAAGCAAACAAGTAGAATTTGCTAAGTTAAAAGAAAATTTAAAGAATCTTCAAATCAACGAGCAAAGTCAACTGGAAGATTTAGCAACAGCTCGGCAGTCGGTTCAGCAGTTACTGACAGATTATCAGGCACAGCTAAAGCAAGTGCAAACTGTAAAAACGAATTATCAGCAAAACCAAACGGCAATGTTTGATTTAATGGATGATGTAAAAAATAAAAAGGCGCGTGTTGGTAGTTTAGAAGCTATTCTGAAAAATCACAGTCATTTCTATGCTGGGGTTAAAAGCGTTCTTCAAGAAGCAGAGTGTCTGGGCGGTATTATCGGTGCTGTTAGTGAAAAATTGAGCTTTGATTCGCATTACCAGACAGCACTTGAAATTGCACTTGGAGCAAGTAGCCAGCATATTATCGTAGAGGACGAACAAGCTGCGACACGAGCAATTGAATTTCTGAAACGCAATCGAACAGGACGGGCAACTTTTCTGCCACTGACAACGATTAAAGCGCGGCATTTACCAGATCATCATCAAGGAAGCATTGAAAAAAGCACTGGTTTTCTTGGTTTGGCTTCGTCTTTGGTGCGCTATGATAAGAGTTTGGAGCATATTTTCCAAAATTTGCTAGGTACAACAGCCATTTTTGATACGGTAGAAAATGCGCGAGCAGCCGCTCGCAAAGTTCGGTATCAAGTACGAATTGTCACGCTGGATGGAACAGAACTGCGGACAGGCGGTTCTTATGCAGGTGGCGCTAATCGAAATAACAATACGATTTTCATCAAGCCGGAGCTAGACGCTTTACAAATGGAACTTTCTGAGAAGAATGCGACTTTAGCAGAGCAAGAAAAACAAGTGGAAGATTTGCACACGCAGCTAAGCCAAGCCAACAGTCTGTTAGAAGAAATAAAAGTAAGTGGTGAGGAAGCACGATTAGCAGAGCAAAAGGCTCAAATGGCTTATGAGCAAACGCACAAACAGGTTGAAGACTTATCTGAGCTCTTAGTGCTGCAAGAAAGAGAGTTATCTCGTGAAGTTCTTCCTGATATGGCGGAGCAAAAAGAAAAGTTAGTCAATCGCCTTGCAGAAATTGAGCAAGATAAATCCGAAACAGAAGCCGAGATTGAGCAGATTAAGTCGGATAAAGATGCTGTTCAAGCACGTTTAGACAAGCTAACAGCCCGCTTATCTGAGCTTCGTTTGGCTCGTACCGAGCTGACGGGGCATCAGCGTTACGTTCAGACGGATCTCACGCGTTTGTCTAATGAAAAATCTGAATTGGACAAAGGGATTTCAACTTTACAATTTCTAATGGAGCAAAAGGAAGAAAACGCTTCAAAAGTGGATATTGCTGTTTTAGAAGAGCAATTAACACAGGCTATACAGGAAAAGACAACTTTGAACCAAGCTACCATTCGTCGTCAGTTTGAACTGGACGATTTGGAAGGGCAAGCAGAGGATCTTACTAGTCATCTGGAACAAGCCCGCCAGCAAAATGAGGATCTGATTCGCAAACAGGCAAAAGCAGAAGCTGAAAAAGATAAGATTGCAGATGTCTTGCGTCGCCTTTTGACGAATTTGACAGATGACTATCAAATATCTTTTGATGAAGCTAGTAAACAGGCTCGTCCACTAGAAAATCTTACGGTTTCTGAAACTAAGGTTAAGGACTTAGAAAAGGTTATTCGGGCTTTAGGACCAGTCAATCTTGATGCGGTAGAGCAATTTGAAGAAGTCAGTCAACGACTGCATTTCCTCAATACTCAAAGAGATGACGTACTCTCTGCGAAAAATTTGCTTTTGGAAACCATTGAAGAAATGAATGACGAAGTAAAAGAACGCTTCAAATCAACCTTTGAAGCGATTCGTGAGAGCTTCAAAGTGACTTTCAGACAGATGTTTGGTGGCGGTTCAGCGGACTTGATTTTGACCGAAGGCGACCTGTTGACTGCGGGGGTAGAAATTTCGGTTCAACCGCCCGGCAAAAAAATCCAATCACTCAATCTGATGAGCGGAGGAGAAAAGGCGCTATCAGCCTTAGCATTACTCTTCTCCATTATTCGTGTCAAGACGATACCATTTGTCATTTTGGACGAGGTGGAAGCTGCACTTGACGAAGCTAATGTCAAACGTTTTGGCGACTATCTTAATCGCTTTGACAAGGACAGCCAGTTTATTGTGGTAACACACCGTAAAGGAACGATGTCCGCAGCAGACTCTATCTATGGGGTAACCATGCAAGAGTCCGGTGTATCAAAGATTGTCTCCGTAAAATTAAAAGATTTAGAAAGTATGTAAAATGAATATAAAATTAGTTGCAACAGAAATAAGAAGAAGTTAATTGATACAATTTAACGTAATAAAATCCTTGAAATCAGCAAATTTCAAGGATTTTTTGGTGATCTTATGGATAGCATTGAGGAAATAAAACTTTTTAGAGGAGTTGAGTTTGGCTCTCAGCATTGTAATCGTTAAATAGTGTCAAATCGTTAAATAATGTGATATTACCAAATACGCATCATGTGGAGGTAGTCGGACTGCTGGTGAGAGAGGGATAAAGCCCACCGTTTCAGGGTTTAGAAAAGCCTTGATTTCAAGCCTTTTTTGAATTTTTTGGTGAAGTATCAATCAAACAATCTGAAGTGAGGTAGTTGGATTGATAGCGGTAAAGTATAAAATTTATTCCCACATACGCAGAGGGGGTGCAAAATGTTCTGACAGGTAGGGTGTCTGTGGGAATAGTTTTGCCCCCACTTTTTTGATTTTCTGATATCACCAAGATGGTCGATAGAAGTGTGAGTTCTATATGTTGATACTACATATTTTAAAGTTAGTATTTTTAAATCAGTAAAATAATATCCTTATTTTAACATTTAGAGAAAAGTAGTATAATAATAGAAAAGAAGAGAGTTCGTGGTTGTTAATAGATATAATCTTGTTTACAATCAGAATATTTCTGAGAATAGTCACTGCCTTTTAAAAGCTTCATTCGTAAAAGGTATAGAAATATAATATTTTTTGAAGAGGTAAAGGAGAAAATAAGATCTGTTTAATTTAGGGTACTGATAAATCAGAATGGAGGTGATTTTTTTGCGAACATACGAAAATAAAGAAGAGCTGAAAAAAGAAATAAGTAAAGCATTTGAGAAATATATTTCAGAATTTAATAATATTCCGGAAACCTTAAAAGATAAAAGAGTTGATGAAGTTGATAGAACTCCAGCTGAGAATCTTGCTTATCAGGTTGGATGGACAACTTTGATTCTTAAATGGGAAGAGGATGAAAGAAATGGACTTCAAGTTAATACGCCATCAGATAACTTTAAATGGAATCAACTAGGCGACTTGTATCAATGGTTCACAGATACTTACGCTCAATTATCTCTACAAGAGCTAAAAGCCAAACTAAATAAAAACATTAATTCTATTTATGCCATGATTGATGCACTAAGTCAGGAAGAATTATTTAAACCACATATGAGAGAATGGGCTGATCAGGCGACTAAAACAGCGACTTGGGAAGTATATAAGTTTATTCATGTTAATACAGTTGCACCTTTTGGAACTTTCAGAACAAAAATCAGAAAATGGAAGAAGGTAGTATTATAATTGTAGCTTGTAAAATAAAAATTTCATAAAATTGTTTACTAGAGGCGATAAAGAAAAACTATCGTCTTTTTTTATAAATCCTACTTACTTCATTGAACTATCCTTTATTTAATACTATATAGTGCTATCATGTTACTTCATTCAATATTTTAAAAATAATATGTTTTTGACTACATAATATTGAAATAATATTTTTTATTTTACTTTTCTTAAGCTAAGCGCTATATTATTACCATAAATAGTTGGAGGTATTACAATGGTAAATCAAGTTAATAATTTAACTGAATTCATCGAAGCAATAAAAATTGAAAACAATGATATTTATGTCGCTTCATCTATCCTTATTCCTTATTCTGTGACACTTTCAGCGGGAGTAAGTATTCATGGTTCTAGAGATAAAGGAACCATGTTAAGTTTTCCAAATAGTGATGGGATTGCTTTAACAAAAAATAATAAGCTTTCAGACTTAATTATTCAAAGCATCTCTAACCAAAGAGCGATTTACATTTCATCAAGTGACGAAGATTTATCTACAATGACTTTAGAGAAGCTCACAGTAACTGGTCAGGTTCAACTATTAACACGCGCACCAAATAAAACTATGGAACTGATTATTGATGACTTAGACATCCCATTTAGCGACTCCAGAAATCGTTCCGAAAAGCCACTAAAATATGGAGTCGTCGTCCAACAAGGGGCTTTAACTATCTTTAATTATAATCAAGACAGTGCATCAACCATATCAGCCGATATTAAAAACGTTTCAATTGGTCGTAAGAATGCCCCTGTATTAGGATCAGGTGTTTTTATTGCAGGTTTTAATGAAACAGGTGGTTCTGTAGAAGTTAAGGAATTAGTAACTAAAGATATTTATTCAAATGGTATGATTCCTTTTGGTCAGCCTAATATGATTACAGGAGGAATATTCATTTTAACCGGCGCTCATGCTCAATCAATTCACTCTCAAGGAACAGTTACCACCTACGGTGTAAACGATATGGTCTTAGATGTATGGGGTGAAGTGGATAGCTGGATTACAGAAAAACCTATTGAAAGCTTTGGAACTTCTGGCATTGGATTTGTCAATTTTGGGACAGTGCATCGTTTTCAAGCCAATGATGCAGTTGTGACTTACGGCTCAGGAGCACGGGGGTTTAATCAATATGATGGTACAATAGATTTTGCCTCATTTAAGTCAATTACTACTTACGGAGATGGTTCAATTGGAATGCAGTTTTCAAAACCAGTGGGAGAGATTATTATTGAAGATTCTATTACTACATCTGGTGATGTTGGAGATTCCTTAGTAAAAGGTGAAATTCAATCCCTTAAGGCAATTGCTTTATCCCTACAACCTGGCGGTGAGATAGAAAATCTTAGTGTTGGTAAAAACATTGCAACTAAAGGTAAACATGTCCACACCATTGAAATTAAGCAAGATGCTTTTCTTCATGATTTTTCAATAGGCGGAGAGATCAAACAAGAGGGAAATGACAATCCAAAGGTTATCATAGAAGAAACACTTTCTGCAGATATAAAAGCTTTACTAGATAAATAACTAGTTCTTAAAAAATATTCCCCCAACTAAATAATGACTTGCATCTCAAAAGTTAGACAGAAAATCTAACTTTTGGGATTGGACCTGGTTAAATAATGTGGACACAAAATTAAGTGGAAACGAGGAAAATAATCAAGTCAAGAAAACATTTGATAAGGCGTTTAAATTAGCTGTTGTTAAAGTTTTCTTGAGGCGGAGTAGTCTGTAAAAATCGTTGGAGAAGCTTTAGGAATTCATCCAAATGGTTTCGTTGGTTTCAAGAATATGAAATAGATGAAGAAAGAGCGTTCCCAAGACATGGGAGCGCTCTTTGTCATGGTCATGCTCAATTTGAGAAAAAACTTGGAAAATAAGATATTACAAGAGGAATAGAGTCTGAAAGAAATAGTCTTTAATTAGCTTAACTTTTTGTCTATTATTGCTTGATATGTCCAAAGTTCTTTCACTAATTATTGTCCAACTTTTTGGAATCAGTAGAATAATTAGTAAAGTAGCATTTTGTTGATTATTTTTTTAACCCAAACATCATACTAGAAAGGTTTAAATCTATGAATTGTTAGTAGCATACTACTTTAATTTGTCAAGGCTATATGTAATCATTGACACACAAGGAGCTGTGAATACTGTTGCAAGAAGTGTCCCTTCGCGTATTCCCAAAAAGGGTCTCGATAATAGAAACGAAAGGATTAAAGCCGTGAACACCATGGATAAATCTGACCACAGTTTGACTTTTGCGAAAGGTAAGTGAAAATGCTTTGCTATTGTTTGAGGTAATCCTTCTCCAGGCATTAAAATAAAATCTGCTTTAACTTCAATAACTACACCCAGCGCTAAAATAACTATACTAATCAATAGTAAGCTAATCTTTAAAAAATAATTGTCAAATGGAGGAAGTATTTTCAAAAGGTTAACATAACAATTGATAAAATATCCAAATATAGCGCCAGGGAACATTTGAATACAAATATTGAAAAGCTTAACTTTATTTATTTGATGACCAACAATTATTATTTGTAGAATAATCAAAAAAAGCATAAACAACAGCATGTATAACCCTATCGATTGTTTCCATACTTCTGATAGAACATTGGGAATAGAGGCAATAGGAGAAGTTCCCAATTGTGAGACTTTGGATAAGGCAACAGCTAAAGCCATAATATTGATACCAATCATAAATCGTAAAAATTTCAACTTAATCATCCTTTCCCATATGAGAAACATTCATTTATCAAATCTAATGACGATTGAGAGGTAATTGAAAGCAAACAACAACTTAATTATATACCTTTAATAAGTTTACGTAAACCATAATACAGAAATTAGTTTAAACCAACTATGTAGCATATCGAATTAGTTGAAATGAATATTTTATAACATTAGGTATATCATTGAATGGGATAATAGTAAGTTTCCATTTATTTTGCCATTGTCAATTGTAGTGGGTGATACCATTGGCAGTAGTTATAGAGTTTTTTTATATAGAAAAAGATCCAGAGAGGAGCCTGTCATCAGTGGCTCTCCTCTGGATCTTTTTGAGTCTGTCCTTTACTGGTCTGCTGACTCGCCAAATTATTTTGCTGCGCATACTTTAATGGACTGATCCCAACCACTCTTTTGAAGGTACGTGAAAAATTAGCTGATGTTGAGAATTGGAGTAATTCCGCAATGTGAGCCAATGTTTTTCCTTCCTCTAATAACTGTTTAGCCACTTCAATTTTTAAATGAAGAAAATATTGTAGAATGGTCATGTGCTTTTCTTGTTTAAATAACTTTCGTAATTTAGATTCACTCATGTGAAACTGTCTGGCTATTTCCGCAGTCTTAATAGCTCGATTGAGGTTATTTTCAAGATATTGAATAACCCCAATAACTGTTTGAGAATATTGTGATACTAGTTTTTGTTTAATCCCCGACACTTGTTGAGTGTAAAATAGAATAGCTGTATCGCGTAACTTCAAAACAGCGTGTAATGATTGAGCTTGTTCTGTTTCTGTAACAAAGCGATCTCGCGATTGATAGGCTGTCTCAATATCAAGGCCAGAGTGAACAGCTCCTTGAGCTAAACGATCATAAATCATAATAGAGTAATTCTTTTCGGACCGTAATTCATCGCCACTTAACGTAGCAGAAACGGCATTGCTTAATTGACTTACAGTTTCTCTTAAAAGCTCTTCCTTCCCAGATTTAACAGCTTGTAAAATCCTAGTTTCATACTGGTATTGATAAGTATAGGTATTACTATTTTCGACAGACAACTGTTTGATTTTATTTAAATCAAAAGCATTGCTCCACCCTTTTGTATAGTGATGTAAAGGGGCTGACAACAAATCTTCAATTTTCCCAGTTAAACAATAGTTAACTAAAATAAGTAGCTCTCTAATTTGACTGAGGGGGAAGAAAGGAAGTTGAACCAACTTCTCAAAGAAATAATTTTGTTCATCGTTCTCAATATGAGCTTCGTTCATTTTCCTTTTAAAGAGTAAAGGATCAATGGCATTACTCCTCCAAGGACCAATAATGACGTAGTGATTGTCTGTGCGAAGAGCAAGGAACAATTCTCCCATAAACCCATAGTGAAATAAGAAATTCTCTTTGGTTTTACTAAACTCATTTAAGATAAGATGATGGTCATAATAAAGAGAAACGGTTTTATCTGATTTATACTCTGTTAGAACTGTAAAGGATCTGTCACAAACGGTAATAGATAATTTTAAAGTGCTATGTAATGATTTTAACAGTAAAGAGTTTATGATGAGCACCTCCTCTTTTTGATTTATAGTAATAATTCTAAAAAAGATTCTAAGAAAGTCAATAGATATCACCTCTAAAAGTTAAAAATACCAAAAATGATCAAAAAAATTAAATACGCTTTATTAGAAAAAAAAAAAACACATGAGAAAATATAAATAAATAGAGATATTCTAATCAAACTCCTAAACAGGTAGACTTAATTTTGTATAAAAATATACAAAATAAAAAAGGAGACTACGTATGTTTAGTAAGGCAAGAGGGACACAATACGATGCTTCACAGACGAAACAACGCTTTTCGATTAAGAAGTTTAAGTTTGGTGCTGCTTCTGTATTAGTCGGGTTATTATTTTTAGGAATGAATAGTCATTCTGTTTTGGCGGATGAGTCAAGTGCTATGAGTGCAGAGGTAACACAAGCGGCTGAAGTAACCTCAGTGGACAATACAATTAATTCAGATACTGTAGTTTCAGCAGGTCATACAGAAAATATAAATCCTGATGATGTGGTTAAAATTTCGGAATCTGGTATCAGTGAAGACTCTAATATCTCATCAGAAGATACAGATAAAGTTAATGATTTGGGAGAAACTGTAAGTGAAAAAGATATTACTGTACCTCCTGTAAATACAATGCGTTCTATAGATGATGCTGATGAAAGTTTGGAGAAAGCTAGTGTTGATAATAATAGGGGAAGCGAAGTATCTGGTGAACATCAAAATAAGGAAGAACAGGATACGGTATATACCCTTCAGGATACTCCAAACAAGCAGGAGTACTCAGATAAATATCAGTTACCTTCAAGAGATAGTGTAGATAAACCAAAAGTAAGGTCACGTCGTTCATTAAATTTATCTGATAGAGAATCTAGTAGTCAAGAGTTTCCATTGGGATCTGCTGAGTATGTGGATAAAGCTCATCTAATTGTCACTAAAAATAATATGGTTGACCACTTTGAAGTTAGAGGAACAGCACATGGTGATGACCAAAATCCTGTTGTACTAACTGAAGATGTTTCAGGTCAAGCTGGAAGTTTACTTTTGAATAAAAGAATTGATATGAATGAATCTTTTAGACTAGAAGGTAGATTAAGTTTAGGTGATAAATATGAAGGATACAACGTTGGTGGAAGAAGCGGTGGAGATGGAGTTTCTTTTGCTTTTACTTCAACTGCACCAGGGACAATTGGACTATCAGGAGCGAGTATTGGATTAGGTGGCCTTCCAAATTCTTTTGGGTTTAAGTTCGACACATGGCATAATACCTCAAACCCTAATGTAAATCAGAAAGCAGGAGCGGATCCTAAGTTTAGTGGATATCAAAATGGGGCTTTTGGTGCCTTTTATGGCACAGATGTTAGTGGAAAAGCAATTACATTGTTGCAAGATGCTCGAAGATTAGAGTCACAACCGCATAATAACGAATTTAAAAATGTGATTGTTGATTATAATGGACAATCAAAGGCTATGACAGTGACATATGATGGACAAATATTCACAAAAAATATTCAAACCTATTTAGATAAAAGTAGACTAACTACTAACCAGGCTAAGGGAAGAGAAGAGTTGGGCTTTGCGATTTTTGCTTCTACTGGGTCAGGAACAAATTTACAACAATTTGATTTAACTAGGTTTGAGTATTCTTCAGGTGGTAGCTATATAAAATTATTGTATGTTGATGATTCAACTGGAAATGTTATTAAAGAAAAGCTATACTCAGGTCTGACTTATCAATCTCTAGATTTGTCGGATAAATTGATGTTACCTAATTATACATTTAAGAGGACTAATGCTCCTACTGCAGTAGGATATCAGGACAGTAACACAATTAATTTCAATTCAGGTATTCAAACTATTACCTATACTTATAAAAAGGTTGAGAAAGAAGAATTACAACGACTTTTAGATAATGATTCTAATTTGAAGTTAACTGATATATATGTTAATGCAGATAAAACAAAACAAACGGCTTACGATGATTCTATCAAAAAAGGTCAAGTAGTAGTAAACGATAGTTTTACAAGCCAAGATAAAGTAGATGATGCAGTTAAGATTATAACTGATAGTATAGTTGCTCTAAGAGTTTCCGCAGCTGAAGCAGCCGTGAAAGCAGCCG
>NZ_KV813990.1:0-2265 GCF_001813805.1 Streptococcus sp. HMSC066F10
TAAATTGTAAAATATAGTGCAACAAAAAAAGGAGTTACGTTATGTTGGTTATAGCTATTATTATCATTATTTATAGTATCTTATCAAGGCGTAGCTACCGTTTTAAAATGGGATAATCATCTCCATTTTTACATGACTCCGCCTTATTCTCATTTGGGATAGGGCGGATTTTATTTTTCAAAAATAAAGGAGTTTTTTATGACAAAAGAAAACACAACCGCATCACTTACCCCTAAATCATTTTTGCATAAAGTTCTAAACGGCACCGCAATTGGTGTTATCGTAGCCTTGCTGCCTAACTGTATCTTTGCCATTATTTTCTCTTTAGACTTTTTCAAAAATAATGCTTTCTTTGCAACTTGGAATGTGGCTAACGTTCTTTTCCAAGCCACTTTATCTGCCGTAATTGGAACGCTGGTTGCCTTGGAATTTAATTTCAAAGGAATGAAAGCTGCGCTTCTGACAGCCATTGCTTTTGTTAGTTCTGGTGCTTCTAGTAAATTAGCTGGAGCAACGGAGTTATTAGGATATGTTCAAAAGCAAAAAGCCCCTTCTGAAATTACGGCAACTGCAAACAAAATGGTTACTGGATTCTACACGACTGGTACAGGGGACATTATCAATGTCATGCTAATTTGTGCCCTTAGCGTTCTCGTATTGCTCTGGCTAGAAGGGAAATTTGAATCCTTTAATTTTGTTCTTCTGCCAATCGTTGGATCGCTTCTTGCGACTGTGGGGTTATTCACACTTCCTTATGTCAAAATGATTTCTAGCTTAATCGGGCAAGGAATCATCTACTTTACGGATCTTCAGCCTTACTTAATGAGTGTTCTCATCTGTGTTACTTTTGCTATCTTAATCGTGGCTCCAATCTCAACTGTTGCAATCGGTCTTGCCATTGGACTAAATGGACTCGCTGCCGGTGCTTCTGCTATGGGGGTCGGAACAACTTGTATCGTACTTGTTGTTCATTCATTCTTCGTCAATAAACCTGGTGTAACTGCTGCTGTCGCCCTTGGTTCAATGAAAATGATGATGACCAATGTCTTTGAGGACCCAATCTCTTATGTTCCTATTGTCGCAACCTCTGCTGCTACTGGTCTGTTGGTTCCGCTCTTCACCATTACCGGGACGCCTGCATCAGCAGGTTTTGGATTAGTTGGTCTGACTGGACTCTTCACTTCTGTTACAGGCGGACTTCCCATGGGACTGGCAATCTTAGCTTGGCTTGTCATCCCAACAGTCGTTGCCATTCTTTTCCGTCTTCTCTTTGAAAAAGTGCTCAATTTATATACAGCAGATATTTTCAAATTTGAACCTTAAAATGCTTGAAAGCCTTGACAGCACTTGATTTCTGCATTATGATATTAGTAGCATATAAGAAAGAGTGGAAACGATATGACAGTCGCAACTTTTGGAGAAAGGCAAGAAGACGTTCAATATGTGAATCGCTATGGCGTTTATGCAGTTATTCCAGATGAAAAGCAAGAAAAGATAATTTTAGTGCAAGCCCCCAACGGCGCTTGGTTCTTGCCCGGAGGCGAGATTGAGCAAGATGAGGATCGCTTAACTGCCTTAAAACGTGAACTGATTGAAGAGCTTGGTTTTACTGCTCAAATCGGTCAATATTACGGACAAGCAGATGAATATTTTTATTCTCGCCACCGCGATACCTATTTTTATAACCCTGCTTACATTTATGAAGTAAGCCAGTATGAGCAATCGCAAGCACCTTTAGAAGATTTTAATCAGCTCGTCTGGTTTCCAATCGCAGAAGCTATTTCCAAATTAAAACGTGGCAGTCATAAATGGGGAATTGAAATGTGGAAAAAGAATCATAAAGTATGAGAAATTGTTCACATTTCTTATGAAAAAGTGCTATAATAGGAATAGAATATAGGAGGAAGTCAGATGAAGCTTATTAACACGACAAACAGCCATGCACGCCTTGTACAAAGTCAATTAGAAAGTACAGATGCTACACTAGTTGAGACTTTTTCCGCTGGAAATACAGACGTCGTCTTTACGCAAGCACCTTTTCATTATGAAATTCTGATTTCAAATAAACACCGCACCATTCGCGAACAAGAAGTTGAAAAAATTCGAGAATTTTTTTTGAAACGAAAAATTGATACAAAATCGATTGATGTTTCTCGAATTAAGACACTCTATTCAACAAACCTCATTGAAATATCCATCCCAACTAAATAAGCCTGTCAAGGCTTATTTTTTTGTTTGATAAATTGTAAAATATAGTGCAACAAA
>NZ_KV813991.1:0-70037 GCF_001813805.1 Streptococcus sp. HMSC066F10
CAAAAATAGGCTCTATAAGATCTATAGGGGGTTTACCCACTACAAATATTATAGAGCCTAAAATTTACCTAATCAACAATCACCCACAGAGAGATAAAATCTGTGAGGCTTACATATAAATAACTGTTTCAAACAAAAAACTGCAAGCGTTTTAAAGAAAAATTGGGAAAAGGATTGATAAAAATGAAAAGGTAGTATAGAATGGAATTATTGAGAAATAATATATTAAAAGGAGTCGTTATATGAACTACAAAGAAGTTTATGAACAATGGCTAAACAATGATTTCTTCGATGAAGAAACAAAAGCTGATTTGCTGTCTATTCAGGATGATGAAGCTGAAATCGAAGATCGATTCTACAAGGGTCTTGAGTTTGGGACCGCTGGTCTTCGTGGGAAATTGGGTGCTGGTACCAACCGTATGAATAAATACATGGTGGGAAAAGCAGCCCAAGCATTGGCTGAAACCTTGAAAGACCATGGTGAAGAAGCGATTAAAAGAGGCGTTGCAATCAGCTATGATGTCAGATATAAATCAAAAGAATTTGCTGAATTGACCTGCTCCATCATGGCTGCTCATGGCATCAAAACTTATATTTACAATGGCATTCATCCTACGCCAATGTGCTCGTATGCAATTAGAAAATTGCACTGTAAGGCTGGCGTGATGGTGACAGCTAGTCATAATCCACAAGAATACAATGGCTATAAAGCATATTGGGAAGAAGGGTCACAAATTTTAGATGACATTGCAGGCCAAATTGCAGGTCACATGGATGAAATTGTCAACTTTGAAGACATCAAATCTATTCCTTTTGAAGAAGCTTTGGAAAGTGGTCTTGCAAATTATATTGATGCATCTGTCGAAGAAGATTACTACCAAGAAGTTCTCAATTTAACAATCAATGAAGATGTTGATAAATCTATTAAGGTTGGCTATACGCCTTTGAATGGTACAGGAAATATTCCTGTCAGAGAAATTCTGAAAAGAAGAGGATTTGAAAATATTTATGTCGTAAAGGAACAAGAATTTCCTGATCCAGATTTTACAACAGTTGGTTATCCCAATCCAGAATTTCCAAAAGCATTTGCCTATTCTGAAAAACTTGGAAAAGAAAATGATTGTGATATTTTGATTGCTAATGACCCAGACTGCGATCGTGTTGCGCTGGAAGTAAGAAATGCAAACGGTGATTATGTCTTTTTAAACGGAAATAAGATCGGTGCTTTGCTTTCTTATTATATTTTCTCACAACGTTCTGCTCTCAATAATTTACCTGAAAATCCTGTCATGGTGAAATCTATTGTTACAGGTGATTTATCTAGAGCGATTGCGAAGAAATATGGTATTGAAACAGTAGAAACCCTGACTGGATTTAAAAATATTTGTGGCAAAGCCAACGAATATGATCGTACTAAAGAAAAAACGTATGTGTTCGGTTATGAAGAAAGTATTGGCTTTTGCTATGGAACTTTTGTCAGAGACAAAGATGCTGTTAGTGCTTCTATGATGATTGTAGAAATGGCTGCTTACTTTAAAAAACAAGGTAAGACTTTGTTAGATGTTTTAAATGATATTTATGCAGAGTTTGGCTTCTATAATGAAAGACAAGTTTCGCTTGAGCTAGAAGGTGTAGAAGGTCAAGAGAGAATCGCTCGAATGATGGAAGAATTTAGAGAACATCCGTTGACAACAATTGGAGCAATGGAACTTGAAAAAGTGATTGACTTTAAAGATGGCTACCTTGATTTTCCAAAACAAAACTGTTTGAAATATTACTTTAAAGATGGTTCATGGTATGCACTCAGACCGTCAGGGACCGAACCTAAAATCAAACTATACATCTATTCAATTGGTAAAGATGAAAAGGAAAGTGTTGAAAAACTTGACCTCATCGAAAAGGCTTGCCGAGAAAAAATGGATAGTGTGAAATAAGAACATATAAAAGAGTTTGGGACAAAAAGATTTCAATTTTTAAAAATCTTAATTATTAAGCCCTTCAAATCTATAATTAAATGCGAAAAGCGAACAAAGCAGAATTCTGATTACCAGAAAACTAGTTTTGTTCGCTTTTTATATTTGAGGTCGGACTTTTGTCCCAGCTTCTTTTTGCTTTTTAAAGACTGGTCGAATGTTTTGGCTGTATTTTTTGGTCGGGATAGATATAATTCATGGCGTTGTTGATAGCTGTAGGAGCTTCGCCTAGTCCTGTGGCTATCAAATCAATCTTTCCGTCATAGCTACAGCAATCGCCAGCAGCATAGATACCTGCGACAGAAGTTTCTTGTTTGCTATTGACGATAATCTTGTGGCGATTGAGTTCTATTCCCCATTTTTTTAAGTTTCCAACAGATGATTTAAAGCCATAATTGACGAAAAGCTGATCAAGCGGCAAGAGCTCCGTTTCATCGCTTTTCACTTTAGTGATTTCAAGATGAGTGAGTTTGTTTCTTTCACCTATAAGTTGACTTGGGATAAATGGTGTTTTAATCGTGACAGTAGAAGCTTTTAGTTCATTGACACTGTGTTCTAAAGCACGGAAGGTGTCTCGACGATGGATGATATGTGTCGGAGCGATTTTATCAAAAGCAAGTGCCCAATCCACTGCAGAATCACCACCTCCTAGAACCACAATGTTTTGTCCAGCGTATTGATTGATATTGGAAACGTGATAATGAATGTTTTCAAATTGTTCTACATTGTCCAAATCAAGTGAGCGAGGTTTAAAAGCACCACCTCCCATAGCAATCAAAATGGCTCTTGAAATGTGCTTCCCATTGCTAGTTGTTAAGGTAAATAATTCATCGTTTTTTTCAATATCTAATACAGTCTCATTGAGATGTATGCTTGTTTCAAATGTTTTTACTTGATCAATCAAACGCTCAATCAATTCCTCACCTGTTAGATTAGTAAAACCAGGAACATCCAGAATTTTCTTTTCAGGATAGAGAATAGCTGGCTGTCCACCGAGCTGAGGCAGCGAATCAATCAAATTCACTTTTGCTTGACGCATGTGAGCATAAAAAGCAGCAAAAAGACCCACAGGCCCCCCACCAACAATCGTAATATCAAAAAATTCAGACATGATTTCTCCTTAAAATAGTAACGTATTTCTATTTTATCACAAAATGAGGAAAACGATAGAGAAATTGTGTTAGGACACGTGAATTATGTT
The DNA here is from genome assembly GCF_001813805.1 of Streptococcus sp. HMSC066F10. NCBI lineage: Bacteria > Bacillati > Bacillota > Bacilli > Lactobacillales > Streptococcaceae > Streptococcus > Streptococcus sp. HMSC066F10. Next base: position 3,175 of record NZ_KV813991.1, read on the forward strand.
ACAATAGTTACAGATTATATTATTAAGGAGACATACATGCAAGCAGTTGCACATTTTATTGAAACATTTGTTCCAGAACATTATGATATTTTTTTAGATTTGAATCGGGAGCAAAAAACGTTCACAGGTAAGGTCAGCATTAGCGGAGAAGCAAAAGGTGAAAAAATTTCTCTTCATCAGAAGGATTTGACAATCCAGTCCGTTGAGGTAGCTGGCGAAGCTCGTCCTTTCTCTGTAGATAATGAAAATGAAGCAGTTTACGTTGAGCTTGGTCAAGCAGGGGTTGTTGAAGTAACGCTGACTTATACAGGTAAAATTACAGACAATATGACAGGGATTTATCCTTCTTACTATACTGTTGATGGAGTCAAAAAAGAAGTTCTTTCTACTCAATTTGAAAGTCATTTTGCACGTGAAGCCTTTCCAAGTGTAGATGAGCCAGAAGCAAAAGCTACATTTGACCTTTCTTTGAAATTTGACCAAGAAGCAGGAGAAATCGCACTTTCAAACATGCCAGAAGTTGATGTAGAAAATCGAAAAGCAACTGGCATCTGGAAGTTTGCAACGACTCCTCGCATGTCGTCTTATCTTTTGGCGTTCGCGGCTGGTGATTTACAGGGTGTTACAGCAAAAACGAAGAATGGTACCTTGGTCGGCGTGTACTCTACCAAAGCTCACCCTGCTTCAAATTTGGAATTTGCTTTAGATATTGCAGTTCGCTCTATTGATTTTTATGAAGAATACTACGGAGTAAAATATCCGATTCCTCAATCTCTGCATGTAGCTTTGCCAGACTTTTCTGCAGGAGCTATGGAAAATTGGGGCTTGGTCACTTATCGTGAAGTTTATCTTTTAGTAGATGAAAATTCAACTGTTACAAGCCGTCAGCAAGTAGCTCTTGTGATTGCTCACGAATTGGCTCACCAATGGTTTGGTAATTTGGTTACAATGAAATGGTGGGATGACCTTTGGCTCAATGAAAGTTTTGCCAATATGATGGAATATGTCTGTGTGAACGCTATTGAGCCGACTTGGAACATTTTTGAGGACTTCCAAACAAGTGGCGTTCCTCTGGCTCTAAAACGGGATGCGACTGACGGTGTTCAATCTGTCCATGTGGAAGTAAAGCATCCAGACGAAATCAATACCTTGTTTGACCCAGCAATTGTCTATGCTAAAGGAAGTCGTCTCATGCACATGCTTCGTCGTTGGTTAGGAGATGAAGCCTTTGCAAAAGGTTTGAATACTTATTTTGCTAAACACCAATACAGTAATACGATTGGTCGTGACTTGTGGAATGTTCTCGGTGCAGCTTCAGGACGTGATGTGGCAGCCTTTATGGATTCGTGGTTAGAACAACCAGGTTATCCAGTTTTAACAGCGGTTGTGGAAAATGACACTCTCAAAATTTCTCAAAAACAATTCTTTGTTGGAGAAAAAGAAGAAAAAGACCGTTTATGGGTTGTGCCATTGAATAGCAATTGGACTGGTATTCCAGATACTTTAGAAACCGAAACGCTTGAGATTCCAAATTATGCAGCTCTGGCAGCGCAAAATGAAGGAGCACTTCGTTTCAATACAGAAAATACGGCGCATTACATTACTGATTATCAAGGGGAATTGTTGGATAATATTTTAGCAACTATTACGGACTTGGATAATACAAGTAAGTTACAAGTAGTACAAGAACGTCGTCTGGTGGCGGAAGCTGGTTTTGTTTCATTTGCAGATTTGATTCCAGTGGTTGAAAAGTTAACCAATGAAACATCTTATCTTGTAGTATCTGCTGTGAAGGCTGTTCTAAATGGTTTGAAGACTTTTGTGGACGAAGGGACAGAAACAGAGGCAGCCTTTAAAAAATTACTCGTTAAGCTGAATGAAGATAACTTTGACCGACTTGGCTTTGAAGCGAAAGACGGTGAAACAGATGAAGATGAATTGGTACGTCAAATTGTTGTGGCAAATATGATTGCAGCTGATGATGAACAAGCGAGCCAAAAAGCGAGCCAAATCTTTGAAGCGCATCAAGAAAACTTGGAAAAACTTCCAGCAGCCACTCGTTTGCAAATTTTGATTAACCAAATCAAACACCATGAGACAAAGGAATTGACCGATCAATATCTAGCAACCTACATTACAACGGTTGACGGTAACTTCCAACGTCAATTGGCTTCGGCTCTTTCTTATACCAAGGACGAAACAACCCTCACCCATCTTTTAGAAGAATGGAAAAATAAGGATGTTGTAAAACCGCAGGATTTAGCAATGAGTTGGTATTTTACTTTCTTACAACATGATTTCACACAAGGAACTGTCTGGACCTGGGCGCGTGACAATTGGGATTGGATTAAGGCAGCTCTTGGTGGAGATATGAGTTTTGACAAATTTGTCATTTATCCAGCAAGTACCTTTAAGACGTATGAACGTTTAGCAGAATACAAAGCCTTCTTTGAACCACAATTATCTGATTTGGCAATTAGCCGTAACATTAGTATGGGAATCAAAGAAATTTGCGCTCGTATTGATTTGATTGACAAAGAAAAAGTAGCTGTTGAAGCAGCAATCAAAGCGACAGTATAACAGTATAGAAAAGAAAAGGTTGAATGCGAATTTCAGCCTTTTCTTATTGCATTTTGCTGTTTTATTAAAAAAGTGATAGTTTTTGAAAGAAAATGTTTGACTTTGAAATGAATTGGTGTATAATAAATCTGTAAACGATTGCAGGAAGAGGTGAGGTCTATCTTAAAATCAGAACGCAAACAGGTAATTTTAGAGGAAATCAATCATCATCAAGTTGTTTCTCTGGATAGCTTAGTTCGTTTGTTAAATACGTCTGAATCAACAGTTCGTAGAGATCTAGACGAATTGGAAGATGAAAGAAAACTGCGCCGGATTCACGGTGGAGCAGAAAGCATTCATTTTCTTCAAGAGGAAGAAAGCAATCAAGAAAAATCTATCAAAAACGTTCAAGATAAATTACGAATTGCTCAAAAAGCGGCGGAATTGATACAAGAACAGGATGTTATTTTTATTGATGCTGGAACGACAAATGAATTGTTAATCAATGAGCTTTCAAGCAAACATATGACGGTTGTGACCAACTCCATTCACCATGCTACAAAGTTAGTTGAGAAAAACATTCCAACGGTTATTATCGGAGGAGTTGTCAAAAGCTCAACAGATGCTAGTATTGGTGGTGTTGCTTTGAATCAAATTGGTCAGTTGAATTTCAACAAAGCTTTTATTGGTATGAATGGAATTGATGAAAATTTCTATACAACGCCTGATATGGAAGAAGGAGCAGTCAAACGAGCGATTCTTGACAACGCCAAGCAGACCTACATCTTAGCTGATGCTTCAAAAATCGGTCATTCCTCTTTCGTGAAAGTCGCCCCTATCAAACGTGCTAGCATTATTACGAGTGCATGCGCCAATGAGCAATTGGAAAAGATAAAAGAAAAAACGGAGGTTATTGAAGTATGATTTATACTGTTACGCTTAACCCTTCTATTGACTATATTGTCCGTTTGGATAAGGTCAATGTTGGAAGCGTGAATCGTATGGAGAGCGATGATAAATTTGCTGGTGGAAAAGGCATCAACGTCAGTCGTGTGCTCAAACGTTTGGGAATTGACAATACAGCGACTGGCTTTATCGGTGGCTTTACTGGAAAATTTATTACTGATACCTTGGAAAATGAAGCGATTGCGACTAAATTTGTCCAAGTGTCAGAGGATACGCGTATCAACGTTAAGATTAAAGCAGACGCTGAGACAGAAATCAATGGAACGGGTCCGACTGTCTCACCAGAGCAATTGGCAGCCTTAAAAGATATTCTTTCAGGGCTTTCAGAGAAAGATACAGTTGTCTTTGCAGGGTCAAGCAATAAAAATCTAGGCAATGTCGTCTATAAAGAGTTAATTAGTCTGACGAGGCAAACTGGAGCACAAGTCGTTTGTGATTTCGAGGGACAAACACTTATTGATTCACTAGAGTTTCAGCCATTATTGGTTAAGCCGAATAACCATGAACTTGGTGATATTTTCAGAGTGAAGCTGGAAAAGCTGGATGAGATTGAGAAATATGCTCGTGAAATTCTAGCCAAAGGTGCGCAACATGTCATTATTTCTATGGCAGGTGATGGAGCGCTTTTGGTAACAAAGGACGGAGCTTATTTTGCAAAACCAATCAAGGGAATCGTGAAAAATTCTGTTGGAGCTGGTGACTCAATGGTTGCAGGCTTTACTGGCGAATTTGTTCGTTCAGGAAATGCTGTTGAAGCCTTCAAATGGGGAGTGGCTTGCGGAACGGCAACGACTTTCTCTGATGATTTGGCAACAGCCGCTTTTATTAACGAAACATATGAAAAAGTAGAGGTAGAAAAAATATGAAAATTCAGGATTTACTGAGAAAAGATGTGATGTTGCTTGATTTACAAGCAACTGAAAAAACAGCTGCTATTGATGAAATGATTCACAGTTTAGTTGACCACGGTTATGTGACAGATTTTGAAACATTCAAAGAAGGAATCTTGGCTCGTGAAGCTTTAACGTCAACAGGCTTGGGCGACGGGATTGCCATGCCACACAGTAAAAATGCGGCAGTCAAAGAAGCAACCGTTCTTTTTGCAAAATCAAACAAAGGTGTGGATTATGAAAGTTTAGACGGGCAACCGACAGATTTGTTCTTCATGATTGCTGCACCAGAAGGAGCGAACGATACTCACTTGGCTGCACTTGCAGAATTGTCACAGTACCTGATGAAAGATGGATTTGCAGACAAACTTCGTCAAGTAACTTCGCCAGATGAAGTGATTGCATTATTTGACCAAGCGTCTGAAAAAGCAGCAGAACCTACAACGGTAGCACCGGCAACCAAAGATGGTGATTTCCTTGTTGCGGTAACAGCATGTACAACGGGAATTGCACATACTTATATGGCGCAAGAAGCTCTTCAAAAGGTAGCGGATGAAATGGGAGTTGGTATCAAGGTTGAGACCAACGGTGCTAGTGGTATCGGAAACAAACTGACCGCAGAAGATATTCAAAAAGCAAAAGCGGTTATTATTGCGGCTGATAAAGCTGTGGAAATGGATCGATTTGACGGCAAGCCATTGATTAACCGCCCAGTTGCTGACGGTATTCGTAAGACAGAAGAGTTGATTAACTTGGCATTGTCAGGAAAAGCAGAAGTATATCATGCAGCCAATAAAGCAGCTGCGTCCTCTTCAGCGAATGCAGCAGGCGGTTTCTACAAACACTTAATGAGTGGTGTTAGCCAAATGCTTCCATTCGTTATTGGCGGTGGTATCATGATTGCGGTGGCATTCTTGATTGACCAAGCAATGGGAGTACCAAAAGATCAATTGGCAAATCTCGGTACTTATCATGAGTTGGCAGCTATGTTTAAGAATATTGGTGGCTTGGCCTTTGGCTTTATGCTTCCTGTACTTGCTGGTTATATCGCTTATTCTATTGCTGAAAAACCAGGTTTAGCGCCAGGTTTTGTAGCAGGTAGTATGGCTTCCGCAGGTCTTGCTTTTGGTAAAATTCCATTTGCAGAAGGTGGGAAAGCTACTCTTGCACTTGCTGGTGTACCTTCTGGTTTCCTTGGAGCCCTAGTGGGTGGTTTCCTTGCAGGTTACGTTGTAAACTTCCTTAAAAAAGCCTTGAGTTGTCTTCCAAAGTCGCTTGAGGGTATCAAGTCCATTCTACTTTATCCACTGTTGGGAACCTTGCTAACTGGCTTCTTGATGTTGTTGGTGAATATTCCAATGGCCGCTATCAATACTGGCTTGAATAGTTTCCTAGAAGGCTTATCTGGTAGTTCAGCTGTCCTCCTTGGACTCGTTGTAGGTGGTATGATGGCTATTGATATGGGCGGTCCCTTCAACAAAGCGGCTTATATCTTTGGTACAGGAACTCTTGCAGCAACTGTTTCAACAGGTGGTACAGTTGTAATGGCAGCGGTTATGGCTGGTGGTATGGTTCCTCCTCTAGCAGTCTTTGTTGCAACGCTTTTATTCAAAGATAAATTTACCGAAGAAGAACGCAATTCAGGCTTGACAAACATTGTTATGGGACTATCCTTCATTACTGAAGGTGCTATTCCATTTGGTGCTGCTGACCCTGCCCGTGCCATTCCAAGCTTTATGGTTGGTTCAGCCTTAGCAGGCGCACTTGTCGGCATGGCTGGTATTAAACTCATGGCACCACACGGAGGTATCTTCGTTATTGCACTTACTTCAAATGCTCTTCTCTATATCATCTTCATCTTGATTGGCGCAATTGTAAGTGGTGTGTTATTCGGAGCGCTTCGCAAACCATTGAATAAATAATGATGAGTTTCATCGTTCTAGGAGTTGGAGAAAAATTCTCTAGCTCCTTTTTTAATCTAAAAGAAACATTGAAAGGAGATGATTTTCATACTGATAAAATTAGTCAGGCGCTGGAAAATATGTTATAATTTTAATAACGCATATTTTGAGGAGAAATGAAATGGAATTACAACGCGAAAAAGAATTTGTCAGTCAATATCACTATGACGCACGTAATTTAGAGTGGGAAAAAGAAAACGGAACCCCAGAAACAAAAGTGGATGTCAATTTTCAATTGTTAAATCAAGATCAAGAAGGACAAGTAACTTCTATCGTTGTAATTGTGAACTTTATGATTGTCTTTGATGCTTTTGTAATTAGTGGAACAATCTCACAAGTCAACCATATCATGGGACAAATTGTCAATGAGCTAAGTGAATTTGAGCAGGACGAAGTAGAACAACTTGCTCGTCCAAGTTTGTCCATATTAAATCGTTTGACCTATGAAGTAACAGAAATCGCCTTGGATTTACCAGGTATCAATTTGGAGTTTTAATGCATGAAATTAGCCGTAATTACTGATTCGTCAGCATATTTGGATAGCAAAGTCATCGAAAATGAGCATTTATTTATCTTAGATATTCCCGTTAGTATTGACGGGGTTGAGTACATCGAAGGAAAGAATCTTTCTGCTAGCGAATTTTATCAAAAAATGGCAGCCTCTAGTGAATTACCAAAGACCAGCCAACCGAGTATCGCCAGCTTAGTGAACACTCTGTCTTTAGTAGAAGGGCAAGGTTATACTCATGTTATTGGTCTGTTTTTATCGAGCGGCATTTCTGGCTTTTATCAAAATATCCAGTATTTGAAAGATGAATTTCCAAGTTTAGAAATTGCTTTTCCAGATTCAAAAATCACAAGTGCGCCGCTTGGAATGATGGTGGAGCATATTTTAAACTGGGCTGAACAAGGGTTAGCGTTTGAGCAAATTCTGAGCAATCTTGACGTTCAAATCAAGGGAATTGGTGGCTTCATCATGGTAGATGACTTAAATCATTTGGTGAAAGGCGGTCGTTTGTCGAATGGCGCTGCAATTCTGGGAAACTTGCTCAGTATCAAACCAATTCTTTACTTTAATGACGAGGGCGGCATTGAGGTTTATGAAAAGATTCGTACCGAGAAAAAAGCTACGAAACGCCTGATTGAGATTGTCAAAGAGCAAACTGCACAAGGAAATTACCAAGTGATGATTATTCATGGAAATGCACTGGAAAAAGCAGAACATTTACATCAATTATTGTTAGAAGATAGTGTTTCTGGAGAGATTCCGATTGCGACATTTGGTAGTGTGATTGGAACTCACTTGGGTGCTGGAAGTATTGCCTTAGCCTATATTCCGATTATTTAAGGAGGATTCCATGAGTATAAAGGTTATTATTGCTGGTTTCAAAGGAAAAATGGGACAAGCTGCTTATAACATGGTGACAGAAGATCCTGCATTAGAGCTCGTTGGATTGCTTGACCCACTTACTCCAGAAAAAGAAGTAGCTGGTGTTCCCGTTTTTAATCAGAAAGAAGATTTGAGTGGCATAGAAGCGGATGTATGGGTTGATTTTACAACTCCTAAAGTGGCGTATGAAAATACTCGTTTTGCATTAGAGCATGGTTTTGCACCTGTGGTCGGAACGACTGGATTTACATCGGATGAAATCAAAGACTTAGTTGAGTTTTCTCGTCAAAAAGAGCTAGGAGGCTTGATTGCTCCTAATTTTGCTGTGGGAGCGGTTCTTTTGATGCAATTTGCAACGCAAGCAGCTAAATATTTTCCAGATGTGGAAATCATTGAATTACATCATGATCAGAAAAAGGATGCGCCGAGTGGCACAGCGATTAAAACAGCTGAATTGATCAGCAAGGTTCGCCCCAAGAAGCATCAAGGTGCAATGGACGAAAAAGAGTTATTACAAGGAGCACGTGGTGCAGAAATGGACGGCATGCGCATTCATTCGGTTCGTTTACCAGGATTGGTGGCTCATCAAGAAGTAATCTTTGGCGGTCAAGGTGAAGGTCTGACACTTCGTCATGATTCGTACGATCGTAAGTCTTTCATGACGGGGGTGAATTTAGGTATTAAGGAAGTGGTCAAGAAAAAAGAGCTTGTCTACGGATTGGAATATTTGTTATGAGATTAAAAAATCTGCCTTCTGAATTTCAGGAGGCTTTACCAGTATTAAAGAAGATTAAGAATGCCGGTTTTGAGGCGTACTTTGTCGGTGGTTCAGTCCGCGATGCTTTATTGAATCGACCGATTCATGATGTGGATATTGCGAGTTCTAGTTATCCAGAAGAAACCAAACGTATTTTTGAGCGAACGATTGATGTCGGTATTGAGCATGGGACAGTTTTAGTCTTAGAAGATAATCATGAATACGAAGTGACGACTTTTCGGACAGAGGATATCTATGTAGATTATCGCAGACCGAGCAATGTCACGTTTGTTCGTTCTCTCGAAGAAGATTTAAAACGGCGCGATTTCACGATCAATGCTTTGGCTTTGGATGAAGCAGGGAATGTGATTGATTTATTTGAAGGGTTGGCTGATTTAGAAAATCAGATCTTACGTGCTGTAGGAATACCTTCGGAACGTTTCAACGAAGACGCTTTGCGCATTATGCGAGGATTTCGTTTTCAGGCATCCTTAGGCTTTTCATTAGATACAGACACATGTAATGCTATGAAACTGTGTGCTCCGTTATTAGAAAAAATTTCTGTAGAGCGGATTTTTATTGAATTTGACAAATTACTGACAGCGTCTTATTGGCGTAAAGGATTGAAAAGTCTGCTTGCCAGTGGTGCAACAGACTATTTGCCTGACATGCGCAGCAGCCAATCTCAGTTGGAAACGATGTTTGATGTTAAAGCAGATTTTCAATTTACGAGTTCAGAGCAAGCTTGGGCTACTCTTTTAATGACTCTTCAAGTAAAAAATGTTAAAAAATTCCTCAGGCATTGGAAAACTTCAAATGAATTTCAAAAGCGCATAGAGCAAATTGTCACGATTTATAATATTCGCCAAAGGCATTTTCTGGATAAGGAAGAATGCTATCGTTTTGAACTGGAACTGATGATACAAGCAGAAGAAATTCGTCAAGCACAGGGATTAGCTGTTGATTTTGAAAAGATTCATTCTACTTATGATTCACTAACGATTCATGATAAACATGAAATTGTCGTCAATGGCGGTCTGTTAATCAAAGAATTTGGCTTTAAGCCGAGTCCTGCTTTAGGACAGCTCTTGACTGAGATTGAGGCGGCTATTGTGAATGGTGCCTTGGACAACCGTCTTGAAGCTATCTTAGCTTTTGTAGAGGAGAGAAGATGAGTGACTTTATTGTTGAAAAGTTGACTAAAACGGTGGGAGATAAGACTGTTTTTAAAAACATTTCCTTTATTATTCATGGTTTGGATCGGGTTGGCTTGATTGGGGTTAATGGAACTGGAAAAACGACTCTTTTGAATGTTCTGTCTGGAAAATCTGGATTCGATGGGGACGTTAATCCTTTTTCAGCTAAATCGGGCTATAAGATTGGCTACTTAACCCAAGAACCGCACTTTGATGACGACAAAACGGTACTAGATACGGTTTTATCAAGCAATCTGCGAGAAATACAGCTCATTCGTGAGTATGAGTTATTGCTGTCTAACTATGATGAAAGCAATCAATCTCGTTTAGAGAAGATTATGGCTGAAATGGATGCTCTTCAAGCATGGGAAATTGAAAGTCAAGTTAAGACGGTTTTGTCGAAGCTAGGTTTGACCGACTTATCTGCTAAGGTCGGCGACCTGTCAGGTGGTTTGCGACGCCGCGTGCAATTAGCGCAAGTCTTGTTAGGAGACGATGACTTATTGCTCCTTGACGAGCCGACCAACCATTTGGATATTGATAGTATCGAATGGCTGACGAATTTTTTGAAGAATTCCAAAAAAACGGTTCTCTTCATTACCCATGACCGTTATTTTTTAGACCATGTTTCGACGCGGATTTTTGAATTGGACAGCGGAGATTTGCTTGAATATCAAGGAAATTATCAAGATTACGTCCGTTTGAAAGCAGAACAAGACGAGCGAGATGCTGCCCTTCTCCATAAAAAACAACAGCTTTATAAGCAGGAATTGTCCTGGATGCATCGCCAGCCACAGGCTAGAGCAACCAAGCAGCAAGCTCGAATCAATCGTTTTCAAGATTTGAAAAATGATTTGTCTGATCAAGCGACTCAGAAAGACTTAGAAATGAATTTCGAGACCAGTCGTATTGGGAAGAAAGTGATTGAATTTAAAGATGTGGGCTTTGCTTATGGTGACAAGAAGATTCTTTCTCATTTCAATTTGTTAGTTCAAAATAAAGATCGGATTGGGATTGTGGGGGATAATGGTGTTGGAAAATCCACCTTGCTCAATCTAATTGCTGGGAAATTAGCACCTCAATCTGGTCAACTGACCATTGGTGAGACAGTTCGTGTGGCTTATTTCTCACAGCAAATTGAAGGGTTGGATGAGTCCAAACGCGTTATCAATTTCTTGCAGGAGGTCGCAGAAGAAGTTAAGACATCTGCGGGGACGACATCAATTGCCGAACTCTTGGAACAATTTCTCTTTCCTCGTTCCACTCATGGAACTTTGATTGAAAAATTATCCGGAGGAGAGAAAAAGCGGCTCTATCTTCTCAAGTTATTGTTGGAAAAGCCGAATGTTTTGCTGTTGGATGAGCCGACTAATGACTTAGATATTGCGACATTAACGGTGCTGGAAAACTTTTTGCAAAGCTTTGCCTGCCCAGTTATGACTGTTAGTCACGATCGGTATTTCCTTGATAAAGTAGCAGATAAGATTTTAGCCTTTGAAGAGGGAACTATCAGAGAATATTTCGGTAATTATACTGATTATCTGGATGAAAAGGCGTTTGAGCTAGAGAGCTCTGCCATTTACCAAAAGTCGGAAAAGGAAAAAGTAGCAAAAGTGCGAGAGGAAAAGAAGCGCTTAAGCTACTTTGAAAAACAGGAGTGGGAGTCTATTGAGGGAGATATAGAGAAGCTTGAGGAGGACATTGCAGCTATTGAGCGGGAAATGCAGGAATATGCTTCGGACTTCGGTCGGCTCGCTGAACTCCAAAAAGAGTTGGATAGCAAAAACGATTTACTTTTGGAGAAATATGAGCGCTATGAATACTTGAGCGAGTTAGTATAGAATTGACTACTGTTTATAATGTGTGTCGAGTATGATTGCATTTTTAAACAAGGTCTATTTACAAGTCCTATAAAATTTGGTATAATATCAACTAATTAAATAAGAATCCGCAAGACTAGTAGCTTAGGGGAAGTTTGACAGGGAGAAGAGCCAGAGACTGAGAGCTCTTTAGATGAAAACTAGGTGAATTCACTTGCAATAGGATTGAGAATTAAGGTCTGGGAAACCAGATAAAAACGGATGGTACCGCGTGTCAACGCTCCGCTTATGGAGTTTGGCATGCGGTCTTTATATTTGGAGGAATTATGTCAACCATTGAAGAACAATTAAATAAGCTTAGAGAAGAAACTCTGGCGTCGTTGAAAAAAATCTCGACTGAAAATGAAAAAGAAATGCAAAATCTACGAGTTTCTGTTCTTGGGAAAAAAGGCTCTTTAACAGAGATTTTAAAAGGAATGAAAGACGTCTCTGCCGATATGCGTCCGATTATCGGGAAGCATGTCAATGAAGTGCGTGATATTTTGACTGCTGCTTTTGAAGAATCTGCAAAGCTATTAGAAGAGCAAAAAATTACCAATCAGTTGGCGAATGAGTCAGTAGATGTCACCCTTCCTGGTCGGAAAATTCCTGCTGGGAATCGTCATGTTCTTAGCCAAACAAGTGAAGAAATTGAAGATATTTTTATCGGCATGGGCTATCAAGTCGTAGATGGTTTTGAAGTCGAAACAGACTATTACAACTTTGAGCGGATGAATTTACCAAAAGACCACCCCGCGCGTGATATGCAGGATACTTTCTACATTACAGAAGAAATTTTACTGCGGACTCACACTAGTCCGGTTCAAGCTCGAGCGATGGATGCACATGATTTTTCTAAAGGACCTTTGAAGATGATTTCGCCAGGGCGTGTGTTCCGACGGGATACGGACGATGCGACGCATTCTCATCAATTTCATCAAATTGAAGGTTTGGTTGTCGGGAAAAATATTTCTATGGCAGACCTTCAAGGAACATTGCAGCTCATTGTGCAAAAAATGTTTGGAGAAGACCGCAGTATTCGTCTGCGTCCGTCTTATTTCCCATTTACAGAGCCGTCTGTTGAGGTGGATGTTTCTTGCTTTAAATGCGGTGGGCAAGGATGCAATGTCTGCAAAAAGACTGGCTGGATTGAAATTATGGGAGCTGGAATGGTACACCCACGCGTCCTTGAAATGAGTGGCATTGATGCTGATGTTTATTCTGGTTTTGCTTTTGGGCTGGGTCAAGAACGGGTGGCTATGTTGCGCTACGGTATCAATGACATTCGTGGCTTCTATCAAGGTGATGTTCGTTTTTCAGAACAATTTAAATAAATGCTATGTTAGTAAAAGTAAAAGAAGAACAGGCTGAAGTTCTACGAGAACTGGAAGTGCAAACCTATCAAGAAACTTTCGGCCCTTATATCAAAGCGGAAGATATGCAAGATTATTTTACCCATGAACTCTCCCTTGAGCAGATTCAGAAGGATTTGGCGCAAGTAGAGTCGGAGACTTATTTTGCACTAGATGAGAAAGAAAAGATTGTTGGTTTGCTCAAATTTAACTGGGGGCAAGCACAGACTGAGCCCGTAGAGGCAGAGCACTCAATGGAGAATGCTTTTGAGGTTCATCGGATTTATGTTTTGAAATCTCATCAAGGACAGGGTTTTGGCAAGGAAATGTTTGATTTTGCTATGCAAGAAGCTGTCAAACGTGGCTTTTTCTGGGTTTGGTTAGGTGTTTGGGAAAAGAATTTTAAGGCACAAAACTTTTACTTTAAATATAGTTTTAAACGTTTTAGTGAGCATGAATATGCGACTGGTGAAACGGTTGATATTGACTGGCTCATTCGGAAAGAATTAAATTAAGCGAAAAAGCACTTGGCTTGGGCACTTGTCCCAGCCTCAAAAAGAAAGGAAGTAATATGAGACAAAATTTTTGAGAAGAAACAGTAGCTCTCAAAGATTTCTATGCACTCATATAGATGAATTATGCTAGTAAGTTATAAATGGTTAAAAGAACTAGTTGACGTAACTGTTCTGAGTGAAGAATTAGCTGAAAAAATGTCAACGACAGGGATTGAAGTAGAAGGGGTTAGCTCTCCTGCTGATGGATTGTCAAAAATTGTAGTTGGTGAAGTGGTCAGCTGTGAAGAGGTTCCTGAGACGCACTTACATGTGTGTCAAGTGAATGTTGGAGAAGAAGCGCTTCGACAAATCGTTTGCGGCGCTCCAAATGTACGAGCAGGAATCAAGGTTATGGTAGCTCTTCCAGGAGCTCGTATTGCAGATAATTACAAGATTAAAAAGGGAAAAATCCGTGGGTTAGAATCCCTTGGAATGATTTGTTCCCTTGGAGAATTAGGCATTTCGGACTCGGTTGTTCCAAAAGAATTTTCCGATGGTATTCAAATTTTGCCAGAAGAAGCTGTACCGGGGGATTCCGTTTTTCCTTATCTTGACTTGGATGATGAAATTATTGAGCTTTCTATCACACCGAACCGTGCAGATGCGCTTTCAATGCGTGGAGTAGCGTATGAGGTAGCAGCTATCTACGACAAGTCGGTTCATTTTAAAGATTTTCCGTTGTTGGAAACACAAGAGCAAGCTGGAGAACAACTTTCTGTTGCGATTGAAACGGACAAGGCTCCTTTTTATGCAGCACGTATTTTGGAAAATGTAACCATTGCTCCAAGTCCGCAATGGCTTCAAAATCTGCTTATGAATGCAGGGATTCGTCCTATCAATAATGTAGTAGATGTGACAAATTATATTCTACTTTACTTTGGACAACCAATGCACGCCTTTGATTTAGATACTTTTGAGGGCAATCAAATTGTAGTGCGCGAAGCGTGTGCGGGCGAAAAATTAGTAACTCTTGATGACGAAGAGCGCGAATTAGAAATGAGCGATCTTGTGATTGCGGTAGCAGATAAGCCAGTCGCTCTTGCTGGTGTCATGGGTGGAGCTGCAACGGAAATTTCTTCTCAATCAAGCCGTGTAGTGCTTGAAGCAGCAGTTTTTGACGGAACTTCCATTCGTAAGACGAGCGGACGTCTCAATCTTCGTTCAGAATCATCCTCTCGTTTTGAAAAAGGAATTAACCTAGCGACAGTAACAGAAGCTCTAGATGCTGCGGCTAGCATGATTGCAGACCTTGCAGGTGCAACGGTACAAGCCGGTATCGTCTCAGCGGGTCAAGTGGACACATCAGATGTTGAAATTGTTTCAACATTATCAGATGTCAATCGTGTACTTGGGACGGAATTAACTTATACAGATATTGAAGATGTTTTCCGTCGCCTTGGTTTTGGTCTTACTGGCGATGCAGAGAAATTCACAGTCAGCGTACCACGCCGTCGTTGGGACATTCACATTGAAGCAGACCTTTATGAGGAAATTGCGCGTATCTATGGTTATGATAAATTACCAGCAACTCTTCCAAAAGGTGACGGAACAGCTGGTCAATTGACAGAAACCCAAAAACTTCGTCGCAAAGTTCGTACAGTTGCAG
The DNA here is from genome assembly GCF_001813805.1 of Streptococcus sp. HMSC066F10. NCBI lineage: Bacteria > Bacillati > Bacillota > Bacilli > Lactobacillales > Streptococcaceae > Streptococcus > Streptococcus sp. HMSC066F10. Next base: position 18,265 of record NZ_KV813991.1, read on the forward strand.
AAGGTGCTGGATTGACAGAAGTTATCACCTATGCTTTGACTACTCCTGAAAAAGCTGTGCAATTTAGCACTAATCCAAGTAACTTGACAGAGCTGATGTGGCCGATGACAGTAGATCGCAGCGTTCTTCGTCAAAATATGGTAGCTGGCATTTTGGATACTGTTGCCTATAATGTAGCACGTAAAAATAAGGATTTGGCTCTGTATGAAATCGGAAAAGTCTTCGAGCAAACGGGGAATCCACAGGAAGAATTGCCAACTGAAATCAACAGCTTTGCCTTTGCTTTGACAGGTTTGGTTACTGAAAAGGATTTTCAAACTCCAGCTGTACCAGTTGATTTCTTTTATGCAAAAGGAATTTTGGAAGCACTTTTTGACCGTCTGGGTCTAAAAGTAGAGTACACAGCGACACAAGCATTAGCTGGTATGCACCCAGGTCGTACAGCGACTATTTCACTAGACGGACAAGTCGTTGGTTTTGTCGGTCAAGTTCATCCAGTAACTGCTAAGGATTATAATATCCCAGAAACGTATGTAGCAGAAATCAACTTGACAGCGATTGAACAAGTAATGCAACCAGCAAAACTATTTGTAGAAATTACCAAATTCCCAGCTGTAACACGTGATATAGCACTGCTTCTGAAAGCAGAAATCAGTCACAAAGAGGTGGTTGCAGCTATTGAGGCTGCTGGTATGAAACGCTTGACAGATATCAAATTATTTGACGTCTTCTCAGGTGAAAAACTGGGACTCGGCATGAAATCAATGGCTTACACCTTAACTTTCCAAAATCCAGAGGATACTCTGGAAGATGAGGAAGTAGCTCGTTATATGGAAAAAATCCAAAAGTCTCTTGAAGTAACGATTGGTGCAGAAGTGCGGTAAGACATGAAAAGCTCCTAAATTGAAGTTTAGGAGTTTTTTCTTGTAGTAATATAATGTATAATAAGGAAAAGTTTTATATCGGAGGAGAAAATGACAGTTTTTACACAACTTTGGAAAGCATTTTCCAATTTACCAGAAGTGACAGCGATTGCCTTAGGCGGATCTCGTAGCGGAGAAACTTATGATGAGACTTCGGACTATGATTTATATATTTACTGCACGAGCATTCCAGATGAAGACAGTCGGAAGTTGATTTTGACCCAATATTGTTCTTATATGGAAATAAGCAATCAATTTTGGGAATTGGAAGACGACTGTACCTTAAATAATGACATTGATATTGATATTCTTTATCGGAATATTCGTGATTTTGCGCGAGATATTGAAAATGTCGTCGAAAAGCACCAAGCAGGAAATGGCTACACCACTTGCTTTTGGCACAATTTAAAAACCTGCAAGATTCTTTATGATGCTAATGGAGAGTTCGGAAAATTGAAAAAACGGTTTGACGTTCCTTTTCCTCCAAAATTAAAAGACAACATCATTTCACGAAATTTCAGTCTGTTAACCGGGCATTTGCCATCCTATGATACGCAGATTTTAAAAGCAGCAAAACGAAAAGACCTTGTCAGTGTCAATCACCGTATTGCAGCCTTTTTAGAATCCTATTTTGACATAATTTTTGCAGTTAATGAATTGACCCACCCCGGCGAGAAGAGAATGATATCATATGCAGCAGCACATGCGAACCTTCTTCCTAATCAATTTGAGCAATCTTTAAATACTTTACTAATGAGCATTACTGCTAGCCCTGAAATTCTTGAAAAACAATTAAGGGAAATTATTGCAAATTTAGAAGAAATTTTATCGTAAAATTCTCTGCCAATTGAGTTGTTAAGTACTAAAAAACGACCCAAGCCGTTTTTTAGTGCTTTTGATTTACAACTGTAAAAGTAGTATAATGTCACATATTTTAAAGAACTATTTAAAGGGAGAGAAAAATGAATCGTCAAGTAATGGGTAAAGAGCGTTTGGGAGCTTTTATTGATGCGGTGATTGCTATTATTATGACCATTTTGGTATTGGAACTGGAAAAGCCGAAAACCTTTGATTTACAAGGTCTATGGGAGTTCCGAACTAATTTTTTTGCCTATGGATTGTCCTTTTTCTGGCTTGGGGCTATGTGGACAAACTTTCACTCTTCATCGCAGGTAGTGGAGAAAATTAGTCAAAAAACAGTCTGGACTGCTATAATCATGCTTTTCTTTTCATCATTTTTCCCTTATACAACAAAATTAGTGGCTTCAAATTTTAACAATGCTATCTTAGATGAATTAAAAAAACTAGAGACAGAAGAAATTATCATTCGTCATGACGATAGACATACCTATGATTCTTTAACAGATTCTGCTCTTTCTGTTTCACAGACTTCGCAAAGTACCATGCTTGTGCCTAGACCAACTGTCATGGAAGTTGAAAAGTATTTGCAAGAGTGGGCTAACCTTGAAAGCTATAAATTACAAGAAACGGCATTAGATCGCTTGTTTTTTGAACTATCACCGAAAAATACAGATATTTCAGATATTCTGTTAAAGGTTGCAACACTAAATGACTTTTATAGTACTAATATTTTTTCAATATTTCCTGTAGCAAAACATATTTTATCACTTGACATTGATGAGAGGTTAAAGAGTGGTGATATTTTTCTAGTAAATGAAATTCAAAATATAACCATAAAAGAAGGTGTGCAGCGAAAATTCTATTCTTTTGCAACTAAGTATTGCTCGCATCACAATCCTTTAGCGTATCCCATATACGATAGTTATGTTGAAAAGGTCTTGAAGTACTTTAGAAAAACAGATCATTTTGCAAAGTTTAAGAATGCTGATTTAAAGGATTACCAGCAATTCAAAAATCTAATTCTAACCTTTAGAAGTTATTACGGACTAGAGCAATTCAATCTTAAACAAATAGACCAATATTTATGGCAGCTGGGAAAAGAATATTTTCCAAATAATTATAAATAGTTTGTATCCCCTAGAAAGGAAAACGACAAAATTGCATTACAAATTTCTACTATTCGATCTTGACCACACCTTGTTAGATTTTGATTTAGCGGAGGATTTGGCTTTGACTGCTTTTCTAAAAGAGCAGGGTGTGGCTGATATTCAGGCTTATAAAGACTACTATATTCCTATGAATAAAGCTCTTTGGCGGGACTTGGAACAGGAAAAACTGACCAAATCTGAGCTGATTAACACACGCTTTTCTCGTCTCTTTAACCACTTTGGTGTGGATAAGGACGGTGTTGAGTTGGCTCTCCATTACCAGCAACATATTGCCCAGCAAGGTCAGACCTATACTGGAGCTAGTGAGCTCTTGGATGTTTTGACAGAGGCAGATTATGAACTTTACGCTGCTACCAATGGTATCGGCTTCATTCAGACTGGTCGACTGGCTCGTTCGGATATCTCCCCCTATTTTAATCAGATTTTCATCTCTGAGCAACTCCACACGCAAAAACCCGATGCTCTATTTTTTGAAAAAATAGCAGAGCTAATACCAAATTTTGACAAAAATCGAACTCTAATGATTGGAGATTCTTTGACAGCAGACATAACGGGCGGGAACAATGCAGGCATTGATACGGCTTGGTATAATCCTAAAAGGTTGAGTAATCATACGCAAGCGAAACCGACTTATAATTTTCAGTCCTATCAGGATTTGTTGGATTTGCTGATAAAATAATAAGACAGAGATCATACCACCTCTGTCTTATTATTTTATAGTTTATTTTCGTGCTATCCAAGCCATTAGAGTAGAAGCTAGAATGGCTAGAAAAATAATGACTACCATGGCTTTAGGAGTGCCATCTGAAAAAAGAGCGAGGAGCAAGGAAGAAAGAATCCCACTTCCGTATTGGAGAGAGCCAAGTAGAGCGGCTGCTGAACCTGTCATCGAATCCTCTGCGCTATTGAGAGCTGCGGCATTTGAACATGCTGCAACGATATCATTGGTACTAAAAATGAGAAGCATAGGAAAGACGACTGCCCAAAGACTACGAAAATTTCTAATATTAAACAGTAGTAGTAAAAGAGCAAAAGCAAGAGCACAGCTAGTGGCAATGTGCAAGAGATTTCGTAGAGAAAAACGATCAACTAACCGACGATTAAGCATACTGATGATTGAAACCCCGATAATATTGATACCGAAGAAAACACCGTAATGTTCTGCTTTGTCGCCGTTTTCTTCTCTTCTCTTTTACTCATGAACTTTTCCTATTTTTTAAAAACTTTTTCCATGATGGTTTCTTGTGGTTTAAAACCTTGATGTTCATAAAATCGTAAGGCACCAGCGTTATCATTCCATACATTAAGGGTTAAGTTGTAACAGTCCATTTCTTGGGCAAATTCTTCTGCAAAACGGCAAAGCTGCTCACCAATTTTTTGACCACGAGCACTTTCATCAACGCAAAGGTCTTCAATGAAAAGTGTTTTGATAGGTGTCAATACGAGACTGTGTGGTTCTTTAATGATGCAAAAGAGGTGACCCAAGATTTTACCTTCTTCATTTTCATAGACAAAGATTGGTGTATGTTCTTGAGACATCAGTGTTTTCAATTGTTCATCGTTGAATTTGCGACTACTCTCTTGGAAAATGTCTGGTCGGACGTTGTGATGAACAAGCAAGATTTGCTCTAAGAGATTATTGAGTGCTGGAATATCGCTTGGGACTGCTTTTCTAATAGGCATGGTGAGCTCCTTTTGGTGACCGTCGGTTATTTTCTTTTAAAATATAATAGGACTGTTGGTCATTTTTGTCAAGAAGAAAATGAAAAAATCTTTTTGAGCAATGTAAAAAGAACCCACAACACGTGAGTTCTAATAATGGGAGTGAGACAACTTTATCAATTTTTAAAGTAGGGATGATCTTTTAAGCTTTTAAAAATAGGTCTACTGATAAAACTAATTGCAATCAGTTTTATGAGATCTGGTAAAATGAAGGGGATGACTCCGACTGTAATAGCTTTATCAAGTTGAAAAACTGCTAGAAACATTAAACCAAGTACACCACCGACAAAAACCAAAGCATCTCCGAGTAGGTTTGATACGAGTATCGTTAAAAAGCTGCTATTTTTGGAAGTTAGACTAGCTGTTACTAGGGCGTAGAACAAATAAAACCAGAGATAACCTGCATTTGGACCGACAAGTGCTTGAAATCCACCGTTTCCTCCTGCAAAGACAGGAAGACCAATAGCGCCTAAGAGAAGATAAAGAGCGACTGCTAATAGAGCTTCTTTTCGATGAAAAATAGTAGCCACTAAGCCAATTGCCATATTTTGCAAAGCAAAAGGAACTGGACCGATAGGAATAGTAATCTGAGCAAAAACGGCTATCAAAGCTGCGCCAATTGCTGGTAAAACGAGTGTAAATGATTTTTTTATAATTGTAACCCTTTATTTTATAATATGGTAACTATTATAGAACAAATAAAAAAAATGTCAAGGGTTAAATAAAAAGGCAAAAGCATAGACTGAATTCACCTTTTTTCAAAATGTTTACTTTTTCTGAGATATTACTTTTTTTTATTTTTACTGCGAAGGAATAATATCAAAATTGCAATTAGTCCAAAGACATTTAAAAAGATAAATAAGACAGTTGTTAGAATTATTTTGGTCTTTTGCATAAAAGCACTTCCTCGTAAAATCGCTTTAATATTATCATAACAAAATGTATCTCTTTATCAACTAAAAAATCATAGGAAAAAGGAGAGGTTGGGCAAAAATTGTCCCACTCCCTAGCAGATAGTATGAAAGAATAAGTTATGGAATGAGAAGAAGTTATCGTGTAAACTAAAATAGTCAGAAGCGCTGATTGCAATTCTGAGTATTGAGATAAAGTGGGAAAATTTTTGGGAGTAAGACATTTATGATGCTCAACGCATGGTGACAAACTCTTCTGAACCGGTTGGGTGAATGGCGACAGTCGCATCAAAATCTGCTTTGGTAGCTCCCATTTTAATAGCAACAGCAAAACCTTGAATCATCTCATCAACACCGTAGCCAATAGCGTGGAGACCAATGACTTTCTCATCTGGTCCAGTTGTAATGAGCTTGAACTTGGCTTGTTGTCGGTGTTGGGTGACAGCTGAATACATGGAAGCAAAGTTAGAAGTGTAAATATGGATATTTTCTGCTCCGTATTGTTGAATTGCCTGCTCTTTGGTCAAGCCAACTGTTCCAATCGCTGGGTGAGAAAAGACAACAGTTGGAATGTTAGAATAATCCATTTTAGCTTCAGTTTTTCCATTAAATAAGCGCTCGGCTAAGGTACGACCTGCTTTGATAGCAACAGGGGTTAATTCTTTTTCGCCTGTAACATCTCCTAGAGCATAAATACCCGATGTTGTTGTATTTTGAAATTCGTCAACTGCTATAAAACCACGAGAATTTAGGGTAACACCAGCCGCTTCTAAATTCAACCCTTTGGTGTTTGCAGTCCGCCCAGTTGCCCAGATGACGTGTTGAACGGTGTGGCTCGTTCTGTCCTCGAAGGTAATACGAATCGCTCCGTTTTCAAGTTTTTCAAGCCTTTCTGGTATTTTGTGCGTATGTAGAGTAGGACCTGATTTCTTCATTTCTTCCACAAGACCATCAATGATATAAGAATCAAAGTTGCGGAGAGGACGATCTCGACGAACGAAAAGGTCTGTTTTTACACCCAGAGCATGAAGGAGTCCGGCTAATTCAACTGCAATATAACCAGCACCAAGAATGGCAACAGATTGAGGGAGTTCTTCCCATGCAAAAACATCGTCAGAGGTTTCACCTAATTCTGCTCCGGAAATAGCTGGAATATGCGGATGAGCGCCTGTCGCAATGACAATGTGCTTGGCTTGGATAAGCTCGCCGTTGACTTCAACTGTATGGCGGTCTATGAATTTGGCGCGACCTTCAATCAACTCAACGCCATTTCGATTGAAACTATTATTGTAAGAATTATGGGCACGATCAATATAGGCTTCGCGATTCTTCCGAAGCGTCTTAAAGTCAAACTGCTGATTATCCGAAGTAAAACCATAGTCTGGTCCATAATCGCGAATGGCTTCGGCAATCTGGGCGCCATACCACATGATTTTTTTAGGAACACAGCCGACGTTGACACAGGTGCCCCCTAATTTCTTTTCTTCAATAACGGCAGCTTTTGCACCATGTTCTCCAGCACGGTTCATGGTTGCTATTCCTCCGCTACCGCCACCAATGGCAATGATGTCAAATGTTCTCATACGAGTCTCCTTTTTATCTGTAGTATGAAATTATTGTAACGTTTTTAGAAAATGATTGCAAAAATCTGCTACAAAAATTGATGAAAGGCTTGATTATTCAATCGTATTATTGTATTATATATTTAACACAATATAAAATAACTAGAAAGAAGGGAGACGGATGTTAAAAGAGTAAAGGATTTCTTATAGATGTTATCTTATTTTTAATCGTATGTGTTATAATATAAAAATAGACCGTTTTCATCAGGAGGAGAAAGAGATGAAAAAATTGAAAAAGTGGCAGTTGTACAGCTTGATTGGTGTAACTGTGGTCGTCGTTTTAGGAGCGATAGGTACGATGTTATTGTTTAATGGTAATAGTACTACTGATAAAGATAAAGAAGAAACGATTCAAGTGCAGAAAGCAAAAGAAGGGTCAGTTGCTTCATCTGTTTTGCTGTCAGGAAATGTTGCGACTAACAATGAGCAATATGTCTACTATGACGGGACAAAGGGCGATTTGGATAATGTTCTTGTAAATGTTGGAGATCAAGTTACAGCCGGACAAGCTTTAGTTCAATACAAGAGTGTTGAAGCACAAGCTGCATATGATGCTGCTGTTCGTGCTTTAAACAAGATTGATCGCCAAATTTATGATTTGAAAACGTATGGAACAACTGTTGATGTGACGGGTGATGAAGCGGCAGATAATAAAACAACTGCGTCTGCAAAACGTTCGGTGGATTCTCAATTAAACGATTTGCAGGACGATCGCGCAGATGCTGTGGACAATATCAATAAAGCACAGGCATTACTAGATGCAACGACTGTCACCAGTACAAATAATGGAACTGTAGTAGAAGTCAATCGTGATGTTTCTAAATCTACGACAGGTACTAATCAAACACTCGTTCATATTGTCAATAACGGCAACCTCCAAGTGAAGGGAGAATTATCTGAGTACAATCTGGCAAATCTTTCGGTCGGGCAAGAAGTAACAATTACGTCCAAGGTCTATCCAGATAAGAAATGGACTGGGAAAATCAGCTATATCTCAAATTATCCAAAAGACAGTCAAAATACAGCAGCAGCTGGTACAGGTACTGCAAATTCAGGAGCAAAATACCCCTATACAGTAGATATTACAAGCGAAATTGGTGATTTGAAGCAAGGATTTTCCGTCAATGTTGAAGTAAAAAACAATACAAGAGGGATTCTAGTTCCGGTCAGCAGCGTTGTTTCTGAAAACAATAAAAACTATGTTTGGACACTAGAAAAAGGAACTGCAAAAAAAGTGCAAGTGATACTAGGAAATGCAGATGCTAAAAATCAAGAAATCTCATCTGGTTTGACAAAAGATAGTAAAGTTATCACCAATCCAACAGATAGCTTGAAAGACGGTCAAGAGGTGAAATCGTATGAAGAAACTCATTGATTTAAAAAATGTTAGCAAAAGTTACCGCAATGGAGATCAAGAGCTTCAAGTTTTGAAAGATGTTCATTTAGAAGTTGAAGAAGGTGAATTTGTTGCGATTATGGGGCCTTCTGGCTCAGGAAAGTCAACCTTGATGAATATCATTGGTATGTTGGATCGCCCAACGAGTGGCGAATATTACTTGGAAGGTGAAGAAGTTGCCAAGCTTAGTGAGAAAAAGCTAGCCAAAGTGCGTAATCAGCAGATTGGCTTCGTTTTCCAACAATTCTTCCTTTTGTCAAAATTAAATGCTCTTCAAAATGTAGAACTTCCTTTGATTTATGCAGGGGTTTCTCAATCCAAACGGAAAGCTTTAGCAGAGCAATATCTTAAAAAAGTTGAGTTAGAAACGCGGATGCACCATTTACCATCAGAACTTTCTGGTGGGCAAAAGCAACGGGTGGCTATTGCGCGTGCCTTGGTCAATCATCCTTCCATTATCTTAGCAGATGAGCCGACGGGAGCCTTGGATACCAAGACGGGTGAGCAAATTATGGAATTGCTGACGGAGCTAAATCGTGAAGGAAAAACCATTATCATGGTCACTCATGAGCCTGAGATTGCAGCCTTTGCAAAACGACAAATCGTTATTCGAGACGGTGTCATCTCGTCAGACAGTAAGAAAGGAGAAGCATGATGCAGAATTGGAAATTTGCAATCAACTCCATTATGGGGCATAAAATGCGCTCTTTCTTAACGATGTTGGGCATTATCATTGGTGTTATGTCTGTTGTGGTTATTGTGGCTCTAGGAAGTGGTATGTCCAATGCCTTCACAGATGTTCTGGGTGGTGCACAGCAAGATGTTTCCTTATTTTACTCACACAAGAGAAGTAAAAATGGTGATGGTGTTATGACGTATCAAGAGATGCGTGACGAAGCTGAAAGTGGAAATGGTGATGAGACAGTTTCGACAGAAGAAGAGCCTCAAATCCAAGAAGTTTGGGTCAAGCAGGCGGTTAATGATATTAACGGAATTGACAATTATTATGTTACAAATAACACAACCGCTACAGTAAATTATGGTAAGAAAAAGGCGGATAATATTCCTATAACAGGTATCAATTCCACTTACTTTACGGTAAAGAAATACCAAATCGTTGCAGGACGGACATTGAAATCAAATGATTATCAAACGTTTGCAAGAGTTGTATTACTGGATACGAAACTAGCTGATATTCTTTTTGGAGGTGCAGATAAGGCGCTCAATCAGATTGTCCAGCTAGGATCTAATAATTACCGTGTGATTGGGGTTTATAAAGATCCAAATGAAACGCGAAATCGCTTAGCCAATATGAACAACGGAAATTTACTAATGGCTAACACTCAGTTGGCAGCTGAATACAATGTTGCTGAGATTATGAATGTCGTGGTACATGTTAAAAAATTAGATGATGTGCTGAAAGACGGAAGTGCAGCTGCGCGCTTGATGACAAAATTGTCTGGTGTGAGAGAAGGCGAGTACCAGATGTTTGATCAAGCCAGTCAATTGGCTGCGATCCAAAGTCAGGTTGCCATTGTGCAAGTGGTTTTTGGAGCGATTGCCGGGATAGCACTTCTCGTTGGTGGTATCGGTGTCATGAATATTATGCTTGTATCGGTAACAGAACGAACCCGTGAAATCGGTCTTCGGAAAGCCCTTGGAGCCACACGTGGTAATATCTTGATGCAATTTGTCATTGAGTCAATGGTGTTGACAGCGATTGGCGGTTTGATTGGGCTTGCTTTAGCAGCTCTTATCGTGGCATTTATCGGTCATAGTTTGGATGCATTTTTCGGAGCTCCACCTACCATTACGACAGTATCTGCTGTCGGAAGTGTGCTCTTTTCTGCAACTATCGGGATTGTTTTCGGTATTTTGCCGGCTAATAAGGCTTCTAAATTGGATCCAATCGAATCCTTGCGTTATGAATAAAAAACTATCTTTTATAGTATGAGAAAGAACGTGTAAAAAAACTCCAACAGATACTCATTTTTCTAGTGAGTTATCCATTGGAGTTTTTATATGAAATGAATGATTTTTAGTGTGATACACGTTTGCGAGCTGCTTTTTTACGGTTTTCTTCGATGAAAGCTGCTTTCTTTTCTTCAGGTTCAATCACTTTTTTCTTGAATGTATAAACTGCACCTGCAACAGCAGCAACAGTACCAGCTACGCCAGTTACAACACCTTTAACAAATCCTTTAGCCATGAGATTTCTCCTTTTCTGAACTTTATTTATGTTATAATATATAGTAACGAAAAATTAAATTTTTTTCAAGGGAAAAGATGAAAACCAAGATAATTGTAATTGTAGGACCAACTGCTGTCGGAAAAACAGCTCTCAGCATAGACCTCGCAAAACGTTTCAATGGTGAGATTATTAGTGGTGATAGTCAGCAAGTTTATAGAAAACTGGACATCGGAACGGCTAAAGTCACTCCAGATGAGCAGGAGGAGATTCCTCATTATTTGATAGATGTACGGGAAGTGACCGAGTCTTATTCGGCTTTTGATTTTGTAAAGGAGTCCGAGGCTGCTATTGAGATGATTGTAGCAAAAGGGAAACTGCCGATTATTGCAGGCGGAACGGGGCTTTACATTCAAAGTTTGCTGGAAGGATATCATCTGGGTGGTTCAGCTTCTCATGAGGAGATTTTAGCTTATCGAGCCGAGCTAGATACTTTGAATGATGAGGAACTATTTGGCAAAATAGCAGAGCTTGGATTGGAAATTTCCCAGATTAACCGTAGGAGAGCTATGCGAGCGCTGGAAATTGCTCATTTTGGGAATGAACTTGAAAACAAACAGCCTGACTATGAAGCCCTGCTGGTTTGTCTGAACGATGACAGAGAAGTTCTTTATGAGCGTATCAATCAGCGAGTAGATCTAATGCTGAAGGCTGGTCTTTTAGAAGAGGCAAAGTGGCTCTATGACAACTATCCACATGTCCAAGCCAGCAAAGGAATTGGCTACAAGGAACTTTTCTCCTACTTTGCTGGAGAGTTGACCTTGGAGGAAGCTATCAATAAACTCAAACAAAATACTCGTCGCTTTGCCAAACGACAGCTAACCTGGTTTAGAAATCGCATGAATGCTACTTTTTATCAGGTCTCAGATCCGAATGCCCAAAAACGGATCATGCAGGATATAGAGGAATTTTTGAATGATTGAAACAGAAAAACAGCAGGAACGAGTGATCCTCATCGGAGTAGAATTGCAGGGGGCGGCTAATTTTGCTATGTCTATGGAAGAATTAGCCAGTTTAGCCAAGACTGCTGGTGCTCAGGTGGTTTCCTCTTACACTCAGAAACGAGAGAAGTATGACAGCAAGACTTTTGTTGGTGCTGGAAAATTAGAAGAAATCAAGCGTATGGTAGAAGCAGATGAGATTTCCACCGTCATTGTCAATAATCGTCTGACACCTCGCCAGAATATCAATTTGGAAGAAATTCTAGGGGTTAAGGTTATTGATCGCATGCAATTAATTTTGGATATTTTTGCTATGCGGGCTAGAAGCCACGAAGGAAAACTTCAAGTTCACTTGGCTCAACTTAAATATCTTTTGCCTCGCTTGGTCGGACAGGGGATTATGCTTAGCCGTCAGGCAGGGGGAATTGGTTCCCGCGGTCCTGGTGAAAGTCAGTTGGAACTCAATCGTCGTAGTGTTCGCAATCAGATCCACGATATTGAGCGCCAACTCAAAATTGTAGAGAAAAGCCGCGCAACTGTACGGGAGAAACGTCTGGACTCCAGTGTTTTTAAAGTCGGTCTGATTGGCTACACCAATGCTGGAAAATCTACCATTATGAATATCTTGACCAACAAGAGCCAATATGAGGCGGACGAACTCTTTGCTACTTTGGATGCGACAACCAAAAGTGTCAATCTGACAGGCAGGCTCAATGTGACCTTGACGGATACAGTCGGCTTTATTCAAGACTTACCGACCGAGCTAGTATCTAGCTTCAAATCTACTTTAGAAGAGAGCAAAAATGTGGACCTTTTGGTTCATGTGATTGACGCTAGCGACCCTAACCACGAAGAGCATGAAAAAACAGTCTTGGCTATTATGAAGGACTTGGATATGCTAGATATTCCTCGCTTGACCCTCTATAATAAAGCAGACAAAGTAGAGAATTTCACTCCAACCTTAACTCCCTATGCCCTGATTTCGGCGAAAAATGAAAATAGCAGAGCAATTTTGCAGAATGCTCTGTTGAATAAGATGAGAGAACTCTTTGTCCCTTTTCGTATCAAGGTTAGTCCTAGCAAGGCTTATAAGTTACATGAATTAGAAAGTCTGGCAATCATTGATAAGAGAGAGTATCTGGAAGAAAGTGAAACAATTTCTGGCCATATAGCAGAAAAGAATAAATGGAGACTAGAAGAATTTTATGACTGATTATATCAAATTAGCACTTAAATATGGCGGTTTCACGAGCTTAGACCGTGTTTATCTAGGAAAGGTTTTGGACAAGTTGTCCGATTCGCAAAAGTTGACCTTTATCACACCACCGCCAAGTGTTATAAATGCGTATTTTTCGGAACTCTATCAAAAAAAGAGTCCGGAAGCTGCAACGGATTATTTTTTAGAATTAAGTAAAGAATTGGCTCTTTTTAACGACCACCCTAACTTTGAAGAGGAAAAGCCTTTTATTCGCTTGAATCTTTCAGGTAGGTCTTATGGTTTCTGCTTTGAAAATGAAGTCGAAACTGGCTTGATTTTTCCGGAAACTCCAGAGGAAATTGAGCCCAATTTGCTTTTTGAAATTGCTCAGATTTTTCCTAACTATCTGGTTTATGAAGAGGAAAATGTCATTCGGATGATACCAGCAATTCCTGAAGAAGTAGTCCAAAAGCAGCCGCTCTCTGCTCTGACAGATCTTTATAAGCTAGCAGATGGTCGCCTGAAACTGGAAGGGTACAATCAGGAAGAGCTAATCCAGTTGGCTCAAGACTATGCTGGTCAGCTTTACTATCGCTCGCAGAATCGCTCTGCTATGATTTATATTAAAGAAAAATAGAAAGAAAAATATGCAACTACAATTTTTAGGTACAGGAGCTGGTCAGCCTTCTAAGGCTCGGAATGTTTCTAGTCTGGTTTTGAAACTATTGGATGAAATCAATGAAATCTGGATGTTTGATTGTGGCGAAGGAACTCAGAATCGTATTTTAGAGACAGCGATTCGACCGCGCAAAATCAGAAAAATTTTTATTACTCATCTGCATGGGGATCATATTTTTGGCCTGCCGGGTTTTTTGGCTACTCGCTCTTTTCAGGCTAATGAAAAACAGACAGATTTGGAAATTTATGGACCAGTTGGCATCAAAAGTTTTGTCATGACAAGTCTGCGTGTGTCGGGGTCTCGCCTGCCTTATCGGATTCGTTTTCATGAGTTTGACGAAAAAAGTTTAGGGAAAATTTTAGAAACTGATAAATTTACAGTTTATGCAGAGAAACTAGACCACAGTATTTTTTGTGTGGGTTACCGCATTATGCAGAAAGATTTGGAAGGTACATTGGATGCTGAGAAATTGAAAGTCGCAGGTGTTCCTTTTGGCCCTCTCTTTGGTAAGGTAAAAAATGGAGAAGATGTAGTGCTAGAGGACGGGACGAAGATTATAGCAGCAGATTACATTTCAGCTCCGCGACCTGGGAAAATCATCACTATTCTAGGTGATACGCGTAAAACAAATGCCAGCGTGCGACTGGCTGTCAATGCAGATGTTTTGGTGCACGAATCCACTTATGGTAAAGGAGATGAGAAAATCGCTCGCAATCACGGTCACTCTACCAATCTACAAGCAGCAGAAGTTGCTAAAGAAGCTGGTGTCAAGCGCCTCCTTCTCAATCATATTAGCGCACGCTTTCTATCAAAAGATATAGGTCAAATGCGCAGAGATGCCAGTTCCATTTTTAAGAACGTTCACTTGGTCAAGGATTTAGAAGAAGTAGAACTATGAAATTTTGGCAAGGATAATTCTTAAAATTTAAAGGAAATAGGAAATCATGAACATATTATTTGTCAGACATGGGAAAGATTCTGATCAACACAGAGGTGGCTGGAGTCAGCTTGATTTGCTTCCTGAGGGGAAAAGAGAAGCCGAAGCTTTGGCGGATTATTTAGCACAACACAAAGAAGACTATCACTTTACGAAAATTATTACGAGTGATTTAAAAAGAGCTGAGACAACTGCAACAATTTTAGCAGAGACAATTCAACTGCCATTGGAGAAAGAAAGAGACTTACGCGAAACGAATAATGGCGATTTGGCAGGAATGTTAAATAGCGAGGCTGATCAAAAATTTCCTCGTCTTTATTTTAGAAGTCTTGCAATGGACGAACATTATCCAAATGGAGAAAGTCCGAGAGAATTTTATCAACGGATAAAAACTTGGTTTGAACTTTTTTTGAAGGAAAATCATAACTCAGATGAGACACAAATTGTGGTCACACATGGTGGAGTGATTAACATTATCTATCATTTAGTGAACCAGATAGAATGGACGAATAAAAGCAATCTATTCCACGTCAAACATTGCAGCATTAGTCTATTGAATACAAAAACGCTTGTTTTTGAGGTTGAAAACCAAACGGATTTTTTAGAAGAAAAATAAGGAGGACACATGCGAACAATTGTTATTACAGGGGCTAGTGGCGGTGTCGCTCAGGAAATGGTGAAGTTGTTGCCAAATGACCAGCTGATTTTAGTGGGACGCAGTCAAGAAAAATTAACAAAACTTTATTCAAATCATACGCATTGCGAATTCGTTGAGTTGGATATTACGGATTACAAAGCTTTAGAAGCTTTTACTGAAGAAATTTACCAGAAGTATGCTCAGGTGGATGTTCTAGTCAACAATGCTGGTTACGGGATTTTTGAAGAATTTGACAAGATTAGCAACGAGGATATTCATGCCATGTTTGAAGTTAATACCTTTGCTCTTATGAATCTATCTCGTCTCTTTGGGGAGAGAATGAAGCAAGCGGGACGTGGGTACATTGTTAATATTGTTAGTACAGCTGGGTTGATTGCTAGTGCTAAATCTAGTCTCTACTCAGCTACTAAGTTTGCGGCTATCGGTTTTTCCAATGCTTTGCGTTTAGAGTTGATGCCTTACAATGTCTATGTGACGACGGTTAATCCAGGACCGATTAAGACGGCTTTCTTCGACAAAGCTGACCCTGACGGCAGTTATGTCAAGGCGGTTGATAAATACATTTTAGAAGCAGATACTGTTGCTAAGCAGATTGTGAACAATTTTGGGAAAAAGCAGCGAGAGTTGATCATGCCTTTCACACTGAAGGCGGCTCACAAGCTCTATACGCTTTTTCCCAACCTTGGTGACAGACTAGCTAGTAAAATGTTCAATTATAAGTAGGAGACGTTTATGGACGTGGCAGCTTACAAGGAATTTTTAAATCAAGCATGGGGGAAGCTTTATTATGAGATTCTATTTGCTCAGTTAGCACATATAAAAAATAAAAAGGTATTAGATTTTGGGAGTGGTTTTGGTTTGGTGGCGGATTTTTTGCCACAAAACAATCAGGTAATAGCTATAGAACCAAATGACGAGATGATTGCAGAACGTCAGCAGAATTTCCATTATCAGCAACTACAAGGCAGTCTAGAAATGTTGAAGGGAATTCCAAGTGCTCGTTTTGACCTTATCATTTGCCACAATGTTCTGGAGTATGTGGATGAACCAGCTCTTTATCTAGCTGAATTTAGCAGATTGTTGAAAAAAGGCGGACAAATTTCGTTCGTTAAGCACAATGAAGTGGGGCGAATTATGCAGACAGTAGTGTTTGCAAATGATACGAATTTAGCGTTAGATTTATTATCAGGGCAGTCTTATCAATCACATACAATGGGACAAGCAACCTATTATGATTTAGCAGACTTATTACAAAAGGTCACGTCTGAATTGACTGTTCAGAATTATCAAGGAATTCGAATTTTTTATGGCTTGCAAGACAATGCAGTTAAAACAGCAGTCGCTTGGCGGGAAAAGATGTTGAAGATAGAGCTTGCAGTTTGCCAACAGTCTCCTTATCGTGATATTGCTGCTTTTCAACATATTTGGCTGCAAAAAGGAGACGAGAATGATTCGTTACTTTGCAAATAGACAAATTGCTATTGAAGACTTGCTTCCGCTTTACCAATCTGTTAGCTGGACTAACTATACAGAACGAGCAGATATGTTAGAGCAAGCATTTCAGCATTCACTGTTTACTGTATCAGCCTATGATGGGGAACAGTTAGTTGGTCTCCTTCGAGCAGTCGGAGACGGATTTTCTAGTGTTTTCATTCAGGAATTGTTAGTTTTTCCGTCTTATCAGCGCCGAGGTATCGGTCGAGAATTGGTTCGGAAAACGCTGGAGACATTTGCAGATGTTTATCAGATTCAGCTAATAACAGAGCAGTCAGACAAAAATTTAGCCTTTTATCGCTCTTTAGGATTTCGGGAACTGTCGGATTTGAATTGCACGGGTTTGATTTATAGAGGTAAAAGCTATTAGATAAATGCTTGTGTATAAAATTGGAGGTTTGGGCTAGTGAAAGCTAGTCTTTTCGTGTTATAATAGACTTTATATTGCAACAGAAAGATAAAAGCATGATTACATCAAAATATGATTGGCAGATTGCCACAAATTTTTCAGATGAGAGCTTTATTAAAAAAGCTAAAAAACTTGGCTTGGAGGCTTCGGTAGCTAATCTGGTCTACCAGAGAGGAATCCAGACAGAAGAAGCACTGCGAGATTTTCTAGAGCCTAGTTTGGACCAGCTGCATGATCCTTATGAACTGCATGATATGGATAAGGCAGTGACGCGCATTCGTCAAGCGATTGAAAATTATGAGCAGATCTTGATTTATGGAGATTATGATGCGGATGGCATGACTTCGGCTTCTATTGTTAAAGAAGCACTAGAACAACTTGGAGCAGAGTGTCAGGTCTATTTGCCCAATCGATTTACAGACGGTTATGGTCCTAACGCAAGTGTTTACAAGTATTTTATTGAAAATCAGGGAATTTCACTCATCGTTACAGTGGATAATGGAGTTGCAGGACATGAAGCAATCGAACTAGCTCAGTCTATGGGAGTGGATGTCATTGTGACGGATCACCATTCTATGCCAGAGGTACTTCCTGATGCTTATGCAATTATTCACCCAGAACATCCGGAAGCTGATTATCCTTTTAAGCATTTAGCTGGTTGCGGTGTAGCTTTTAAGTTAGCGACTGCTCTTTTAGAGGAAGTACAAGTAGAGTTGCTAGATATAGTCGCTATTGGAACTATTGCAGATATGGTCAGCCTAACAGATGAAAATCGCATTCTGGTCAAATATGGGCTAAGTGTCCTCAAAAACACTCAACGAATCGGCTTGCAGGAGCTTTTTAAGATTGCAGGTATTCAGGAAAATGAAGTGGATGAAGAAACAGTTGGTTTTCAGATAGCTCCCAGACTCAATGCTCTAGGTCGACTTGATGATCCAAATCCTGCTATTGAACTTCTGACGGGCTTTGATGAGGAAGAAGCGCGTGACATTGCCCTTATGATTAACCATAAAAATGAAGAGCGCAAAGAAATTGTTCAGAAGATCTATGATGAAGCCAAGACCATGGTTGATCTCAATAAACCTGTTCAGGTTCTAGCCGGTGAAGGTTGGAATCCAGGTGTTTTGGGAATTGTGGCAGGGCGGTTTTTGGAAGAATTACACCAGCCGGTCATCGTCTTGAATATTGAGAATGGATTAGCAAAAGGCAGCGCCCGCAGCATTGAAGCAGTTGATATTTTTGAAGCGTTAGACCCTCATCGAGATTTATTTGTGGCTTTTGGTGGGCATGCAGGGGCAGCTGGGATGACTCTAGAGGCCAGCAAGTTAGAAGCACTCAGCCAGGTTTTGGTAGCATATATTGAAGATAATCAAGTGGATTTGTCCACTAAGAATGAGCTCTTTTTGGATGAGGAATTATCCTTGCCAGATTTGACACTAGAGACCCTCAAAAACTTTGAAAAGTTAGCTCCTTTTGGCATGGACAATAAAAAGCCTGTTTTTTATTTGAAAGATTTTAAAATTGAAAATGCCCGCACCATGGGAGCAGGGAATACTCACCTTAAGCTGAAAATTTCTCAGGCTGACGCAGTTTTTGAGGTCGTAGCTTTTGGTCTAGGTAATCTTGCGACAGAATTTTCCCAAACTAAAAACTTAGAGCTGGCGGTTACGCTGTCGGTCAATAAATGGAATGGTCAAACTAGTCTCCAGCTTATGCTGGTGGATGCTAGGGTCAATGGGATTCAGCTCTTTAATATCCGAGGTAAAAATGCTCCTTTACCTGAAAATGTGCCCGTCCTGCGTTTTTCAGAAGAAATGCCTAATTTGGAAAAGAGCAGAGCAGTTGTGGTGTATGACTTGCCTGAACGCCTAAATCAGCTCAAAGTAATCATTCAGCAAGGACATTTTGAAGCAATTTACTTTAAAAATGAGATTGCTCAGCCCTATTATCTGACAGGTTTCGGAACGAGAGACCAGTTTGCCAAATTCTATAAAACAATTTATCAATTTCCAGAGTTTGACATTCGTTATAAGCTCAAAGAACTGGCTGCTTATCTCAAGATTGACCCAATTCTACTCATAAAGATGATTCAGATATTTGAAGAGCTGGACTTTGTGACAATTCAAGATGGAGTGATGCAAGTAAACAAAAAAGCAGAAAAAAAAGCTATTGAAAACAGCCATATTTATCAAGAACTGAAGAAAACAGTCAAGGAGCAGGAGCTTATGGCTCTAGGAACTGTGCAGGAAATTTATGATTATCTGATAGAAAAAGATGAATTTTCAAACTAAATTTTAGATGAACTATTTATTTGTCTCGCACCGAAGGCCGCGAGACGGACTGAAAGTCACATAATAAAAAAGTCATGAGTAAGATGAATCTCATGACTTTATTGTTTATATAAGTATTGCTATCAGCTTGTGTTATCTACTGCAAATTCACTTTATTTTTGAGGATGTAATACGTTCCAGTATAGTAGATAAGCCCCAAAATAAGAGAGGTTATGACTCCGCTCAAACTACCTAAAGAAGTTGAAAGCGATGGGAAAGCTGAAACATATAGATTAGCAGCGATAATCAGAGCAAATTGAATTCCAAAATAAGCTAGAAAGGCTATAGCGGTGCGGTGGTCTTGGAAAAGTTGACCAATAGAGATAGAGAGATAAATCAATAGGATATTTGGAATAAGGGCTACAAGATAGTATCCAAATGATTTCAATAGTTCACTAGCAATTTTCCAAAAGTGATTGCCGAATAATTGTAGAACTGTTCCCATTTCAAATTGTGTATGAGAAGCTACCCCTACGATAAGAACAATGATTCCAAAACTAAGAAACAATGCAAGTGTGCTAAGAATCGTCCATATAACAGCACCGAGTAATTTTGAGAGGATAATTTGATGTTCATTAACTGGTAAAGTGAGCGTTAGATATCCTTCTCTTTCATAAACACTATTTTTAAAGCGACGAATAATCAGAAAGAGTGTTGAAATGGCAAGTGCTACAAGGAGACCTGAGAAAATCAGCATTGTTAAACCGAAGAAAGTACTTGTCATACTCCCTGCTTCATTAGTAGAAGACTGCAAACGGTCGAAAAAGTTCCTTCCATTTGCAAAATGTCTTAGCCAAAGTCCAATACTAATAGATAGAAAGAGTACGATTCCATATAATCCTAAATACCACTTATTTACATTTTTAAATTCATATTTTAATAAATTCCAAAACATAGTCAATCTCCTTTGTTCTAAGACTTAAATTCTTGGCGGAAGAGCTGGTCAATAGATTCACCAGACTCATAGCGAATATCATCTACATTCCCTTGTCGAACAATCTTGCCATTATCAATAAAGATGATTTCATCTAGGATTGGTTCAATATCTGAAATCAAATGTGTTGAAATGAGAACAGAAGCGCTAGGTGAGTAATTGTTGATAATCGTCTTTAGAATGTAGTCCCGCGCTGCTGGGTCAACCCCTCCAATAGGTTCATCCAGAACATACAGTTTGGCTTGGCGGCTCATGACTAAAATCAACTGAACTTTTTCCTTGTTTCCTTTAGACAATTTTTTGAATGTCAAATTTTCGTCAATATGAAGATCTTGCAAGAGTGCCTGTGCACGCTCTATCTCAAAGTCTGCATAGAAAGATTGAAAATACTGCAAAGCATCTTTGACTTTCATATTTTCATTCAGATAGGTCGTATCTGGCAAATAAGATACGATTTTCTTAGTTTCTGACGACGGTTGAAGCCCGTTGATGAGGATTTTTCCGTTATTTGGTTGAAGTAAACCGTTGATTAGTTTTATCATGGTTGTTTTTCCAGAGCCATTTGGACCAAGCAATCCTATAATTTTTCCAGCTTCAATTTCAAAATTGATGTGCTCTAAAGCAGGTGTGCTGCCATATGATTTTGAGACGTTTTCAAATGCAAGTAATACCATTTACTAAACTCCTTTTATATAATCTGCAATGATAGTTGGTAATTCTTCTTTGTGATAACCGAAGCGAGTCATATTTTCTACAAATTTTCTTACTTCCTCCTCAGAAAGTTTTTGTCTTGCTTGTAAAATCAAGTCGCGGTTATCTGTGACGAAACGTCCTGATGTTCGTTGAGAATAGACAAACCCTTCCTTTTCCAAGTCAGATAAAGCACGCTGGATTGTATTTGGATTGACCCCCGCTTCAGCAGCCAATTCTCTAACAGCAGGTAGCTTTTCGCCAGCATGCAGTTGATTGGAGATGATTTGTAGTTTTATCCTGTCCATGATTTGTAAATAAATGGGAAGATTATTATCAAAAGTCCAACTCATAATTTCTCCTTCCTTCTGTGTCTTTGTACCAATTAAATAATACAATATTTTTAAAAAAAAAGCAAGCCTTTATAAAAAACTTCTATTATTTTTTCTTTAGCAAGCAAGCCATAAATTTAGTATAATAGAAAAAAGAAGGATCAAAGGAGGATGCCGTGGTTGCTCAATTAGATACCAAAACTGTTTATACATTTATGGATAGTTTGATTTCTATAAAAAAATATGTAGAAACAGCTAAAAATTTAGGCTATCAAACTCTAGGGATAATGGATATTGATAATCTCTATGGGGCTTATCATTTCATGGAAACGGCGACCGAGCAAGGAATTCAGCCGCTTTTAGGCGTAGAAATGACCTTGGATTATGTTGGACTTCCTCTTAATCTTCGCTTTCTAGCTCTTGACAGTCAAGGTTATCGCAATTTAATGAAACTTTCTACTTTAAAGATGATAGGAAAAAGCAAGTGGGAAGAATTTCAGCACTTATTGGAAGGGATAGCGATTATTGTGCCTGTGTTTGAGGACATTGAAGCCTTAGACTTGGGACGAGAGTTTTATATTGGCGTATTTCCTGACACTCCTAAGAAGGCATTTTCTCATGAAACCTTACCTTTGCAGACAGTTCGCTATTTTGATACAGGCGATTTAGAAACCTTGCAAATGCTATGTGCCATTCGTGAAAATAGTAGCTTGCGGGAAGTTGGAAATTTGCCAAATCACGAGTATCTCTTATCACCTGAGCAATTCACACAATCCTTTCAAGAAAATTATCCAGAAAGTCTGGATAATTTAAAGCGGCTAGTTGCAGGCATTCATTACGAAATCAATACAGAGTTGAAATTACCACGTTTTAATCCAGAACGGCCAGCAGCAGAAGAATTACAAGAACGAGCAGAAGCAGGGCTAGAGAAAAAAAGGCTAAATAGTCTGGTTTATAAAGAGCGATTGCAGCAAGAGCTGTCTGTCATCCACCAAATGGGTTTTGACGACTACTTTTTGATTGTCTGGGATTTATTGCGTTTTGGTCGTAGTCAGGGCTATTATATGGGTATGGGGCGTGGATCTGCAGTTGGAAGTCTGGTTGCCTATGCGCTAGAGATTACAGGGATTGATCCTGTCGAAAAGAACCTCCTTTTTGAGCGCTTTTTAAATCTGGAACGTTATACTATGCCTGATATTGATACTGATATTCCCGATGTCTATCGCCCGGAATTTATCCGCTATGTCCGCGATCGTTACGGGACGATGCATACAGCGCAAATCGTGACCTATTCTACTTTTGGTGCTAAGCAAGCAATTCGTGACGTTTTTAAACGCTACGGGGTGCCAGAATATGAATTGACCAACATTACTCGTAAAATCAGTTTTCGTGACACATTGACTTCAGCTTATGAAAAAAATATGTCTTTTCGTCAGATTATTAACAGTAAGCTGGAATATCAAAAAGCTTTTGAAATTGCGAAAAAAATTGAAGGGAACCCTCGTCAAACCTCTATCCATGCAGCGGGTGTGGTGATGAGTGACAATGATTTGACAGATCACATTCCACTTAAATACGGGGAAGATATGTATATCACGCAATACGATGCACATGGTGTTGAGAGTAACGGTCTGCTCAAGATGGATTTCCTTGGCTTGCGCAATCTGACTTTTGTTCAACGAATGAAAGAAGCAGCTTTGGAGAAATACGGTGTCGCTATTGACATTGCAAAGATTAACTTAGAAGATGCAGCAACCTTGCAGCTTTTCGCTGCTGGCAGAACCAAAGGGATTTTTCAATTTGAGCAAGCAGGTGCCATTAACCTTTTGAAACGGGTGCAGCCAGCTCAATTTGAAGAAGTGGTTGCAACAACTTCACTCAATCGTCCAGGAGCTAGTGACTATATAGATAATTTTGTCAGAAGAAAGCATGGACAAGAAAAGGTGGAAATGCTGGATCCAAGTTTGGAAGACATCTTGGCGCCAACTTACGGTATTATGCTTTACCAAGAGCAAGTAATGCAAGTGGCGCAGCGGTTTGGAGGATTTTCACTCGGAAAAGCTGACATTCTACGTCGTGCCATGGGTAAGAAAAATGTTGCCGAAATGCACAAAATGGAAGCAGAGTTTGTCACAGGAGCTTTCGAACTTGGGCATTCTGAAACTAAAGCAAAAGAAGTATTTGCAGTTATGGAAAAGTTTGCAGGTTATGGCTTCAACCGCAGCCACGCCTATGCCTATTCTGCACTTGCTTTTCAGTTGGCTTATTTCAAGGTGCATTATCCTGATATTTTCTTTGATATTATGCTGAATTATTCAAGCAGTGATTACATCACAGATGCGCTAGAATTCGACTTCCAAGTTGCTTCTTTAAATATCAATAACATTCCTTATAGAGATAAGTTTCAAGATAAGCAGATTTATTTAGGACTGAAAAATATCAAAGGTTTGCCACGAGATTTTGCTTATTGGATTATTGAAAACCGCCCATTTACAAATGTGGAAGATTTTATTATGAAGTTGCCAACGCAATATCATAAGATTCAGTTGATAACTCCTTTGGTACAAGTCGGTTTGTTTGATGTATTTGAAAAGAATCGCCAAAAAATTCTACAAAATCTTCCGAACTTATTTGTCTTTGCGGATGAGCTGGGCAGTCTTTTTGCAGATACAAATTACAGTTGGACAGAAGCAGAGGATTATACAGAAGCAGAGAAATTCGAGTCAGAAAAAGAAATCATCGGTGTCGGTTTGAGCGAGCATCCTTTGGTAAAGCTTGCAAAAACTGCTACTCAATCCTTTACCCCTATTCAAGAGCTAGTTGAAAACAATCATGCAACGATTTTAGGAGAGATTTTGTCCATTCGTGTCATCCGTACCAAAACGGGGGAAAATATGGCCTTCTTGCAAGTAAGTGATGCTAAAAGAAAAATGGAAGTGACAGTGTTTCCAGATACCTTTAAACAGTTCGGCAATGGTTTGCATGAAAAAGGTTTCTATTATCTGACTGGTCGGATTCAGAAACGAGAGAATCGTTTGCAGATGATTTTAAATCATTTGCAGGAAGCTATCACCGAACGTTTTTGGATACAAGTAGAAGATCATGAAAGTGATGCAGAAATATCCGCTATTTTACGGCAATTTCGAGGAGATATTCCAGTCGTTATCCGTTATGAAAATGAAAGAAAGACAGTAGCAATTTCTCAATATCGTGTTCAAAAATCAGATAAATTACAAGAAGAATTGAAAAAAATAACCATGAAAACGATTTATCAATAAAAAATTAGGAAAAAAGAAGAATTTTGATTTTGATTGTGGTATAATCAAGGGTGAATGTAAAAAGAAAAAGGAGCACAAATGAATGAAACGTATTGCTGTTTTAACTAGTGGTGGAGACGCCCCTGGTATGAATGCTGCTATCCGTGCAGTTGTTCGTAAAGCAATTTCAGAAGGAATGGAAGTTTACGGTATCTATGACGGTTATGCCGGCATGGTTGCTGGTGAAATTTATCCGCTTGATGCCGCATCAGTTGGAGATATTATTTCACGTGGTGGTACTTTCCTTCACTCAGCTCGTTATCCAGAATTTGCCCAATTAGAAGGACAATTAAAAGGAATTGAGCAACTTAAAAAACATGGCATCGAAGGAGTCGTAGTTATCGGTGGTGACGGTTCTTACCATGGTGCTATGCGTTTGACAGAACATGGTTTCCCAGCTGTTGGACTTCCTGGTACGATTGACAATGATATTGTTGGCACAGACTTCACGATTGGCTTTGATACTGCTGTAACAACTGCAATGAACGCCATTGATAAGATTCGTGACACATCATCTAGTCACCGTCGTACTTTTGTTGTTGAAGTCATGGGACGCAATGCTGGAGACATCGCTCTCTGGGCTGGTATTGCTACAGGAGCCGATGAAATCATCGTTCCCGAAGAAGACTTTAAGATTGAGGATATCGTCGCTAGCATTAAACGTGGCTATGAAGAAGGTAAGAAGCATAACATTATCGTTCTTGCAGAAGGTGTCATGTCAGCGAATGAGTTTGGTAAGAAATTGAAAGAAGCTGGTGATTTGAGTGACCTTCGTGTGACCGAACTTGGACATATCCAACGTGGTGGCTCACCAACTGCTCGTGACCGTGTTCTTGCTTCTCGTATGGGGGCGCATGCTGTTAGCCTTCTTAAAAAAGGTATTGGTGGTGTTGCAGTTGGTATTCGCAACGAACAAATGGTTGAAAATCCAATCCTCGGTACAGCAGAAGAAGGTGCTTTGTTTAGTTTAACAGAAGACGGTAAGATCATTGTTAATAATCCACATAAAGCTGACCTTGATCTCGCTAAATTAAACCGTAGCATTTCAATGTAATTTTAATTTGTTATCCTGGTCATAAAGACCATTAAATAAAAAGGAGTTTTCATATATCATGAATAAACGTGTAAAAATCGTTGCAACTTTAGGTCCTGCGGTAGAAATCCGTGGTGGTAAAAGATTCGGTGAAGACGGATATTGGGGCGAAAAGCTTGACGTTGAAGCA
The DNA here is from genome assembly GCF_001813805.1 of Streptococcus sp. HMSC066F10. Taxonomy (NCBI): domain Bacteria; kingdom Bacillati; phylum Bacillota; class Bacilli; order Lactobacillales; family Streptococcaceae; genus Streptococcus; species Streptococcus sp. HMSC066F10. Next base: position 44,259 of record NZ_KV813991.1, read on the forward strand.
TCAGCGCAAAATATCGCTAAATTGATCGAAGCTGGAGCTAACACTTTCCGTTTCAACTTCTCACATGGTGACCACGCAGAGCAAGGTGACCGTATGGCTACTGTTCATCGTGCTGAAGAAATTGCTGGTCAAAAAGTTGGTTACCTTCTTGACACTAAAGGTCCTGAAATCCGTACAGAATTATTTGAAGGCGATGCTAAAGAATATTCTTACAAAACAGGTGAAAAAATCCGTGTTGCAACTAAACAAGGTATCAAATCAACTCGTGAAGTTATCGCATTGAATGTTGCTGGTGCACTTGATATCTATGACGATGTTGAAGTTGGAAAACAAGTTCTTGTTGATGACGGTAAACTTGGTCTTCGCGTTATTGCAAAAGATCCTGCTACACGTGAATTTGAAGTAGAAGTTGAAAACGACGGTATTATCGCTAAACAAAAAGGTGTTAATATTCCAAATACAAAAATTCCTTTCCCAGCGCTTGCTGAACGCGACAATGATGATATTCGTTTCGGTTTGGAACAAGGAATCAACTTTATCGCTATTTCATTCGTACGTACTGCAAAAGATGTTAATGAAGTTCGTGCAATCTGTGAAGAAACTGGTAATGGACATGTGAAATTGTTCGCTAAAATCGAAAACCAACAAGGTATCGAAAACTTGGATGAAATCCTTGAAGTAGCGGACGGTATCATGATTGCTCGTGGTGACATGGGTATCGAAGTACCATTTGAAATGGTTCCAGTTTACCAAAAAATGATTATCACAAAAGTCAATGCTGCAGGTAAAATTGCGATCACAGCAACAAACATGCTTGAAACAATGACTGAAAAACCACGTGCGACTCGTTCAGAAGTATCAGACGTATTTAACGCTGTTATTGACGGAACAGATGCAACAATGCTTTCAGGCGAATCTGCAAATGGTAAATACCCACTTGAATCTGTAACAACAATGGCTACAATTGATAAAAACGCTCAAACTCTATTGAATGAGTATGGACGCTTGTCATCAGTTGATTACGCACGTAGTTCTAAAACAGAAGTTGTGGCATCAGCTGTTAAAGATGCTACAAACTCAATGGACATCAAATTGGTCGTAACAATGACTGAATCAGGAAATACAGCTCGTTTGATTTCTAAATATCGTCCAGATGCTGACATCTTGGCAATTACATTTGATGAATTGACACAACGTTCATTGATGTTGAACTGGGGTGTTATTCCAGTAGTAACTGAAAAACCGGCATCTACTGATGATATGTTTGAAGTTGCTGAAAAAGTTGCTCTTGAAAGTGGTCTTGTGGAATCTGGCGACAATATTGTGATTGTAGCTGGTGTTCCGGTCGGAACTGGTGGAACAAACACAATGCGTATCCGTACAGTCCGTTAATCTATTTCATTCAGAAAACTAGCCTATCAATCCAATGATTATCTGATTGATAGGCTTTTTAGTTGTAAATGGGGGCAGAGATAAGAGTTGACTTTCCTACCTTTGTTTATTTTCTGAAAACATGATATAATGAGTAGAAGAAGAGGAGAGACTATGGTTAAAAGAGATTTAATTAGGAATGTTATTTTTTTATCTATTGTTGTGATAATCATTGCTTATTTGCGAATTTTTATTTTTACACCATACAGGATTACTGCAAAAGATGCGAATCATTTTTTGCAAGATAAAGATGTTGTTATTGCCAATAAAAATGAAGCAATCAAAAGAGATGATTTTGTCTTGTACGAGGTGAAGGGAAAAGAGTATGTCGGACGTGTCATTGGTCTAGGAAATGACTCCGTTGTTTATATGGATGATGTTCTTTACTTAAATAATAAAATCAAGTCAGAAGATTATTTAACGAAGGCTAAGGAAGAGTACTTAGCAAAAGCTACTAGTACGGGTTATTTTACTCATGATTTCACCATTCAGACATTAACTAAATCGAATGCAAATAAAATTCCAGCGCAGTCATATCTGATTCTGAATGATAATCGGCAAGATATGGAAGATAGTCGGATGTTTGGCTTGATTACAGAGAAACAAATTAAAGGAGTTATCTCATTTAGAGTACTCCCGCTTAATCAATTGGGATTTATTAAAACAAAGTAGTTCAACTATTTTGTTTTTTTTATTCTTTGGAAAATGAAGTTTTTGTGATATTTAGTAAAAATTCATGAATATATTTTCAAAAAGATGTTGAATATATAAAAATTTTTGATATAATGATAAATATTTATTTAGGAGGTGTACGCATGAACTATATTTTTGAAGTTTTGCCAAGCTTATTGAATGGCGCATTGGTGACTTTACAAGTATTTGTTTTAGTCTTAGTTTTATCCATACCACTTGGAATTGTGATTTCCTTTTTAATGCAAATTCACTTTAAGCTGCTTCATTGGCTTATAAATATTTATATTTGGATTATGCGCGGTACACCTCTTTTGTTACAACTAATTTTTATTTATTATGTTTTGCCAAACATTGGTGTGCGTTTGGATCGGCTTCCAGCAGCTATCATAGCATTCACGCTAAATTATGCTGCTTATTTCGCCGAAATTTTCCGTGGTGGGATTTTATCTATTCCAGCAGGACAATATGAGGCGGCTAAGGTTTTGAAGTTTACACCATTTCAAACGATACGGTTTATTATTTTACCGCAAGTTGTCAAAGTGGTGCTTCCGAGTGTCTTTAATGAAGTGATGACGTTGGTAAAAGACACGTCTCTTGTTTATGCGCTTGGTGTTTCCGACTTAATCTTGGCTAGTCGGACTGCAGCCAATCGTGATGCGAGTTTAGCACCGATGTTTATAGCGGGGGCTATTTACCTTATCTTGATTGGTCTTGTGACGATTATATCGAAGCAAGTTGAAAAGAGATATAGTTACTATAAGTAGGAGGCGCTTATGTTAGAATTGAAGAATATTAGCAAACGGTTTGGCGAAAAGCAAATTATTTCCGACTTGAATTTAAAAGTGCCAGAAAAGCAAATTCTTGCCATTGTAGGACCGTCTGGCGGCGGGAAAACGACATTATTGCGGATGTTAGCTGGCTTGGAAACAATTGATTCGGGTGACATTATTTACAATGGCGAAGAGCTTCCCTTGGATGAACTTGAAAAACGTAATTTATTGGGATTTGTGTTTCAAGATTTTCAGCTATTTCCACATTTAACGGTTCTTGAGAATTTAACTTTATCACCCATTAAAACAAAAAATTTTACAAAAGAGGATGCAGAAAAGAAAGCAATTAGCTTATTGACCCGATTGGGGTTAGCAGAACATGTAAATGCTTATCCTTATTCTTTATCAGGTGGTCAAAAACAGCGTGTAGCATTAGCTCGTGCGATGATGATTGACCCAGAAATTATCGGTTATGATGAGCCAACTTCCGCATTGGATCCAGAATTGCGTCTTGAAGTTGAAAAGTTGATTCTTCAGAATCGTGAGCTAGGAATGACGCAAATTGTAGTGACCCATGATTTGCAGTTTGCGGAAAATATCGCAGATACGATTCTTAAAGTTCAGCTTAAATAGGAGGAGAATATGAAGATAAAACGTTACGTCCTTGCGATCTGTAGTTTGATTTCTTTTTTGCTCCTTACAGCTTGTAGTAATGTTAGCAACCCTAAAGTAGATAATTGGTCAAAATACCAACAAAAAAAGAGCATTACTATTGGTTTTGACAATACATTTGTTCCTATGGGATTTGAACAAAAAAATGGTCAATACGTTGGTTTTGATATTAATTTGGCAAATGCTGTATTTAAAGAATATGGGGTAAAAGTGAATTGGCAGCCGATTGATTGGGATATGAAAGAAACAGAGCTCACAAATGGAACGATTGACCTCATCTGGAACGGTTATTCTGCAACCGATGAGCGGTGGAAGAAAGTACAGTTCACCATTCCTTATATGAAAAATGAACAAGTACTGGTTACTAAAAAATCGTCGAACATTGCAAAAACAGCTGACATGAAGGATAAAATTCTTGGTGCTCAGACGGGTTCTTCGGGTTACGATGAGTTTGAAGCTCATCCAGAGCTTTTGAAGAATCTAGTTAAAAATCACAAAGCTGCTCAATATCAAAGTTTTACAGAGGCGTTGATTGATTTGCAAAATAGTCGGATTGATGGGTTGTTGATTGACCGAGTTTATGCTAATTATTATTTAAAAGAAGAAGGAATTTTGCAGGATTATTATGTTTTCCCAGCTGGATTTGATAGCGAATCCTTTGCAGTAGGTGCTAGAAAAACGGATAAGCAGCTCGTTGAAAACATAAATCAAGCATTTAAAAAATTATATCAAACAGGTCAATTTCAAAAAATAGCAGATAAGTGGTTTGGTGAGGATATTGCGGCAGATGAAGTCAAACAATGAGAGAACATCTGATTGTTGCACCAATCACCCACAGAAGAAGTAAAGACAAAACCCAAAGTTTTTGCTAGGAGTATCATCTTAGTGAGGGCTTGGGGTTTGATGATTTATTGATTTTGAGAAACGAGGGACAAATTAGTTTGTTTTACTGATAAATTCTCCAAAAATATAGGCTGAGAATATTTTTATCTCAGCCTTGTTTTTTATAGCAAAACTCCTTATTAGCCTTGTGGGAGCGAGATAAGAAAGTCGATTCTATGGAATTACGACTTTCTTATCTCGTTTTTTCGTGTTTCTTGGTGGAAAATATTTTGCCACGTTTCGTGACGACGCCAAAGGCTGGTATGAATAATCCCGTCTTCTTCGTAACAAATTAATTTGGTTTTTTGGCTGATAGAAGTTAATTGAAAATTTTTGATAGGAGATTGTTTTCCTTTTTCGATTTGAAATTCCTCTTTGTTCATTTGGCAGCCCTCCTGAGAAATGTAAACAAATTCAGGTGCTAGTAAATCCTCTAATTGGCTTCCCTGCTCAACCAATTGCTCTCTCATAAAGAGCTTTCGATAAACATTGTCCAATATTTCATCTTCGGGGATAGGAGCAGGCTCAATGTGGATGTCAATATCAAAGACACCAAAGCGCTCTTTGAGCATATTTTCAACCTGATCGGCAATTTCGTGGCTTTCATAGACAGACAAGTCGGGATTCATTTCTAAAATGAGGTCAAGATAGATGTTGCTACCGTAAGTCCGCCCTCTTTGAGATTTAACACGGGAAATTTTAGGAATTTCTAAAATGGCTTCTTTGTATTCTTTTAAAAGATTTTCATCAAAACCGTCTGATAAACTAAAAGAAGATTCCATGAAAATTTCGTAAGCCGTTTTAAGGATGAAAAAGGTAATAATGATAGCAACCAGTTTATCTACAATCGGGAAATTGAAGGCGCTTGCGATGATTGCAATGGTTGTACCAAGCGAAGTGATAGCGTCAGATAAATTGTCTTTGGCAGCAGCGTCGAGTGCTTTAGACTGCGCTTTTTTTGCTAAGGCTTTATTGTAAAAATACACTCCTGCCATGACCAAGGCGGAAATAATCCCGATGATGGCTCCTAAGGGATCGATGGTCGTTTCTTGATTAGAGATGATTTTTTGAACGGTGTCAATTAAAACATCAAATCCGACAAAAAACATGATAAGAGAAGTGATAAGGCTAGCTAAGTCCTCGATTTTCCAGTGACCAAATTTGTGATCTGTATCGGCAGGCTTACGTGCCATGCGAAGTCCAATCAAGACGGCAATATTAGCAACAATATCCGAAACATTGTTAAAACCGTCGGCTGTCAAACTAGAGGACTGTAAGACAGAACCGGCAATGATTTTAGCAATGGATAAAACGATATAGGCTAGAATGGCTAAAATAGCACCACGCTCTGCGAGTTTAAGATTCTTTGCTGGATTATTCATGCATTTTCCTTTCAGAATGTTTATTATAACGCTTTTTAAGTGATTTTTCAAACTTTTATATAGTAAGAAAATAAAACAAAGATTTTCTTTTCTAGTTTAGCTTATGAGTGATTTTTGTTATAATAGAGTTACTGACTTTGAAAGAGGAAAAAAGATGAATCCTTTATTAACTAGTATGAATGATCGTCAGGCGGAGGCGGTTCAAACAACGGAAGGACCTTTGCTGATTATGGCAGGAGCTGGGTCTGGGAAAACCCGTGTTTTAACTCACCGTATTGCTTATTTGATTGATGAAAAGTTAGTCAATCCTTGGAATATCTTGGCGATTACTTTTACCAATAAAGCAGCTCGTGAGATGAAGGAGCGTGCTTACACTCTCAATCCAGCAACAGAAGATTGCTTGATTGCGACTTTTCACTCAATGTGCGTGCGGATTTTGCGTAGGGAAGCGGACCATATCGGCTATAACCGAAATTTTACGATTATCGATCCTAGTGAGCAACGGACTCTGATGAAACGAATTCTTAAAACGCTCAATTTAGATCCTAAAAAGTGGAATGAACGAGCTATTTTAGGCACGATTTCCAATGCGAAAAATGATTTGATTGATGAAGCGGCCTATGTAGCTTTAGCAGGAGATATGTACACAGAGATTGTGGCGAAGTGCTATGAGATGTACCAAAAAGAACTCCGTCAGTCAGAAGCGATGGATTTTGATGACTTAATCATGCTGACCTTGCGCATTTTTGATAAAAATCCAGATGTGTTGACTTATTACCAGCAGCGCTATCAATACATCCATGTGGACGAGTATCAAGATACGAACCACGCTCAGTACCAACTAGTTAAACTGTTAGCTTCACGCTTTAAAAATATTTGTGTGGTAGGAGATGCCGACCAGTCTATTTATGGCTGGCGAGGTGCTGATATGCAAAATATCTTGGATTTTGAAAAGGATTATCCTGAAGCTAAAGTTGTTCTTTTGGAAGAAAATTATCGCTCAACCAAGACCATTCTGCAAGCTGCTAATGATGTGATCAAAAATAACCGCAACCGTCGACCAAAGAATCTTTGGACACAAAATGCTGATGGTGAGGATATTGTCTATTATCGGGCTAATGATGAGCAAGACGAAGCTCTCTTTGTGGCTAAAACCATTGATGAGCTATCTAGCACATCTGACTATGTCTATCGGGATTTTGCTGTTCTTTACCGAACCAACGCCCAATCTCGGAATATTGAGGAAGCTCTCCTCAAAGCTAATATTCCTTACACCATGGTGGGGGGGACTAAGTTTTATAGCCGTAAGGAAATTCGGGATGTCATCAGCTATCTCAATCTTATTGCTAACACTAGCGACAACATTAGTTTTGAGCGCGTGGTCAATGAGCCCAAGCGGGGTGTTGGACCGGGTACAGTGGAGAAAATTCGTAATTTTGCAGCTGGTCAAGAGATGTCTCTTTTAGATGCTTCCTCGCAGATTATGCTCTCACCTGTCAAGGGGAAAGCTGCTCAGGCTGTTTTTGACTTTGCCAATCTCATTTTGAATCTGCGCGAACGATTGGACGAATTGACCGTGACAGAATTGGTAGAGCTGGTGCTTGAAAGGACTGGTTACACCGAGCAATTAGTAGCTCAAGCTACACTGGAAAGTCAGGCTCGGATTGAAAATATCGAAGAATTTCTTTCTGTTACTAAGAATTTTGACGAAGATTCAGAAAATGATACTGAAGAGACTGGTTTAGACAGACTTAGCCGTTTTCTCAATGATTTGGCTTTGATTGCGGATACAGATGATGGCAATCAGGAAAGCTCGGAAGTGACACTTATGACGCTACATGCTGCCAAGGGATTAGAGTTTCCAGTGGTTTTCATCATTGGTATGGAAGAGAATGTCTTTCCACTTAGTCGTGCGGCTGAAGATGAAGACGAGCTAGAGGAAGAGCGCCGATTAGCCTATGTTGGAATTACTCGTGCTGAAAAAGTCTTGTTCCTAACCAATGCAAACTCGCGCCTGCTATACGGAAAAACCAATTACAATCGTCCAACTCGTTTTCTCAATGAAATTAGCTCAAGCTTGCTAGATTATCAAGGCTTGGCTCGACCTGCTAATACATCCTTTAAAGCTTCCTATGTGAATGGTAAAACTGTTCAGTTTGGTCAAGGAATGAGTCTCGCTCAAGCATTGCAGGAACGCAAGCGGCAAGCTGCACCGAGCAGCATTTCCTCAAGCCAGTTGCCATTTGGTAAGAATGTAGCTGCTAATCAGCCGACTATTGATTGGGCTATCGGTGATATTGCTCACCATAAAAAATGGGGAGACGGAACGGTATTGGAAGTGTCAGGCAGCGATAGTAGCCAAGAATTGAAAATCAATTTCCCAGAGGTTGGATTAAAGAAACTGTTGGCAAGTGTTGCACCAATTGAGAAAAAGTGAAATCTAAGGGACTACTGCGATGAAATATTCCATTGAAGTCTGGATTTATAACCCGATTGCTAAGGAAATTTTGCTCTTAAAAGTTAAAACTGAACAACTTTCTTTCTGGCAACCGATTACTGGTGGCATTGAAAATGGTGAAAGTTCTGAAATAGCTTGTATTCGTGAGATTTTTGAAGAAACTGGACTGGAAATCGAGCTAACAAAACTGTTGCAAGTCGGTCATTACACAGTTGTTATTGATGAAGACTTGACCATTTTTAAAACACTTTTTCTTGTGGAAACAAAGCAAAAAGATATTCGTATTTCTGATGAGCACATTGATTTTATGTGGACAGAAGTTAAAAAGGTGCCTGATATATTATACTGGCAGAGCAATCAAGAGACTTTTCAAAAGATTTTAGAGAAATTGAGATAAGGTGTTCATGGAAAGGCACGGTCTATGACAGAGAGTAGATTATTTAGAATAGTGTATGTTCTTTTAGAAAGGGATAACGTTACAGCGAAGGAGCTGGCAGAACAATTTGAAGTATCTGTTAGAACGATTTATCGAGATGTTGACCGATTTAGCAGCGCAGGTATTCCAATTTACACGACATAAGGCAGAGACGGAGGCATTCGACTGACGGAGGAATTTGTCCTAAATAGTTCTTTGCTTAATCAATCGGAAAAAGAGCAACTGTTGGTTGCTTTACAAGGATTAGGGGTTACGGGTCTTCTGCATGAAAACGAGCTTTTGACCAAACTATCGGCTTTATTTAAATTGAACCAACCAAACTGGATAGAAGTAGATTTTACCAGCTGGTCCAATAGCAAGAAATATGAAGAGCTATTTCAGAATTTGAAAAATGCAATCATCAGTAAGCAAGTGATTTCCTTTTCTTATGTTAGCAACAAAGAGGAATTCACCCAGCGTCAAGTAAAACCAGTTCGCCTGTTTTTTAAAGGACAATCCTGGTATCTTCATGCATTTTGCTTAGTCCGAAATGATTTTCGTTATTTTAAACTTTCTCGCATAAGCCAGCTAAAGCTTTTACCACAACATTTTGCAGATAACTTTGACAATGTTAGCTTGGAAAAAGAAGCGCGATTAGAAGAGGTCGTACGAGTCAAGCTGAAATTTAATAAAAAAGTTGCTTTCAGAGTATATGATGAACTGGATTGTCCAGTCAAAGAAGATGAGCAAGGAAACTTGTATGCAGAGATAGAAATTCCGAATGATTATAGTCTGTACTGCTATATTCTCTCTTTTGGAGACAATGTGGAAGTGCTGGAGCCAACAAAGATTCGTGTGCAAATAACAGAAATGATTGAACGTATGGCACAAAAATATAAAAACTGATAGCAGTGTCTACTTTTTCAAGCTTCATTTGACTTTATTTCCAACCTCGAAAGGTTCTCCAAACCTTTCGAGCTGTGTGGAGGTGGGATAGAAATCAGGTTTCTACGAAACTACTGATTTCTGTCTCACTTTTTTATTTTGTTTGACATTAGAATTGTCAGAATTTATAATATAAGTATAAATTAAATGACAGCATATCATGAATTGTTTGACTAGGGTTCTTTATTTGTTTTTTAGGAGAAAGAAGGGATTTGTATGAAGAAAAAGTCGGTTGTATCTTGGATACTGGAATTTGTCTCTCTTCACAAATTTTATTTTATTGTTAGTCTTGTTTTTGCCTTTTTATCTGTTTTATGCGGATTTTTGCCTTATTTTTTTGTAGGAAATATCATCAATCAGCTCTTACAAGGCAATCGAGATTGGAATTTTTATGTTCTTCAGTCCATTTGGATAGGACTGGCATGGATAGCACATTGGGGATTTCACGGGATTTCGACGCTCTTGTCTCATACAGCAACCTTTAAGATTTTAGCAGAAATGCGCTATCGTCTGACAGAGAAATTGGCCAAATTGCCTCTGGGAACGGTTTTAAGTCAATCTTCTGGAACTTACAAAAATATCATTGTTGAGCGAGTGGATGCCACAGAAGTAACTTTGGCACACTTAATTCCTGAGTTTACATCCGGGCTATTTGGTCCCTTTATTATCTTAATTGCAATGTTAGTGATTGATTGGCGCCTAACCATGCTTTCGCTTCTGACAATCCTGATTGTTATCTTAGCTTATGGGAATATGCTACGCAAGAGCGAAGGTGATTTTGAAAATACAGTCGAGAAAACGAAGAAGCTCAATGATACAGCAGTAGAATACATCAATGGGATTGAAGTTATCAAGGTTTTTGGAAAAGAGAAATTTTCTTACGATAAATTTGTCAGGGCTGCCAAAGAAGGAGCTGATTGCTTTATTGAATGGATGCGTAAATGCGTATTGAAATGGGCATTGTTACAGCTTTCTTGCCGTCTGGTTTGCTTTTCTTACTCCCTTTTGGAACTCTCTTTTACCTTCAAGGTAGCCTAACAGCTAGTAACTTTATTTTACTAATCATTCTGTCTCTTAGCCTTTTGACGCCGTTTATTTTAGTGGCTTCCTATATGGATGATTTACGGAAAATTGCGACAATCTTTGGTGAAGTGATTGCTATTTTGGAAAAACCTGATTTGCCTCGTCCGACAGAATTAACGGACATTCCAAAAGGAACAGAACTTCAAATGACAGATGTTAGCTTTGGTTATTCAGATAAGGAAGAAGTATTGCATAGTATTTCCTTAACGATTGAGCCTGATACAGTAACTGCTCTTGTCGGCCCTTCTGGCTCAGGGAAATCTACGATTGCTAAACTTATAGCTTCTTTCTGGGATGTCAATTCTGGTAGTATTACCTTTGGTGGCGTAGATATTCGAAACCTACCTCTTGATTATTACAGTCGTCAGATTGCTTATGTCACACAGGATAATTACCTTTTTGATGAAACGATTATGGAAAATATTCGTATGGGTAATTCCGCTGCTTCGGATGAAGAAGTGATTGACATTGCTCGCAAGTGCGGCTGCTATGATTTTATTAGTAATTTAGAAAATGGTTTTGAGACCCGTGTTGGAACTGGTGGTAATCATTTATCTGGTGGAGAACGACAACGGATTGCAATTGCACGAGCTATGCTGAAAAACGCACCAGTCATTATTTTGGATGAGGCAACGGCTTATACCGATCCTGAAAATGAAGCTCTCATTAAGTCTAGCTTAGCTCATTTGATAGAAGGTCGTACGCTTCTGGTCATTGCTCACCGTCTTTCAACGATTGCAAGTGCAGATCAGATTGTCGTAGTTAATGAAGGATGTATTGAGGCAAAAGGAAGACATATAGATTTGCTAAAGACTTGTCCGCTTTATGCTTCTATGTGGCAGGCTCATCTTGCAGTAAAGGATAGCGATAAAATGACAGAAGGAGGATTGGCAGATGCTTAGTACATTGAAAAAATTCTTTGATTTTTGTACGGAAGAAGATCGTAAGAAATTCTATACTTCTGTTTGTTTAGGGGTTCTAAAAGCTTTCATTATTGCTTTTCGGATTCCAGCTAATGGGTTGGTTGTTATGGCTATCATTAACAATGATGTTTCTATGCAGACTGTATGGCTCTCTCTTGGAATGATGCTCTTGTCTGTTATTCTTAATATTTTGATTAGCCTGAAAGTTACGATGTTGCAGACAGAAGCAGGTTATCATACTTGTACCCATAAGCGGATTGAAATTGCTGAACACATGCGCTACCTGCCAATGGGATATTTTAATCAAAATAGTCTGGGACAAATTACCAGCGTCACAACTAATACGCTTGAAAGTCTAGCAGATGTTGCGACTCGGGTTGTTATGATGACGTTGGAAGGATTCCTAACGGCAGGAACTATTACGGTTTTTGTATTTATCTACGATTGGCGAATTGGTTTAATCTTGTTGGCAGGATTGATACTGTTTCTCTTGCCAAATGGATTGATGCGTTGGCAAGCTGGGAAAGTATCAGAAGCTAAACAACAAGCTGATACAGATTTGGTAGCAGTTGTGCTAGAATACAGTCAAGGGATTGCGGAAGTAAAGAACTATAATATTGTTCAATCATCTGCTAAAAAGCTATTGCATGCTATTGAGAATAAAAGGCATTTAGATACAAAGCTGACTTGGGTTACCTTGCCTTATATCGCTCTGCAAGGGATGATTACCAAGCTGACTGGAACGATTATGGGACTGTTCTCCATTTACTTTTACCTGCAGGAAAGTATGAGCCTTTTGATTTGTATCATGATGCTCATCAGTGCTTTTATGATTTACGAAAGTCTGGACGGAGTTGGTAGCTTTTCTTCTCTTCTTCGCATTGTTGATTTGTCAGTTGATATGGTCAATAAAGTTTTGTCGATTAAACCAATGGATATTAGCGGAAAAGATTTGCAGCCAAAAACCAGCAATATCAAGTTGGATCATGTCAGTTTCTCCTATGAAAGTAAGAAAATTATTGATGATGTATCGTTGGATATTCCAGAAAAGACGACAGCAGCTCTGGTGGGACCTTCTGGTTCTGGAAAGACAACTCTTTGCAATCTCATTGCTCGTTTTTGGGATATAGAAAATGGCAGCATCAGCTTAGATGGTCATGATGTAAAAGAATACAGCTATGACAGCCTTATTCGTAATTTCAGTTTTGTTTTTCAAACGGTCTATCTGTTTGAAGATACCATGGAAAATAACATTAAATTTGGAAATCCAGACGCTAGTCATGAAGAAGTTGTCGCTGCTGCGAAAAAAGCTGCTTGTCATGACTTTATCCTGTCTTTGACAGAGGGATATCAGACCAAGATTGGTGAGGGCGGACCCAGTCTCTCCGGTGGGGAACGGCAGCGGATTTCCATTGCTCGTGCCATTATCAAGGACGATCCAATTATCATTTTGGACGAAGCAACAGCCAATGTCGACCCTGAAAATGAAGAAGCGCTTATGCAAGCCATTCATTCTTTGACAAAGGATAAAACCATTATCATGATTGCTCATAGGCTAAAAACAGTAGAGCATGCCGATCAAATTATTGTTCTTAATCAAGGTCGTATAGTCGAACAAGGCAAACACCAAGAATTGCTTGCTAAACAAGGATTATATAGTCGCTTTATTCAGGAAAGACGCAGTGCTGCCAGTTGGCGGATAGAGGCTTAATTTAAAAAAAGATCGTTGTTCAAATATGCAACGGTCTTTTTATATTTAAGCTGTTGATTTAAAATCATCATGAGAAATGGTATAATGAGATGTTATAAAGAATGATTAATGAAGAGGTATCCATGAACGAAATCAAATGCCCCAACTGCGGGGAAGTCTTTACAGTCAACGAAAGTCAGTACAGCGAGCTCTTGGCTCAGGTACGGACGACAGAATTCGACAAGGAAATCCATGCTCGAATTGAGCAGGCGTTAGCTTTAGAAAAACAAAAGGCACAGAATGAGCAACAGCAAGCGTTAAGTCAGAAAGAATCTGAAATTCAAGAGCTCAAGGCGACTATTTCCAATTTTGAATCCCAAAAAGAGCTAATCAAAAAGAATACAGAGCAGGCTTTGTCTGGAAAACTATCGGATAAAGAAAAAGAATTGGTAGAGCTACAAGCCCAACTAGACCGTCTTCGACTGGAACACCAAAATGAACTGCAAGCTTCGCTGACAAATATTGAAAAAGAACGCGACCAAATCCAAAACCAGCTTTTGTTGCAAGAGAAAGAAAATGAATTATCCCTTGCATCTGTTAAACAAAATTATGAAGCACAACTTAAGGCGGCCAATGAGCAAGTAGAATTTTACAAGAACTTTAAAGCACAACAGTCTACTAAGGCGATTGGAGAGAGCTTAGAACACTACGCTGAAAGCGAATTTAACAAGGTTCGCAGTTTTGCATTCCCGAATGCTTACTTTGAGAAGGATAATCAGGTTTCTGCACGAGGGTCTAAAGGAGATTTCATTTTCCGTGAGGAAGATGAAAGCGGAGTAGAAATCATTTCTATCATGTTTGAGATGAAAAATGAAGCAGACGGTACGGAGAAGAAGCATAAAAACGCTGATTTTTACAAAGAATTGGACAAGGATCGCAGGGAAAAGAAATGTGAGTATGCTGTTTTGGTAAGTATGCTGGAAGCAGATAATGATTATTTCAACACTGGCATTGTTGATGTTAGCCATGAGTATGAAAAAATGTATGTGGTTCGTCCTCAATTTTTTATCCAGCTCATTGGGCTTTTACGAAATGCTGCGCTCAATTCTCTTAAATACAAGCAGGAGCTGGCTCTGGTTCGGGAGCAAAATATTGACATTACCCACTTTGAAGATGATTTAGAAACCTTTAAAGTAGCCTTTGCTAAAAATTATAATTCAGCTTCTAAGAATTTCAATAAGGCAATCGAAGAAATTGACAAAGCCATTAAGCGAATGGAAGCAGTCAAACAGGCACTTCAGACATCAGACAATCAACTGCGCCTCGCCAACAACAAACTAGATGACGTCTCCGTTAAGAAACTGACCCGCAAAAATCCAACTATGAAAGCTAAGTTTGAGGCGTTGAAGAACGACTAGGAGGAAACGATGCAGATACGACAAGCAACCTTGAAAGACATAGAAGCCTTGCTACCCCTCTATGAAGATTTAGGCTATCCGACGATTACTTCAAGTCTGACTAGAGGTTTGGATACAGCTTCATTATGGCTCTTGTGGACTGAAAAAACAAGGAATTTAATCAACTACTAATAGAATTTTTAGCAGAATAAGGAATCAATGAACGGAATTATCAATTTAAAAAAGGAAGCGGGGATGACCTCGCATGATGCGGTATTTAAGCTGCGCAAAATTTTAGGAACTAAGAAAATCGGTCATGGGGGTACCTTGGATCCAGATGTGGTCGGGGTGCTTCCGATTGCTGTGGGCAAGGCGACGCGCTTGGTTGAGTTTATGCAGGAGGAAGGCAAGGTCTATGAGGGGGAGATTACTCTGGGCTGCTCAACAACGACAGAGGATGCTAGTGGGGAGCAGATTGCTTTCAGCCCTGTGACTGAAATATTGGATGAAAACTTAGTGGATCAAGTCATTGCTAGTATGGTTGGAGAGCAGACTCAAGTGCCGCCTATGTACTCGGCTGTCAAGGTCAATGGGCGAAAACTCTATGAGTATGCTCGTTCTGGAGAGACAGTAGAGCGACCGAAGCGTCAGGTGACAATTTATAACTTTGAGCGGACAGGAGCTATTGTCTATGAAAGTGACTTGGCACGTTTTCCTTTTCGAGTTAAATGCAGCAAGGGGACCTATGTGCGAACATTGGCAGTTGATTTAGGGGCGAAGTTGGGTTATGCTTCCCACATGTCTCAACTGACTCGCACTGCTGCAGCTGGCATGTCTTTGGAAGAAGCATTGACTTTAGCAGAAATTGATGAGAAGGTGAATAAAGGAGACTTTTCGTTTTTGCAGCCCATTGAATTCGGCATAGGAGATTTACCTAAGGTAAACCTTACGGAAGAGCAGGTTGAAGAAGTACGATTTGGACGCTTTATTCATATAGATACCAAGGCAGAACAGGTGGCTGGCTTTTATCAAGGGAAATTACAAGCCATTTTAGAAAAGCGTGACAAAGAATATAAACCTAGAAAAGTATTTCTTTAAAATTTTGTGATAAAATAGTTAAGTGATGAAAACGATTAGAATAAAAAATGAAAAAGACATTCAGCAAATTGAACACACAGTATTAGTGCTAGGGTATTTTGACGGGTTACATAAAGGACATCAAGCTTTGTTTGCTGAAGCGAGAAAAATGGCAGCAGAAAAACATTTGAAGATTGCAGTGCTGACATTTCCAGAATCTCCCAAATTGGCCTTTGTACGCTACCATCCTTCTTTAATGCTTCATTTGACTAGTCCAGAAGATCGCTTGCAGCAAATGAAAAATCTTGGTGTAGACTACCTTTATTTGATTGATTTTACCAGTCAATTTGCTCGTAATACGGCTGAACAATTTTTTACAAAATACATCTCGCGTTTGAAAGCAAAAGTTGTCATTGCGGGATTTGATTACCATTTTGGTTCAGATCGAGGCAATGCAGAGGATTTGGAGAAACTGTTTGAAGGACAAGTTATCATAGTTCCTTCTGTAAATTTCAATGGAGCAAAAATTAGTTCAACTCGCATTCGTGAAACGGTACTAGCAGGAAATGTTGCCGAAAGCAATCAATTGCTGAGCTATTCGCTATCCACCCGCGGAATTGTCGTTCATGGCAATGCAAGAGGGCGGACGATTGGCTATCCAACGGCAAATCTTGCTCCCTTGGATCGGGTTATTTTACCAGCAGATGGGGTCTATGTGGTTGATGTAGAGCACGATGGGCAGATATATCGCGGAATGGCTAGCGTTGGAAAAAATGTCACTTTTGAAGGTGATGAACTTCGTTTTGAAGCTAATATTTTTGATTTTTCACAAGATATTTACGGTGATACTATACGTATTTTTTGGTTGGATAAAATCCGAGATATGGTAAAATTCGACAATGTGGACGAACTAGTCAAACAATTGCAAGCAGATGAGGAAATCGCAAGATATTGGATTCCTGAAAATGATAACCACTAAATCATGTATTAAGCTTCTTATTTTTCCTAAAAGAATAGGAGAAAATTTGTAAAAATACCTAGTAATCTTACATAAAATTTAGTATAATGATAACAGTTACAAATAATAAGAAGAGAAATGCATGGTTACACTATTTTTATCACCGAGTTGTACAAGTTGTCGCAAGGCGCGTGCATGGTTATCCAATCATGAAGTTCCTTTTGAGGAGCACAATATCATGACTAGTCCACTGTCTGCACCAGAATTGAAACATATTCTTTCTCTGACGGAGAATGGAACAGACGACATCATTTCAACTCGCTCCAAAATATTTCAAAAATTAAATTTAGATGTTGAAAGTTTATCAATTTCTGAATTGCTTCGTTTAATCGAGGAAAATCCAAGCCTTTTGCGTCGTCCAATTATTTTAGAGGGAAAACGAATGCAGATTGGATTTAACGAAGACGAAATCCGTGCGTTTTTGCCTCGTGGTTATCGTAAACAAGAATTGTGCGATGCAACTTTGAGAGCTGAGATTGAATAATATGAATAAAAATTATCGTTACCCACTAGACATGTCGTGGAGCACTGAAGAGCTTGCTTCAGTGCTTTCTTTTTTGAATGATGTTGAGCAGGCTTATGAAGCGAAAATAGCAGCAGAAAAGATATTAGCATCTTATCAACAATTCAAAAAAATTGTTCCAAGCAAAGCTGAAGAAAAGCGTATCGGACGTGAATTTGAAACAGCGAGTGGCTATTCTTTATATCGAGCCGTTCAAGCTGCAAAACAAAAGGAGAAAGGAACGTTTTCTCTTGGAAAAGAAATTTAATTTTGCCAAGCACATTGTACTGAATGCGGCTTCTTATATTAAAGAGCATTTGAATGATCAGTTGCAAATTGAGACCAAGTCCAGTCCGACTGATTTGGTAACTCAAATGGACAAAGAAGTTCAGGATAATTTAGTAACCTGGATTTTAGAAGCTTATCCTGCAGATCACATTTTAGCTGAGGAAAATGGCTTGCGTCATTCTATTTCAGATGGCAATGTTTGGGTCATTGATCCTATTGACGGCACGAATAACTTTGTAGCACAAAAAGCAGATTTTGCTGTTGTTCTGGCTTATTTTGAAAATGGCATTGGTCAATTTGGTGTCATTTATGATGTGATAGGAGATAAATTGTATCACGGCGGTGGTCAATTTGATGTCTATTGCAATGAGCAGAAATTGCTTCCCTACCAAGATCGCCCTTTAAATCAGTTTTTAATGGCATCAAATGCTGGTATTTTTGAGCGCAATGATTGGGGAATTGCGGATTTGGCAAAAGAAACCTTGGGCGTTCGAGTGTACGGAAGTGCTGCGATTAGTTTTAGCAAGGTTTTATCAGGACAACTGTTGACCTATATTTCCTATATTTGGCCTTGGGATTATGCTGCAGCTTCGATTATGGGAGATAAGCTAGGCTATATGACATTGACATTTGAGGGTGAGGAGCCTGATTTTGAAAGCCACCAAGGTATTATGATGATTCCAACTATGAAATTGAACGAAATTAAAAAATACATATATCGAAAGCGAGAGTATTAGATGAATTTTCCAAAAGGATTTGAAGAAAAGTACAACAATCTTTTGGGAGAGGAGGCTCCCTCTTTTTTTCTAACTTTCGATGAGGATCCAGTTTCCGCTTTTCGGGTCAATCCATTAAAAGAGCAGCAAAAAACTTTTCCAAATCCTATTCCAAATACGAACTGGGGTTATTATGGCAAAGTTTCTGGAAAATCAATAGAGCATGTCACAGGATTAGTCTATTCACAAGAACCTGCTGCACAAATGGTTGCCCAAGCTGCAGCGCCACAACAGAATATGAAAGTACTTGATTTGGCAGCAGCGCCGGGTGGAAAATCCACTCATCTATTGTCATACTTGAACAACACAGGTCTTCTTGTTTCCAATGAAATCAATCCAAAACGATGTAAAGTGTTAGTAGAAAATATTGAGCGATTTGGAGCGAGAAATGTTGTGGTGACAAATGAATCAGCTGGCAGATTAAGTCAAGTCTTTCAAGGTTATTTTGACTTGATTGTCTTAGATGCACCATGTTCTGGTGAAGGAATGTTTAGAAAGCAGCCAGAAGCAATGGAGTATTGGAGTGAATCTTATCCTGCTCAATGTGCACAGCTTCAACGTGAGATATTGGAAGATACGATAAAAATGTTGGCGACGAATGGTGAGTTGATTTACTCCACTTGTACTTGGGCACCAGAGGAAAACGAGGAAATCGTTGACTGGCTGTTAGAAAACTATCCACTTGAATTGGTTGAAATTCCAAAAATCAATGGTATGGTGGCTGGTATTCACTTTTCGGGAACTGCACGTATGTATCCTCATCATTTTAAGGGAGAGGGACAATTTGTTGCAAAATTTCGTTTTTATGGTGAGCAGTCAGCTAAAAAGATAAAGACAAGAAAAAGCTGTTTGACATCGGAGCAGAAGATGTTGTGGAAAGAGTTTCAAAGAGAACATCTTGCCATAGAGCTAACTGGCGAGTTACAGACTTTTGGTGAACATTTATATCTATTGCCACTAGGTCTTCCAGAATTATCGAAACTTAAAATTGCCAGAAATGGTTTGCACCTAGGTGTTTTTAAGAAAAAACGATTTGAACCGAGTTTTGCTTTAGGACTGACTTTAAAACCAAGTGAAGTAAAGCACATAATTGAAATTGATGAAGAGCAGTTTAAAAAGTACGTTGCCGGGGAGACAGTCAATCTCCATCAGAACACTGCAAATGGTTGGTATCAAGTTGTTGTCCAAGGTAATGGTTTAGGGTTTGCAAAAGTGACTGGAAATATTCTGAAAAATTATTTTCCAAAAGGCCTGAGATTTCAATAAAAAATCTTTCCAAATGTCTAAAGATATGCTATAGTGAGATTAGATGTGAAAAGATTAGGGAAATCTTAGAATGAAAATGCTTTCACATCTGAAAAGGAGTTTCATGTGATTAAACACAAAAAAATACTTTGGGCAGTCACTCTCGTGATTTGCAGCATTGGTCTTTCAGCCTGTTCTTCCTGGATTAACCGCGGTGAGGCGATAACAGCAGTTGGCTCAACAGCTCTACAACCGTTGGTTGAAGCAGTTGTGGATAAATACACCGAGGAAAATCCGAAAAAAATTGTAAATGTGCAAGGTGGAGGATCGGGAACTGGATTATCACAAGTCCAATCCGGTGCAGTAGATATTGGAAATAGCGATTTATTTGCAGAAGAAAAAAGTGGTATCAATGCTAAGGCTTTAGTTGATCATCAGGTCGCTGTTGCAGGTACTGCTATCATAGCAAATAAAGGGATTAAGATAAACAACTTAACCACAGAGCAGCTATGTAAAATTTTTACCGGAGAATACACCAATTGGAAGCAAGTTGGTGGTCAAGATTTGGAAATTACCATCATCAACCGTGCCGTTGGTTCTGGTAGTCGAGCAGTTTTTGATAGTGTTATTATGAATGGCAAAGAAGCCAAGCAGGCGCAGGAGCAGGATTCTAACGGAATGGTCAAAACAATTGTTTCACAGACTCCAGGTGCCATTTCTTACTTAGTTTTTTCTTATGTGGACACGAGTGTGAAAAGTTTAAACTTGAATGGCTACAAGCCAACGAAGAAGAATGTGACAACGAACAACTGGCCTATTTGGTCTTATGAGCACATGTATACTAAGGGAGAACCTAACAAATTAGCTAAAAAACTTCTAGATTATATGATGACAGCAGAAGTCCAAAATAATATTGTTGGTAAAATGGGTTACATTCCTATCAACGACATGAAAGTTACTCGTAGTCTTGACGGAACTATCAGCTCAAAGTAAAAGAAAGAATTTAGGAATAACATGAACGAAGTAGCAAAAAAAATGCTGACAAAGTCAAAAAACTCTCGTTTAGAAACATTTGGAAAAACCATTACTTTTCTTTGCATGAGTTTAATTGTTTTTGTCGTTGCAATGATTTTATTATTTGTAGCGGAGAAAGGACTTTCGACTTTCTTTGTTAATAAAGTAAACATCTTCAGTTTTCTTTTTGGAACAAGGTGGAATCCATCCGGTAGGGAATTCGGTGCTTTACCAATGATTCTGGGCTCTTTCCTCGTAACTCTCCTATCAGCTTTATTAGCAACACCATTTGCAATTGGAGCAGCTGTTTTTATGACGGAGGTTTCCCCTAAAGGCTCAAAAATTCTACAACCAGCTATTGAACTTCTAGTCGGAATTCCATCGGTTGTGTATGGATTTATTGGATTACAGGTAGTTGTTCCCTTTGTTCGCAGTATCTTTGGTGGAACAGGTTTTGGAATCTTATCAGGAATTTTTGTTCTTTTTGTCATGATTTTACCAACGGTGACCTTTATGACAACAGATAGCCTGCGTGCTGTACCGCGGCATTATCGAGAAGCTAGTATGGCAATGGGAGCGACTCGTTGGCAAACGATTTGGCGTGTGACGCTAAAAGCAGCTCGCTCAGGTATTTTTACGGCTATTGTCTTTGGAATGGCTCGTGCCTTTGGTGAAGCTTTGGCGATTCAAATGGTTGTCGGAAATTCAGCGGTTATCCCAACTTCTCTGACAACACCTGCTGCAACCTTGACCTCTATTTTAACAATGGGAATTGGAAATACCGTTATGGGAACCGTTAATAACAATGTCTTGTGGTCGCTTGCTCTGGTTCTTCTTTTGATGAGTTTAGCCTTCAATACTGTGATTAAATTGATTACAAAGGAAAGAGGTAAGAAGAACTATGCACGCTAAAAAGATGGATAAATTAGCAACAGGCGTCCTTTATACCATTGCAGGAATCATTGTTGCTATTCTTGCTTCCTTGATTTTGTACATTTTAGTAAGGGGCTTACCTCATGTTTCGTGGAAATTCTTGACTGGACAATCGTCTTCCTATCAAGCGGGCGGCGGAATTGGAATTCAGCTCTATAATTCATTGTTTCTGTTAGTTATCACCTTGATTATTTCCATTCCTCTATCAATGGGAGCAGGGATTTACTTGTCTGAATATGCTAAAAAAGGCCCAGTGACAGATTTTGTCAGAACCTGTATTGAAATTTTATCCTCCTTGCCTTCCGTTGTTGTGGGTCTCTTTGGATATTTGATTTTTGTTATTCAATTCCAATATGGTTTCTCAATCATTTCTGGAGCCTTGGCTTTGACTGTATTTAATCTACCGCAGATGACACGTAGTGTGGAAGACAGCTTACAGCATGTGCATCATACACAGCGCGAAGCTGGACTTGCACTTGGCATCTCTCGCTGGGAAACGATCGTCCATGTCGTCGTTCCAGAAGCGTTACCAAGTATTGTGACGGGGATTGTATTAGCTTCTGGACGTATTTTTGGGGAAGCTGCTGCGCTTATCTATACAGCAGGTCAGTCTGCCCCAGCACTTGACTGGTCAAATTGGAATATTTTCAGTGTAACTAGCCCAATTTCTGTTTTTCGTCAAGCTGAAACTTTGGCTGTTCACATTTGGAAAGTCAATAGTGAAGGAACGATTCCTGATGCAGTAGAAGTGTCAGCTGGATCAGCGGCAGTACTTCTTATCTTTATTTTAATCTTTAACCTTGGAGCTCGTAAGCTCGGAAGTTATCTGCATAAGAAATTAACATCTGCCTAAAAGGAGAAGAAATGACAGAATATAACTGGAATGAAAAACATATCGTTACTTTTCCTGAGGAAGAGGTTGTTTTATCAACGAAGGGTTTGCATGTTTACTATGGTAAAAACGAATCCATTAAAGGGGTTGATATGCAGTTCAAGAAAAATAAGATTACAGCTCTTATCGGGCCTTCAGGTTCTGGTAAGTCAACCTATCTTCGCAGCTTGAATCGGATGAATGATACGATTGACATTGCTAAGGTCACTGGTGAGATCTGGTATGAAGGTATTGACATTAATCGCCCAGATATCAATGTCTATGAAATGCGGAAGCATATCGGAATGGTCTTTCAAAGACCAAATCCTTTTGCCAAATCTGTTTACCGCAACATCACCTTTGCGCATGAACGTGCCGGTGTTAAGGATAAGAAAATCTTAGATGAAATTGTAGAAACATCTCTAAAACAAGCAGCTCTGTGGGAACAGGTAAAGGATGACCTTCATAAATCTGCTTTGATGTTATCAGGCGGTCAGCAGCAACGTCTCTGCATTGCCAGAGCCATTTCCGTGAAGCCAGAAATACTTCTAATGGATGAACCTGCTTCTGCACTCGATCCAATCGCAACAGCGCAGTTAGAAGAAACGATGTTAGAGTTGAAGAAGAACTATACGATTATCATCGTGACCCACAGCATGCAGCAAGCGGCGCGTGCGAGCGATTATACCGGTTTCTTCTATCTTGGTGATTTAATCGAATATGATGAAACAGCCAATATTTTCCAAAATGCTAAGTTACAGTCTACAAATGACTATGTTTCTGGTCATTTTGGCTAAGAAAATTGCTGATTAATTAGAATTTATTAAAGGACTATCAGAATGACAGAACCTATTTTACAAATCAAGGACTTGTCGGTTTATTATAACAAAAAGAAAGCACTTAATAGTGTATCGTTGGATGTATTGCCTCATGAGATTACAGCTTTGATTGGTCCTTCTGGGTCGGGAAAATCAACACTCTTAAAAGCAATTAATCGCATGGGTGATTTAAATCCAGAGGTGACAACGACAGGTACTGTAATTTATAACGGGCACAATATTTACAGTCCACGGACAGATACGGTGGAGCTTCGCAAAGAAATTGGAATGGTTTTTCAACAGCCCAATCCATTTCCAATGACGATTTATGAAAATGTTGTCTACGGTTTGCGAATCAATGGTGTTAAAGACAAAGAGATACTAGATGAAGTAGTTGAAACATCATTAAAAGGAGCATCTATTTGGGATGAAGTGAAAGATCGTTTGAATGATTCAGCGATTGGTTTGTCAGGCGGTCAGCAGCAACGTGTCTGTGTGGCTCGTGTTTTGGCGACGAGTCCGAAAATCATCCTTTTAGATGAGCCAACATCAGCACTTGATCCCATTTCTGCAGGAAAAATTGAAGAAACACTTCATGGGCTGAAAGATCAATATACAATGTTACTCGTAACCCGCTCAATGCAACAGGCTAGTCGTATTTCAGATAAGACAGCTTTCTTCCTAAATGGTGATTTGATTGAGTTTAATGCCACGAAAGAGATGTTCCTCAGTCCGATTCATAAGGAAACGGAAGATTATATCACAGGCAAGTTTGGTTAGAGATTGTAATTGTTCACTACAATATTGTGGTTATTTCTAATGTTTTGGAGATTACCGATTTCCTATATATATAAATGCACATATGCTTGTAGACAAGAATTATGTAAAAAGATGGATTTTCGTATAAAATTCTTTAGATCTTAGGAAAGGAAAATTTATGCTTAGAGTACAATTTGAAGAAGACTTAGCAAAACTTCATAACCAATTTTATGCAATGGGAAATGAAGTTTTGTCACAGATTAATCGCACAGTTCGTGCATTTGTGACCCACGATCGTGAATTAGCAAAAGAGGTTATCGAAGAAGACGCAGAAGTAAATGAATATGAAGTAAAGTTGGAGAAAAAATCTCTGGAAATTATTGCTTTGCAGCAGCCAGTTTCACAAGACTTACGCACAGTTATTACAGTTTTGAAAGCAAGTAGTGATGTGGAAAGGATGGGGGATCATGCCGTTTCCATTGCACAAGCGACGATCCGCATGAAAGGAGAAGTTCGCATCCAGTCTGTTGAGGAAGAAATCAGCAAGATGGGGCGTGATGTTAAGAACTTTGTGGAAGCAGCGCTTGATCTTTACCTTAATGGCGACGTGGATAAGGCCTATGAAGTAGCTGCTATGGATGAGAAAATCAATCAGTACTTTGATGATATTCGAGACTTAGCAACGCAAGAAATTAAGTCAAATCCAGATTTGATTGTTACAGGTCGTGATTACTTCCAAGTTATTTCGTACTTAGAACGTATTGGTGATTACGCCAAAAATATCTGTGAATGGGTTGTTTATTTTGAAACAGGTAAAATTGTTGAAATGTAAATACTAACTTAAAAAATTTGAGAATCGGTACTGCACCCCAATAATGGGACAGAAGAAAAAACCTTTTTAGGCGACCAGATTTCTGTAATCTACAGGAGACCGGTCGTTTCATCTCTGTTGAATTCTAGTTTCATTATAAAATATGATGTAGATTTGACAATATCTGTTCTACTATCTTTGGTTAAGTTTCTCCAGTTATGGAGATAGAAGGTTTCAGACTTTAGGACAGAATGAAACCATTCGATACAGGCATTATCTGCTGGTGTTCCCTTACGGGACATAGAGCGGGTGATGCCTTTTTCTGTGCAAGCCTGGTAATAAGCTTTTGAGGTGTAGACAGAGCCCTGATCGCTGTGCAACAGCGCTCCTTGAGACACATTCAGTTGGTTCAAAGTATCCAACACAAAGTCCGTATCCTGACAATCTGAGATTGTATAAGCCACAATCTCACGATTATAGAGGTCCATGATAGAGGAAAGGTAGAGTTTACAGTTTCCAAAGTAGAGGTAGGTCATGTCTGTGACTAGCTTCTCCAGTGGCTTTTCTGCTTGATAATCACGGTCTAGCTTATTTTCTGTTACATAGTAGGGCTTACCTAGACTCAGTCCCTTCTTAGGACGTACACGGCAGAACCAACCATTCTCCTTCATGATACGATAAACCTTTTTAGGATTGATGACAAGGTTATCCCTCTTCTTGAGCAATCGAGTGATGGTACGGTAGCCGTAGATAACCTGATTTCCCATACAGATTCGCTCGATTTTTTCTACAACCTCGTCCCTTTTTTAGGCTTCTCACCTTCTGCTTTCCAACGGTAGAAAGTGGATCGTTTGATACCAAAACAGTCCAGAGTGACGGATACTGAGCAGACGTTTTTGTATTCTTCCACCAGCTTGATAAGACTT
>NZ_KV813991.1:70137-129799 GCF_001813805.1 Streptococcus sp. HMSC066F10
TCTTGTGTCTCATTTTATGGGGCTAGTGCCAATTATTTCTCAGATTTTTTATTTTCCTCTTCTTTTTCCGAATAAGGATATGAGGAGGTTTTTTATGTATAGTATTTCATTTCAGGAAGATTCTTTGTTGCCAAGGGAACGTTTAGTTGCAGAAGGTGCAGAACAATTGAGCAATCAAGAATTGTTATCCATTCTTATCCGCACAGGTAATAAAAAAGAAACTGTTTTTCAAGTTTCTCAACGGATTTTATCAACTATTTCTAGTTTGAATGATTTGCGCAATATGACGCTACAAGAATTGCAATCAATCTCTGGAATTGGTCGTATCAAGGCTATTGAATTACAAGCTATGATTGAATTAGGCCAGCGAGTCAGTAAAGCAGAATTGATTACGCAAGAGCAAATTTTAGGTAGTCAAAAGCTGGCGAAAAAAATGCAACAAGAATTGGGGCATAAGAAGCAGGAACACCTTGTGGCTTTATATCTGAATACTCAAAACAAAATCATTCATCAGCAGACGATTTTTATCGGTAGTGTATCACGCAGTATTGCAGAGCCACGAGAAATCCTGCATTATGCTGTGAAACACATGGCGACATCCATTATTTTGGTGCACAATCATCCGTCAGGAGCTGTACTGCCAAGCAAAAATGACGATGAAGTGACCAAACATGTAAAAGAAGCGTGTGAATTAATGGGCTTCATCTTACTGGATCATCTCATCGTCGCAGAGAAAGATTATTATAGTTATCGCGAAGAAACAGACTTGATTTAAAGTCTATTGACAACATAGTCAAATAACATTCGATCTTTAGGGCGTGTTTCAAATAAGAATTCTGGATGCCACTGGACTCCCAGATAAGCGATTTCATCAGTTGTTGTAATGGCTTCAATGGTGTTGTCTTTCGGATCACGGGCAATGACTTCGACATTTTCTGCTAAATCTTTGATACTCTGATGATGGAAAGAGTTGATATGAGATACTTCGCCGTAAATCTTTTCCAAAACAGAGCCGGATTTAGTGACTAGTTTTTGAGTAGTATATTCAGCAGAACTGTCTTGCCAATGGTGCTCAATATCTTGATAAAGTGTTCCACCCATTGCAACATTAAACAATTGCGTACCGCGGCAAACGGTAAAAATTGGTTTTTGTTGCTGGATAGCTTCATGGATTAAGGCTAATTCAAACAAATCACGCTCCAAATGGTAATCATCACTGTCAATTGTTTTTTCTTCGCCATAGAATTGTGGTGATACATTTTGCCCACCCGTTAGGATAAGTTTATCAATCATCTGGATGTAGCGCTGTGCCATATCTGCATCTCCAATCGGCAATATGATAGGAGTTCCACCAACTTCTTTTACGCCCTCTACAAATCCCTTAGCAGCATAACTCATGATGGCAAATTCATCTTCAGGGTTTGGTCTTTCGTTTCCAGTAATGCCGATAATAGGTTTCTTCATAAATAGATGTCTGCTCTTTCTAATTGCTTAATGCTCTTTTTTCATAAAATAAAGGAGTGTTTGTAGTTCACTTGTCAAATCAACATATTGAACGACAACATCTTTTGGAACGGTTAAGTGAACAGGAGAAAAACTGAGAATACCTTTTACACCAGCTTCCACAAGAACAGTTGCAACCTCTTGCGCTTTTGCACTAGGAACTGTTAAAATAGCTGTTTTGACATTCACATCTTTTAATTTGTTATTGATTTGTGAAATGCCATAAATAGGAATCCCGTCATTTGTAGTAGTCCCAACTTCAGGATGATTATCTGTATCAAATGCCATAACAATCTTCATTTTGTTCCGTTCGTGGAAACGGTAGTGGAGCAAAGCATGTCCCATGTTACCGATACCAACTAACATCACATTGGTAATGGAATTGTCATGAAGTAAGTCAGCAAAAAAATTCATGAGTTTTTTTACATCATAACCATATCCACGACGACCTAATTCGCCAAAGTAAGAAAAATCTCGACGGACAGTTGCAGAATCAATCCCGATCGCATCTGCGATTTGTTTTGAATTGGCTTTTTCGATTTTTTCGGAATTAAATCGTTTGAAAATCCGATAATACAGAGAGAGCCTTTTAGCAGTTGCGCGTGGAATGGTTGTATTTTTTTCAGATTTCACAAAATCACATCCTTTCAAAGACTATTTTATAGAAAGTTTGTGAAAAAATCAACTTATTTGATAAAAATAGAAAAGGAGTAGGACAAAATCAAAGATTTTTGGCTTGTTTCCTACTCTTTATTGTTTTACTAATGATTTAAAAATGAGTTTTTAAGCTATTTGTTTATTGTTCTTGTTTAGTGAAAATACCACGTTCTACCAAGCTATCCATTAAGAAATAAAACTTTTCTTGAATGATGTGATTGTCTTCTGATTTAAAAATATTCACTAACCGAAGGCCAGATTTATCTGTGATGTTGATTTTTACACCTGAAAGGTTTTTGTTGATAATGATTTTCAACAAAAAGCCGTCTCCACTATTGGGAACATTTTCTAATAAGCGTGTCAATTCGTAATTTCCAACTTTGGTTTCGACAAATGTGTTATCGCGCAAAGTAAATTTTTTTACATTTTCTCCAAGAGAATAGCTGAAAGAGCAGTCTTTTAAGTGAATAGTGGTCTGAAAAGCCATCTATTTATCCTCCTAAAATTTCTTTTAATGTTGTAGTAAATTGTCGAACTTCTTCTGAAGTATTTTGTTCTGAAAAGCTAATGCGAATAGATTCTCTTAATCGCTTTGAGTCGCTACCATAAAAAGCTTTAAGCACATGACTGGGTTCGATAGCTCCTGCTGTACAAGCAGAGCCAGTTGAGATAGAAATTCCAGATAAGTCTAAACGCATGAGCAATAAATCGTTAGCCTGCTTTGGAAAGCCAAGATTTACGACATAGGGAAGTGTGTGTGAATCATTATTTATATAGTAATGGATTCCGTCAAGTTCAGAGAGAAGTTGCTGTTTCAAACTTTCAACATGTTCCATGTTTTCTTGGTAGCAATTGAGGCTCTCTTTTAGAGCCGCAACCATACCGGCAATAGCCGCTAAATTCTCAGTTCCTGCACGTCTTTTATCCTCTTGATCTCCACCATGTAAAAATTTGTCAAATTTTACATGATTGAAGTACAAGAAGCCGATGCCTTTTGGACCATGAAATTTATGAGCTGATGCACTCATAAAGTCAATTCCTAGCTCGTCAGGATAGACAGGTAATTTGCCTATAACTTGCACAGCATCCACATGATAAGCAGCGGGATGATGTTTCACAACGTCAGCAATTTCTTTGACTGGAAGCATATAGCCTGTTTCATTATTGGCATACATGGTTGAGACAAGTATTGTATCTTCTCGAAGGGCTTCTTTTATCTGTTGAGCCGTAATCTCTCCATTTTTAGGTTGGATATAAGTAGCTTCAAAGTCAAATTTATCCACCAGATATTCAATCGTTTCAAGAACCGAATGATGCTCAATAGCAGTTGTAATAATGTGTTTCCCTTGATCTTGATGGGCTAAGGCATATCCTTTTATGGCTGTATTGTTACTTTCTGTCCCACCAGATGTATAGATGACATGTTGACTATTAGTATGAAGCAGTTCAGCAAGCTCTTGTCGGGCTTTGCGAAGAATTTTACTAGCAGCTCTTCCGTGGCTATGAATGCTAGATGGATTGCCAAAGGTATTTTCCATAACCTGTGTCATAGCAGTAATAGCAGCTGTTGACATAGGAGTTGTTGCTGCATTATCGAAATAAATCAAGATTTCTCCTTATTTCTTTTTATTGTAAGCAAACAGTGGACTGACTGGTTTTCTTTTATGGATACGAACGATTGCATCTCCGATTAGCCCACTTGCAGTAATGTATTGAACATTTTTCGGAGTTTTTTCTTTCGTTGCAACTGAGTCAGTAACCAGGATTTCTTTGATAGGAGAGTTATCTAACTTTTCAGCGGCTCCCTCAACAAATAAACCATGACTAGAAACTGCATAAATCTCTGTTGCACCTTCGCGTTCAACAATTTTTGAGGCTTCAGCAAATGTACGACCAGTATTTAAAATATCATCAATAAGGATAGCTTTTTTCCCAGCTACATCTCCGATAATATAGCCTTCGTTACGGTGGGTATCGTCTTGAGCGTAGTCGATAATCGCAATCGGAGCATCTAAATGCTCTGCTAAGCTTCTAGCACGTTTAACACCAGAATTTTTTGGACTGACCACAACAACATCTTCACCAGACAAGCCCTTTTCACAGTAATGTTTGGCAAAAAGAGGAACGGTGTAAAGGTTATCAACAGGGATATCAAAGAAGCCTTGGACTTGGACAGCATGCAAATCTAGGGTTAGAACACGATCAACTCCTGCCTTAACCAGCATATTCGCTACGAGCTTGGCTGTAATTGGTTCGCGAGGAGCGGCTGTTCGGTCTTGACGAGCATAGCCAAAATATGGCATCACAACATTGACAGAATTAGCGCTGGCGCGATTGCAAGCATCCACCATGATGAGAAGTTCCATCAAATGATTATTGACAGGAAAACTTGTTGATTGAATGATAAATACATCAAAGCCACGCACGCTTTCCTCGATGTTTACTAGGATTTCTCCGTCTGAAAATTGACGTGATGAAAGTTTTCCAAGAGGCACATCAGCAGCTTTAGCGATTTTCTCGGCAATATCGTGATTGGAATTTAGTGCAAACAACTTCATCTGTGCTTTATCCGTCAGTATATTCATCATAACTTATTAAGACTCCTTTTGATTTCTACACTCCATTTTATCAAAAAATAAGTAAAATTTCAGCTTTTTATTCATAAGTTTTGAGCAAATCTTGCAACTTTAGGCTTTGCATATTTATAATGGATATGATGAGCTTGTAAAAAGCACTCGAATTGTTCTTTTCCAGTTTTTGCATCTGTCACTTCCAGCTCTAATTCGTAGTCTGTTTTGTCAAAATAATGATTTTCATCAAGTGCCATTAAGCCAATAGTGGTTTCTTTTTCATAGCGAATAGTTGTTAAGCTCCCTAGAATCTTTAATTTCTCGAGGTTGATAGCAGCCTGAGTCAGCAGAGTGTGTATTTCTCCTTCAGGTAGCACACATGTATTGATGAGAGTGTGAGACTCTTCTAAAGTGAGAAATTGATTGTATTCCATATTACCGACCTGCTGCGGAATTTTTAAAGTTAATTCGGCACTAGTTTCAAAAGTACGAATCCGAAGTGCCATTTTTGCATCTCGAATTGAAAAGTCGGCTGTGTCAATATAGTAGTTTATCTGCTTGGTAGCTTTTATCTTTGAAAACAGTGGTAACAGCTGTTGGTACTCATTTTTTGTCAGAAGCGTTTTGTATTCAATTTCCAAATGATCCATTTTCCAATCCTTTTCTTTTGTTTGAAAGCGATTTATGTTATAATAAGTATTGTGTTTATTTTATAAAAAATTAAGTAAAATGACAAGGTGAGTGTATGCAATTAGAGTGGGAAGAGTTTCTGGATCCTTATATTCAAGCGGTTGGTGAATTAAAGATCAAACTGCGTGGGATTCGTAAACAGTATCGAAAACAAAAAAAACATTCTCCGATTGAATTTGTAACAGGTCGTGTAAAACCGATAGAAAGTATCAAAGAAAAAATGGCTTTGCGTGGGATTAAAGAGGAAAATCTAGCGCAAGATATGCAAGATATAGCTGGTTTGCGCGTAATGGTTCAATTTGTGGATGACGTAGAAGAAGTTTTGGATGTTTTACGAAAGCGCCACGACATGCGGATTATCCAGGAGCGAGACTATATTAAAAACCGTAAGGCTAGTGGATATCGAAGTTATCATGTCATTGTTGAATACCCAGTTGATACCATTGATGGCAACAAAACAGTTTTGGCAGAGATTCAAATCCGCACTTTGTCCATGAACTTTTGGGCAACAATTGAACATTCGTTGAATTATAAATATAAGGGTGAATTTCCAGATGAAATTAAGAAACGTCTAGAGATTACCGCAAAAATCGCCTATCAATTGGACGAAGAAATGGGGAAAATTCGTGATGATATTCAAGAAGCGCAAGCTTTATTTGACCCAATTAGTCGTAAATTAAATGATGGCGTAGGAAATAGTGACGATACAGATGAAGAATACAGGTAAAAGAATAGGGATTATCAGTAATCGTAGACGGCAAAGTCAAGAACTTTGTCGCCAATTAAAACAAAAATTAAAGCAACATCATTTTATTTTGAATGATAATAATCCTGATATTGTCATTTCAATCGGTGGCGACGGGATGCTTTTGTCAGCCTTTCACAAATATGAAGATCAGCTAGACAAAGTTCGCTTTGTTGGTGTTCACACAGGACATTTGGGCTTTTATACAGATTATCGAGATTTTGAGTTGGACAAACTAATTGATAATTTAAAATTAGATACAGGCGCAAAGGTGTCTTATCCGATTTTGAATGTTAAAATTTTCCATGGAAATAATGAAATTTGTATAAAGCGTGCATTAAACGAAGCGACAATCAAGCGTTCTGGACGAACAATGGTCGCCGATGTTATTATCAATCAAGTGCATTTTGAGCGCTTTCGTGGTGATGGCGTTTCAGTATCAACGCCGACAGGAAGTACAGCTTACAATAAATCGTTGGGCGGAGCTGTTCTCCACCCAACCATCGAAGCTCTTCAGATTGCAGAAGTTGCAAGCTTGAACAATCGTGTGTTTCGGACTTTGGGCTCCTCAATTATCGTTCCTAAGAATGATAAAATTGAAATTGTGCCGACTTGGAATGATCGACATGCGATTTCGATTGACAATCAAAATTTTATGATAAATGATATTTCTAAAATTGAATTTCAAATTGATCAACATAAGATTAACTTTCTTGCTACACCGAGTCATACTAGTTTTTGGAATCGTGTCAAAGATGCCTTTATCGGCGAGGTGGAGGAATGAGGTTTGAATTTATCGCAGATGAGCATGTGAAAGTCAAAACCTTTCTAAAAAAACAGGAAATTTCCAAAAGTTTACTTGCAAAAATTAAGTTTTCTGGTGGGGATATTCGGGTAAACGGAAAGAAGCAAAATGCCATTTATTTGTTAGATATTGGTGACAAAGTTGCCGTTGATATTCCGGCGGAAGAAGGATTTAGCAGTCTATGTGCAGTAGAAAAAGAATTGGATATTGTATACGAAGATGAACATTTTCTGATTTTGAACAAGCCAGCAGGCGTAGCTAGCATTCCTAGTGTGAATCATTCCAATACAATGGCCAATTTTGTGAAGGCTTATTACATTGCAAATCATTATGAAAATCAGCAGATTCATATTGTGACTCGTTTAGACCGTGATACGAGTGGTCTGATGTTATTTGCAAAGCACGGTTATGCTCATGCAAGATTAGATAAACAATTGCAAAAGAAAGTCATTGAGAAGCATTATTATGCTTTGGTCAAGGGTTCGGCACCGTTAAAGCCAGAAGGAGATATTATTGCTCCCATAGCGCGTGAAGATAGTAGTATCATTACTCGCTGTGTGGCAAAAAATGGAAAATATGCTCATACGAGTTATAAAGTTTTAGCGCAGTATGATGACATTTATCTCGTGGATATTCATCTTCATACAGGACGAACACACCAGATTAGGGTTCATTTTTCTTATATTGGTTTTCCTCTCTTGGGAGATGACTTATATGGTGGAAGTATGACTGACGGAATAACGCGGCAAGCGCTTCATTGTCATTCATTGCGTTTTTACAATCCATTCCATAAGGAAGTTGTGAATAAATCAAGTCCTTTTCCGAAAGATTTTCAAACAGTCATTCAAAAATTAAGCAATAAGTAAGGAGTAAAACATGAAAATTTTTGAAACAATTCGTGAAACATTGCAAGACAAAGAAGTGAAGATTGTCTTACCAGAAGGTGAAGAACCACGTATTATTCAAGCTACTAAACGTTTGGTAAAAGAAACAAGTATCACACCTGTTTTATTGGGAAATCCTGAAAAAATTCGTATTTACCTTGAAATTGAAGGTGTGACAGAAGGTTATGAAGTCATTGACCCTCAAAATTGTTCATGCTTTGAAGAAATGGTGGCAGCTTTTGTAGAACGTCGTAAAGGAAAAATCACAGAAGACGAAGCGCGTAAATTATTGAAAGAGGACGTCAATTATTTTGGTGTCATGCTTGTTTATCTTGGTAAAGTACAAGGTATGGTTTCTGGTGCGATTCATTCTACAGCAAGCACGGTTCGCCCAGCTCTTCAAATTATCAAAACACTTCCTTGGGTTTCTCGCACATCTGGTGCCTTTCTCATGGTTCGCGGTGAGGAACGCTATGTTTTCAGTGATTGTGCAATCAATATTGATCCAGATGCTAAAACATTAGCAGAAATTGCTATTAACTCTGCCTTGACCGCGCAAATCTTTGACATTGACCCTAAAGTAGCTATGCTGAGTTATTCAACTAAAGGTTCTGGATTTGGTGAAAAGGTTGATAAAGTCATCGAAGCAACGAAACTTGCGCAAGAAATGCGACCAGATCTTGCTATTGATGGAGAATTACAGTTTGATGCGGCATTTGTACCTAAAACAGCAGAGTTAAAAGCTCCTGGCAGCAATGTAGCTGGTCAAGCAACTGTCTTTGTATTTCCTGGTATTGAAGCTGGAAATATCAGCTATAAAATGGCAGAGCGTCTCGGTGGCTTTTCAGCAGTCGGTCCTATTTTGCAAGGATTGAATCATCCAGTAAACGACCTTTCACGTGGATGCAACGCTGATGATGTTTATAAATTAACATTGATTACTGCCAGCCAAGCAGTTGGTAATTATTAGAAAGCCAAGACAGAATCCAGAATTCAAGTTCTGGGTTCTCTTTTTATTTTATGTTATACTAAAGTTATGTTAGATTTGAAAAAATATGAAATTGAGATGTGGGAGGATGAAAAAATTGCCTCCTTTCGTCAAAAATTATTAGCTTGGTATGATGAGAATAAACGTGATTTGCCTTGGCGGAGAAGCAGTAATCCTTATCATATCTGGATTTCAGAAATTATGCTTCAGCAAACACGGGTAGATACGGTTATTCCTTACTATGAGCGCTTTTTAGCTTGGTTTCCGACAATCAAAGATTTAGCAATGGCTTCAGAAGAACGTTTGCTTAAAGCTTGGGAGGGGCTAGGTTACTACTCGCGAGTACGCAATATGCAACAGGCTGCTCAGCAGATTATGACAGATTTTAGTGGCGAGTTTCCTCACACTTACGAGGAGATTTCTAGTCTGAAAGGAATTGGTCCTTATACAGCAGGAGCTATTGCAAGTATTGCTTTTGGTTTGCCTGAGCCAGCGGTTGATGGGAATGTTATGCGGGTCCTGAGCCGTTTATTTGAAGTGAATTTGGATATTGGTGTCCCTGCTAACCGAAAGGTTTTTCAAGCGATGATGGAAATTCTGATTGACCCCCAAAGACCGGGAGATTTCAACCAAGCTTTGATGGATTTAGGATCAGATATTGAAGCACCTATCAACCCTAGACCTGATGACAGTCCAGTAAGGGAATTTAGCGCTGCTTACTTACATGGAACAATGGATAGATACCCTATCAAAGCTCCTAAGAAAAAACCAGTTCCAGTTTATTTGTATGGTTTAATTATCCAGAATAATCAAGGAGAATTTCTTTTAGAGAAAAATGAAACAAGCAGTCTTTTATCAGGATTTTGGCACTTTCCTTTGATTGAAGTAGAAGAATTTCCGGACGGTGAACAGTTATCCTTTTTTGAAGTGGCAGAAAATCAAGTTGCATTTGAATTATCTCCGCAAGAAAGCTTTGAGCAGGATTATGATGTGGTAGTGAATTGGCAGGAGCAAGCTTTTCCGACAATTCAACATGTGTTCAGTCATCGCAAGTGGCAGATTCGTTTGCTTTACGGTCGAGTAGCAAATATGATAAAAAATCAAAAAGAGGAACAAGTTCTGTGGCTGCATCCTGATGACTTTACCAACTATCCGTTTGCGAAACCTCAGCAGAAGATATGGCAAGCCTTTCAAGAAGGTAAATTAAAAGGAAATTAAATGTTAAGAGGCAGGGATAATATGTTCCCTGCCTCGCTTTGTGATTGTAAAAAGCTATTGCCTAGTTAGTTTATAATATGCTGTGAAGTTGGTGATTTATCTCAGCTTCATTTTTATAAGTTAGCGAATGACTTGATTTCGTCAGCCGTCATAGAGGAGTCACAACGGACAGTCACATGACCATTTTCTGTATGTAAAAATCCTGGTACAGTTGGGATTCCATATTCGGAACGGAAAGCTTGGAGCTCTTCCAGTTCACTAAGTTCCTCACTATTGATAAAGAAAATATGTGCTTGGGTTTCAGCGACAACACTAGCTAGCGTAGTGGCGAATTTACGACAGTAAGGGCACGTTTTACGCCCAATGAAAAAAGTTGCATTTTCTTTATTTGCAATGGCTTGTCGGGCACGTTCAACAGTCGTGACTTCTAAATCATTGATATCTTGTGTAAATTTATCCATAAAATAACCTCATTTCTTTTGTTCATTCTAGTATGCCACAAATAGGAAAATAATGCAGAGATTTGAAATGAAATGTAAAACATTGAAAGAGAGGTGAAACAGGACTAGAAATTGAAAATTTTAATTGTCGTGCTCTTGTTTCAAGACTCCGATATAAAATGTTTCCTAGCTATTTTGTATAGTCTCCCCTATAATGTTGAGCAAATGTTAAAAAGCGAAAAGACCTTGAGACCTGCTTCGAAAGATCTGTCTGCTATCTTAAAAAGCAGCATCTGAGCAATTATCTGTTATTTGTTACAAGACAACTTCGAGTCTGAGATATTCTTGTCCCAGACTCGAAGTTTGAATATTGTGGAAGTTAGAATGAGAAATCAAAGCCTTCTTACTTTTTGCTTATTTTACAAAATCATTGATTTCTGCTTCAATTTTTGCAATTTTTGCTTGAGCGTCTTGGCTAGAATTTCCGACAACAGCAATGTAGAATTTGATTTTTGGTTCAGTTCCTGAAGGACGTACAGCAATCCATGAACTATCAGCAAGTGTGTATTTTAATACGTCACTTGCTGGAGTTGTTAATTTCCTTACATTGCCGTCAGAATCGGTAGCGGTTTGTGCTTTGAAATCTTCTGTGACTGTAATAGCAGTAGCGTTGAATTCTTTCGGTGCATTGTCACGGAACTTGCTCATAATAGCTTTGATTTGTTCAGCGCCATCAACACCAGACAAAGTAACTGAAATCGTCTTTTCAGCATAATAACCATATTCTTTGTAGATTTCTTCAATTCCGTCTGCAAGAGTTAAGCCGCGAGAACGGTAGTAGGCAGCTAATTCTGCAACAACCAATACAGCTTGGATAGCATCTTTGTCACGCACAAATGGTTTAATCAAGTAGCCAAAGCTTTCTTCAAAGCCCATCATGTAAGTGTGATTGTGTTTTTCTTCAAATTCTTGAATCTTTTCAGCGATAAATTTGAAACCAGTTAAGACGTTAAACATGGTAGCGCCGTAGCTTTCAGCAATCTTGGTCACAAGATCGGTAGACACAATGGATTTGCAAAGTGCTGCATTGGCAGGAAGTGTTCCAGCAGTCTTGTGCGCTTCAAGGATATACTTAGCCATAATCGCACCGATTTGATTTCCTGAAAGATTGCGGTAGCTACCGTCTTTTTGGAGAACTTCAACACCCACACGGTCAGCATCTGGGTCCGTTGCGACAAGAACATCCGCACCAACTTTACGTCCCAATTCTTCAGCAAGAGCGAAAGCAGCTTGGTTTTCTGGATTTGGTGATTTGACAGTGGAGAAGTCTGGATCTGGCACGCATTGAGCTTCAACAACCTGAACAGAATCAAAACCAGCTTGGGCAAATGCTCGACGTGCTAACATTTCACCTGTACCGTGAAGCGGAGTGTAGACGATTTTCATGTCTTTTCCATATTCATCAATCAATTGTTGGTTGATGTTGACGTCTTTAACTTCCTTGAGATATTCGGCATCAATAGTTTCACCAATAACTTCAATCAAACCAGAAGCTTTTTCGGCTTCAACATCAGCTACTTCAATAGTAAATGGATTTTCAATGGCACGAATATAAGCTGTTAGAGCATCAGCATCATGAGGCGGCATTTGACCACCATCTTCGCCATAAACTTTATAGCCATTAAATGGAGCAGGGTTGTGGCTGGCTGTAATCATAATCCCGGCAAAAGCTTTTAAGTGACGAACTGCAAATGACAGTTCTGGTGTTGGACGGAGACTTTCAAATACATAAGATTTAATGCCATGTTTTGCTAAAACAGCAGCAGATTCAAAGGCGAATTCTGGAGAGAAGTGACGAGAGTCATAAGCGATAGCGACACCGCGTTTTTTGAAATCTTCATCTTTTTCATCAATCAAACGTGCTAAACCTTCAGTTGCCTGACGAACAACATAAATATTGATACGATTCGTACCAGCGCCTATCAGACCACGCATACCAGCAGTACCAAATTCAAGATTGGTATAAAAAGCATCTTCTTTTGTCTTTTCGTCCATCGAATCCAATTCTTTACGAAGGTAGTCTGGAAGTTCTGCAAAATCAAGCCATTTTTTGAAATTTTCTTGGTAAGTCATTACGAAATCTCCTTTTTAAAATAGGAAAGCTTATGAAAAATTAGTGAAAACAGGAAATGTCATTACCTGTTTAATAAAGGAGCGAGCACATCCAGTTTTCTCAATTTTTCAGCTTTCTGCATTGTTTAATCGTTTTCATTATAGCATTTTTTCATAAAAAAATCACGATTTCACGTGATTATTTTCTAACTTTTTCAAGGGCTGGAATAATGGTAACTGTCAGAATCGCAGAAATAATCATTTCAGCAATGGAATTGGTTGAAATGACAGATGCGAGTAAGAGCTGAATATTCCCATTATATACTTTGGAGAATAATAAGAAAATCCCTCCTAAAACAAAAATTGTATTTGTCAACGAACCGACTGTTCCAGCTAAGATAAGTCCGATCTTATTTTTAAGATATTTATAAACAAAATAAGGGGTGACTCCGATTAAGATTCGCGGAACAAGGGCAATGATGAGCGAATAAATATTCCCATTAGGTACAAACGGGCTAAACAAGTAACTGGTTGGCAAGAGAACAAGTGTGTTCGTAACCAGACTAATGATACCCATTAGCGCCCCTAAAATAGCGCCTACCTTTGGTCCATATAAAATACTTGCAATAATAACGGGAATGTGGACAATCGTTGGTTTGATTGGGACGGGAAAAAGGTTAAATATTACTGAACTCAATAGATGAATGACGAGCATAATCGCAAAAAAGATAGCAATTTGAGCAATATTAGATTGTTTCTTCATAAATCATTTCCTTTACTTTTTTTATAATTGTTTCTACAGAAGCAAGGGCGCCAATTCCGTGGTCACCACAGGCTAGGACGGTTTCTCTAGGCTGAATAATTTGCCAGCCGTATTTTTCTAGTTTAGATAGATTTTCTTGAGTGATTGGATTTTCATACATTTTGGTATTCATAGCTGGGGCTAATACCTTTTTGGCTGTTGATGGCAGAGCAAGTGCGGTACTGGTTATCATATTGTCTGCAAAGCCATTAGCTAATTTAGCGATCGTATTGGCGGAAGCAGGTGCAACTAAGAAAAGATCCGTTTGCTTGGCAATTTCAATATGATTGACCTTGTTTGGCGCAGGCTCCTCCATGACATCTGTATGCACTAAATTTTTCGACAATACTTGCAAAGTCAGCGGTGTAATGAAATTTGTAGCTGCTTGAGACATCAGAACAGTCACCTTTTGATTGTCTTTTGTCAATTGACTGACCAAGTCGGCAGCTTTATAGGCGGCAATGCTTCCTGTGACAGCTAGTGTAATATGTTTCATAGATTGTCCTTTGTGTGAATATGTGTCAGCAATAATTGGGCAATTTCTTCTTTAGTAGTGGCTTCTATTACGGAATCTTGTTTGACCAAGAAAGCATGATGTTGATTATTGGAAATATCATACAAGTCATTTGCTACAATTATTTCTGCTTTGTTTTTTATGAGACTAGCACGAGCAACTGTCAGTAATTCTTCCTTAGAAACACCAACTAAGAGTTTAAAGCCAATTAGACGGATATTGGGATTCCATTTTTTGACTTGACTGATAATTTTCGGTGTTTGTTTGAGAAAGAGCACTTGGTATTCATCTTTTGATGAAATCTTGCCTTGATCATTGGTCTTGTTTAAAAACTCTGTTAAATCCTGTGAAGCAGTGATTTGTTCAAAACCTGTCATGTAAATAGGCATGTAGTCAGAAACGGCCATTGAATGAATTAAAACACCATGAGTTTTGACTAAAGGCTGCATCGTTTCCAGCAAATCTTGTACATTTTCAATGATTTGAATGGTTAAATTCGGATGAGCAGCAGGCTTGACAGCACTCTGTGTAGTGACTAATGTAACTTGATCGCCTTGTGCTAAAAAACTCTCCGCAATAAGAGCACCAAGCTTTCCT
This sequence comes from Streptococcus sp. HMSC066F10, assembly GCF_001813805.1. Taxonomy (NCBI): domain Bacteria; kingdom Bacillati; phylum Bacillota; class Bacilli; order Lactobacillales; family Streptococcaceae; genus Streptococcus; species Streptococcus sp. HMSC066F10. The sequence continues at coordinate 84,663 of NZ_KV813991.1, forward strand.
GTTGAGTGATTCGTAATAGAACGAACTTGATCGATTTTTTCGCTCGTTCCGCCAGAAGTAATCAATAGTTTCATAACTAAATTTTACACAAAAAAAGTTAATTCGTAAATAGAAAAGACCTTTCCGAACGTTTTTGAGAATTTTAGCTTTGAAAGTGTTTGTTTTCTTTATTTTTTGGTATAATAATCCTATCAAAACTGGAGGATTCCAAATGAAAACGGATATAGAAATTGCTCAGAGTGTTGACTTGCATCCGATTGCTGATGTAGTGAAGAAAGTTGGAATTGATTACGATAATTTGGAGCTTTACGGTAAATACAAGGCGAAATTATCTTTTGACAAGATTCAGGAATTGCAAAAGAAGCCAGTTGGTAAGCTGATTTTGGTAACAGCCATCAACCCAACACCGGCCGGCGAAGGAAAATCAACTATTACTATTGGCTTGGCAGATGCTCTCAGCAAAATTGGAAAGAAAACCATGATTGCGATTCGTGAACCGTCTCTTGGACCAGTTATGGGAATCAAAGGCGGAGCCGCTGGAGGTGGTTATGCACAGGTTCTACCAATGGAAGACATCAATTTGCATTTCACAGGAGATATGCATGCGATTACCACTGCCAACAATGCCCTTTCTGCTTTGATTGATAATCATTTACATCAAGGAAATGCTCTAGGAATTGACCAACGTCGCATTATCTGGAAGCGCGTGGTAGATCTGAATGACCGTGCTTTGCGGCATGTGACCGTCGGTCTGGGCAGTCCGGTTAATGGAATTCCGCGGGAAGATGGTTTTGATATTACGGTTGCATCTGAAATCATGGCTATTCTCTGTTTAGCGACAAGTATTGAAGACTTGAAAGAACGTCTAGCTAATATCGTTATTGGTTATCGTTATGATCGGACGCCTGTTTATGTTCGAGATTTGGAAGTAGAAGGGGCTCTTGCTCTCATCTTGAAAGACGCTATAAAGCCCAATCTAGTACAGACTATTTATGGAACCCCTGCCTTTGTTCACGGTGGACCGTTTGCAAATATCGCTCACGGCTGTAATTCCGTTTTGGCAACGACAACAGCTTTGCATTTGGCGGACTACACGGTGACTGAAGCTGGCTTCGGTGCGGATCTAGGGGCTGAAAAATTCCTAGACATCAAAACGCCCAATCTTCCGACTGCTCCAGATGTAGTGGTTATTGTTGCAACTCTTAGAGCATTGAAAATGAACGGTGGTGTCGCTAAAGAAGATCTGACAACTGAGAATGTTGAAGCGGTTAAAGCAGGTTTTGCCAACCTCAAACGCCATGTGGGAAATATCCGTAAATTTGGTATTCCGGTCGTGGTGACTATCAATGAATTTGTGACGGACACCCAAGCTGAAATTGCCGTTCTCAAGGAACTTTGTGCAGAGATTGATGTCCCGGTGGAATTGGCTAGTGTCTGGGCAGATGGTGCTGACGGTGGATTGGCTCTTGCGGAAGTTGTGGTCAAAACGATTGAAACGAGACCTGCCAAATACACTCGACTCTATGACAACAATCTGTCTATCGAAGAAAAAATCGAGAAAATTGTCAAGGAAATCTATCGTGGAACAAAAGTCAATTTTGAAAAGAAAGCAAAAACTCAAATTTCTCAAATTGTCAAGAACGGCTGGGATAAGCTGCCAATTTGTATGGCCAAGACCCAGTACAGTTTTTCAGATAATCCAAATCTTCTAGGAGCGCCAGAAAACTTTGAAATCACTATCCGCGAAGTAGTTCCAAAATTGGGTGCAGGTTTTATTGTCGCCCTAACTGGTGATGTTATGACGATGCCCGGTCTGCCAAAACGCCCAGCAGCCCTCAATATGGACGTAGCAGCAGACGGAACTGCTATTGGACTATTTTAAAACGAAAAAGGTTCGAGAGAGCCTTTTCTTTTTGAATTTGGTAAAATATACATGGTGATATACTTCATTTTTATGAAAGTAATAAGAAGAAAGGAACGTTTGGATGAACATCAGATTAGAAAATAAAAACGACGCTGCTGCTCTCATTGCTATTTACGCACCCTATGTTGAGAAAACAGCCATTACTTTTGAGTATGATGTTCCGTCGGTGGAGGAATTTTCTGGTCGGATTGAGAAGACCTTGGAAAGGTATCCTTATCTGTTGGCGGAGGAAGAGGGAGTCATTCTGGGTTATGCTTATGCTTCGACTTATTATGGTCGAGAGGCATACAACTGGGCTATTGAGCTGTCGGTCTATGTAGCTGATGAGAATTGCGGCAGAGGGATTGGGAAGCAGCTTTATGACAAATTGGAAGAAATTCTTGAACAGCAAGGGTTTGTTCATTTTCTAGCTTGTATTGCTCTGCCGAATGACGCCAGTATTTCTTTCCATAAAAAAACTTGGTTATCAGCAAGTAGCGCATTTCCCAAAAATCGGCTATAAATTTGGCTGCTGACATGCTACAGTTTGGTTGCAGAAGAGTTTAGATAAACCAGCAAGACCAATTAAATTATTCAAAGATATGAATGTTGAAAGTGAATGGTAATATGAAAGTAGAAGATGTTTTCCAAGGATTAAAAGAAGTAGCAAACCCTGAAGATGCTATTCACATGAAAGCATACATGAAAGATCAGTTCGAGTTTTTAGTGGTCAAAACACCTATTAGGCGGCAAATTTCTAAAATATTTTTTAAGAAAAGTCACAAGTCTACGATAGATTGGAAATTTATCAATCAGGCTTGGGAAAATCCCTATCGTGAAATGCAATATGTGGTGCTGGATTATTTACAACTAAAACAAACATCTTTAGCCTCAAACGATTTAACAAAGGTAAAGAAATTGGCACAAACAAAGCCTTGGTGGGACACGATTGACTTTTTGTGTCGCTCGGTAGGTTATATTTGTTTACACTATCCTGAGACAAAGAAAATAGTATTGGATTGGAGTACGGATGAGGACATTTGGTTGCGCCGATTGGCTATCGAACACCAATTACTTCAAAAAGAGCAAACGGATGTCCAGCTGCTAGAGCAAATCCTGATTAATAATCTTAATAAGACCGAGTTTTTCATCAATAAGGCCATTGGCTGGGCACTTCGGGACTACTCCAAGACCAATCCCGACTGGGTGCGGGAATTTATCGAAAAATACAAAGACAGGCTGAGCAAACTCAGCATTAAAGAAGGAAGCAAGTATTTGTGAGATTGATAGATGAGGAAGAGGATCGATAAATGAAATATCGCAGGCAAGTATTGATGAACTAGCAAAAACCGAACCAATTCTCTTTGTGAGCATTACCCAAGAGGATTGGTTCGGTTTTTTGTCTTACTTAGTTCCTAGTTTGCTTTTCGATTTTCATTGAGTGTTAGATATTTTTTTGCTCTAAGTGATGTATATGATTGTATCTGGTATAATGAATGATAATAGTCGTCAAAATAGTAGTGACTGTCCAGATAGCGTATTGATGAATGAAACGTGTGAGAAATCCAGTAAAAATAGCACCGCCGATGAAACTAGCGACAATCATAGAGTAATTAGCCGCTTGCCTTCTAATAATATGTCTACGATCTTTAAAACGAATATATTCATACCAAGCAGTGACCATTCTCCGATAGTTTCCTGAAGTCATCATAATCATGTAGGGATAAGACTCGATTTTTGAGCCTGTATAAGTTAGCATGACCATGCCTGTAGAGGTTGCAAGTAATATCACCCAGATAAAATAATGAGAATGAAAAAAAGGAAAGAGGAAAGTCGTGAGAGTCAATGGTAAGACTCCCCAAGTACGCCAATGTGAGCTTTGCGCCCGTTCCTTAAGTAGAATACCAAGGATAAAGCCACAGGTAAAGAAGACAAGCGAAAGGATACGGTAAGCGGTCTTTACGGTTGGTCCATCCCAATCGGCTACGATTAAAATAATATTCCCTGTCTGAGTGGCGATTAGTGTACTAAATTGTATATGCGAAAAAACGTCTAGGCAACCACCCACAGCTCCTAGCAATATAGCTATTGTTCGCCTATCTTGAGGCATGGGGACAGGCTGTTTCGTAGTATCCATAACTTTATCCTCCTAAAAACTATTTTACTCTTTTAAGGCACCAATTTCAAATATGGATAAGCTAGAAAATCTCTCATAAAAAATAGTTTGACTTTTAGGATTCTCTATAGTAGAATGCTAGATATGCGATGAGTCGATAGGTGGCGCAAGCCACATATTGAGCATGGGAGGTCATATACGCAGGAGCGGACCTTGATGAGTTGTGTGAACCTGCTCATCACACGTAAGTGCCCTCAATCCCTACTTTTTAGTGGGGATTTTTTTCTTCTAAGTCTTTTCAATTCTTTAGAAAAGTAGTATAATACCAGCAATACACAAATTTTTTGAAAATTCAGAGAGGTATGTTATGGGATACACAGTTGCTGTGGTAGGTGCTACAGGTGCCGTTGGAGCTCAAATGATTAAAATGCTGGAAGAATCAACTCTTCCGATTGAGAAAGTACGCTACTTGGCTTCAGCTCGTTCAGCGGGGAAAGTTTTGAAATTTAAAGACCAAGACATCACAATTGAAGAAACAACGGAGACTGCCTTTGAAGGTGTAGATATCGCTCTCTTTTCAGCAGGCGCCTCAACGTCTGCCAAGTATGCTCCATACGCTGTCAAGGCAGGAGCGGTTGTCGTTGACAATACCTCTCATTTCCGTCAGAATCCTGATGTTCCTTTGGTTGTACCAGAGGTCAATGCACATGCACTTGATGCTCATAACGGAATTATTGCCTGCCCAAATTGCTCCACTATCCAGATGATGGTAGCTTTGGAGCCGATTCGTCAGAGATGGGGCTTAGAGCGCATCATCGTATCGACCTATCAGGCCGTGTCTGGAGCTGGTATGGGAGCTATTCTTGAAACTCAGCGTGAACTGCGTGAGGTCTTAAATGACGGTGTCAATCCGCGTGATGTTAAGGCTGAGATTTTGCCTTCCGGCGGTGACAAGAAACATTATCCGATTGCTTTTAATGCTCTTCCTCAAATTGATGTCTTTACGGACAATGACTACACCTACGAAGAGATGAAGATGACCAATGAAACCAAGAAGATCATGGAAGATGACACGATTGCGGTTTCTGCTACTTGTGTTCGTATCCCTGTTCTTTCAGCGCACTCAGAGTCTGTCTACATCGAGACAAAAGAAGTAGCACCCATCGCAGAAGTCAAAGCAGCTATTGCGAACTTTCCAGGAGCAGTATTAGAGGATGATGTTGCTCATCAAATCTACCCTCAGGCTGTTAATGCTGTCGGCAAAAAAGAAACATTTGTTGGTCGTATCCGCAAGGATTTGGACGCTGAAAAAGGCATCCATATGTGGGTGGTTTCAGACAATCTGTTTAAAGGTGCTGCTTGGAATTCTGTTCAAATCGCTGAGACCTTGCATGAACGTGGCTTGGTGCATCCAACAGCAGAGGTCATTTTCAAATTGAAGTAAAATGTGAGATAATATTCGTATAGTTGTATTTTGCAGGCTAGGAGGACGATAGTTATGTCTATAGAAGATTTAAAAAAAGCAAGAATCATAACAGCACTTGTAACACCGTTTAAAGAGGACGGTAGCATTAACTTTGAGGCTCTTTCTAAGCTGATTGAACATCTTTTAGCGCATCATACAGAAGGATTGATTATCGCAGGAACGACAGGCGAAAGCCCAACTCTGACGCATGAAGAGGAGCTGGAATTATTTGCAGCAGTTCAAAAGATTGTAAAAGGGCGAGTTCCGCTGATAGCCGGAATTGGTACAAATGATACTCGAGATTCAGTTGAATTCGTGCGTGAAGTTGACAAATTTGGTGGTTTTGCTGCCGGACTTGCAGTAACACCTTATTACAACAAACCGACTCAAGAAGGTCTATATCAGCATTATAAAGCGATTGCGGAAGCTTCAAATCTGCCAGTCATCGTTTATAATGTTCCTAGCCGAACGGTTGCTGGTTTGACAGTAGAAACTTCCTTGCGCTTAGCACAATTGCCAAATATTATTGCAATCAAGGATTGTACAGGCATAGATGCTCTTACTCATTTGGTTGAAAACGCTCCACAGGACTTTCTAATTTATACTGGGGAAGACGGACAAGCTTTTCATGCAAAGGCAATCGGAGCACAGGGGGTTATATCTGTTGCGGCTCATACCAATGGAGATGACTTTTATGAAATGTTTGCTGCTTTAGATGAGGGTAAGCTGAAAAAAGCTGCTCAGATTCAACGTCAGCTGTTACCAAAAATAGAAGCTCTCTTTTCTGTGACAAGCCCAGCACCACTTAAAGCTGTGCTAAATTCTCAAGGGTTTGAAGTCGGACCACTCCGCCTCCCGCTTGTTGCCTGTACAGAGGAAGAAAAAGCCTATATCCTTCCATTTTTTGAAGATTGAAGGAAGCATTTTAGGCTTGTAAAATGTTGGGAGCATTTACGATGAACTAGTGAATTTTTTATTACGGAGGACTTTAGCATTTAAATCTGCAAGAAGAAATGTTTGAAAAGACAAAACTAGGCTGAATGGAAACACTGATATTACAAGATTGTCATATTTTTTGTTATGATGAGATAAGGGTGGGATATTTAGTATAATAGAAATGGATAAATTGAAAGTTGATGAGAAGTTGGAACATATGAAGAAAAGAAAATTGAGAATCAGTTCCATTGAAATTATGGCGATTTTAGGATTATTAATTTGGCTACTCACAATATTTTTAAGAAAATATTATTCAATTAATTCAGTTGTTCCTATGTTTTATGTCACACCTAGTTTTGGAGGAGCATGGATTGCAACAGCTATGCTAAAACAACCTTTTAGTCCAACATTCAGTACAAATAAAGTCTCAACTATTGAATTTTCTAAAAAGGCACTTATGTATATATGTATAGTGTTTGTACTGATGTCTTTTATTAATGAGCTATTACCATTGATTAATACTAGTGCAGTATTTGACGTATACGATGTGCTTGCTACTGTATTAGCGGAAATCATAGCTTTTAGCATACCTGTCATTCTAAAAGAAAAGACTTTAATAGATTATCGTTGATTTTGGGAAGATTAAAAAACCAGTGTCGAACTGAACAAGGAATAAAAACACATCAGACAGACGGTAGAAATGAAACATTCTATCGTCTTTTCGTATTAGCCTTTACCATTTTCTCTTTTTTCCAACAATTTAATAAATCTGCTAACTAAAAAGAATAGATTTTCGTTCTAATTATAAAAATTATTAAAAACTCTTGCAATCTTTTTTTTCTTATGTTACAATAATCATTGGTTTGAAAAAACTGCCTAAGACAGTAGGGGAGCTCGACTCATAAAGATCCTACCGAGGACAAAACGGATCATGTAAAAGAAACGTATTGTACTTTCGTGTCTAGGTTTGGGCGCGTTTTTCTTTTGGAAAAATTTCCCAAGCAAAATAATTACGGAGGTGAAACACTAAATGAGTGAAGCAAGTATTGCTAAAAAAGCGGAACTAGTTGATGTAGTTGCTGAAAAAATGAAAGCAGCTGCAAGTATCGTTGTTGTGGATGCTCGTGGTCTTACAGTTGAACAAGACACAGTTCTTCGTCGTAATCTTCGTGGAAGCGAAGTTGAGTATAAAGTTATTAAAAACTCAATTTTACGTCGTGCAGCTGAAAAAGCTGGACTTGAAGGTCTTGCTGATGCATTTGTTGGACCATCTGCTGTTGCATTTTCAAATGAAGATGTTGTAGCACCAGCAAAAATCATCAATGATTTTACTAAAGAAGCTGATGCACTTGAAATTAAGGGTGGAGCTATTGAAGGTGCTGTTGCATCTAAAGAAGAAATCGTTGCTCTTGCAACTCTTCCAAATCGCGAAGGACTTCTATCTATGCTACTATCTGTGCTTCAAGCACCAGTTCGCAATGTTGCTCTTGCAGTCAAAGCGGTTGCAGACAACAAAGAAGAAGCAGCTTAATTTTAAGTTGCGCGTAGCCTATGCTACAAACTAATAATAAATAACGAAAACATATTTGGAGGAAATGACAATGGCATTGAACATTGAAAATATTATTGCTGAAATTAAAGAAGCTTCAATCCTTGAATTGAACGACCTTGTAAAAGCTATCGAAGAAGAATTTGGTGTAACTGCAGCTGCTCCTGTAGCTGTAGCTGCTGCTGGTGCTGGTGAAGCTGCCGCTGCAAAAGATTCATTTGACGTTGAATTGACTGCAGCAGGCGACAAGAAAGTCGGCGTTATCAAAGCTGTTCGTGAAATCACGGGTCTTGGTCTTAAAGAAGCTAAAGAACTTGTTGACGGAGCACCAACTGTTGTTAAAGAAGGTGTTGCAACTGCAGAAGCTGAAGAAATCAAAACTAAATTGGAAGAAGCTGGAGCTTCAGTTACTCTTAAATAATAGAGTATCGCAAGAAATTGCGGAAGCCTAATAAATCAAGGTTTTAGAGTTGCTTAAGGCGATTTAAAATCAGAGGAATGATGTCATTCCCCAATTACCCCACTAAGGATTTATCTTGGTGGGGTTTTTGTTTTCTTGAGAATTCCCTTTATTCATGATAGAATAGATAGAATAATGCTAGTATTTGGAGAGAAAATGAACTATTATAATGTTGGAAAAATTGTGAATACGCAAGGTTTGCAGGGTGAAATGCGTGTTATGTCTGTGACGGATTTTGCAGAGGAGCGTTTCAAAAAAGGAAGTGTTTTAGCTCTTTTTGACAAGAAGGATAATTTTGTCATGAATGTGGAAATTGCCAGTCATCGCAAGATGAAAAATTTTGATATTGTCAAATTCAAAGGAATGTATCATATCAATGACATTGAAAAATATCGTGATTTTACCTTGAAAGTGGCTGAGAAAGACTTATCGGATTTAGATGAGGGCGAATTTTATTATCATGAAATCATCGGCATGAATGTTTATGAACAGGATGTTTTGATTGGAGCTATTAAAGAAATTTTGCAACCGGGTGCCAACGATGTTTGGGTGGTAAAGCGAAAAGGCAAGCGTGATTTACTGTTACCTTATATTCCGCCTGTTGTGTTGAATATTGATCTTGAAAATAGTCGAGTAGATGTGGAAATTCCGGAAGGACTGGATGATGAAGATTGATATTTTAACATTATTTCCGGAGATGTTTGCTCCGCTGGAGCATTCAATAGTTGGCAAGGCGCGTGAAAAAGGATTGTTAGAGATTCACTATCATAACTTTCGGGAAAATGCAGAGAAATCACGACATGTTGATGATGAGCCTTATGGAGGCGGTCAAGGAATGTTGCTCAGAGCGCAACCAATTTTTGATGCTTATGATGCGATTGAAAAAAAACAGCCACGGGTTATTTTGTTAGATCCCGCTGGTCGAACGTTTAATCAAGCCTATGCGGAAGAACTTTCTCAAGAAGAAGAATTAATCTTTATCTGCGGGCATTATGAAGGTTATGATGAGCGGATTAAAAGTTTGGTGACAGACGAGGTTTCTCTTGGAGATTATGTTTTGACCGGTGGAGAGTTGCCTGCTATGACGATGATCGATGCAACAGTACGACTGATTCCTGAAGTTCTTGGTAAGGAAGTTAGTCATACTGATGACAGTTTTTCATCAGGTCTTTTAGAATATCCTCAATATACTCGTCCTTATGATTTTCGTGGAATGGTTGTGCCAGATATTTTGATGAGCGGTCATCATGAAAATATTCGAAAATGGCGTCTGTATGAGAGTTTGAAAAAGACTTATGAACGTCGTCCAGATTTATTAGAAAAATATGAATTAACAGCCGAAGAAGCAGGAATGCTAGAAGAGATTCGTAGAGAAAAGAGCAATGATATAAAAGATTAAAAGTTTTCTAATTTAGAGGACTTTTTCTTATTGTTAAAAAAATAGATAAAAAATTCTTGACAGTTAATTTCTATCGTGGTATCATATTAACCAGTTAATAAACTGGTTAAACACTAGTTGAGGAGTGATATATGAAATTAAAGAAATATATATTTTCTATTTTTGTGGTAGGGTTGACTTTGTTGTTGACAGCGTGTGGAACAAGTACAAAAAAACAGAGTAAAGGTCTGAAAATTGTAACAAGTTTTTATCCGATTTATGCTATGGTCAAAGAAGTATCAGGCGATTTAAATGATGTTCGGATGATTCAGTCAAGTAGCGGTATTCATTCTTTTGAACCATCAGCCAACGATGTAGCAGCTATCTATGATGCAGATGTCTTTGTTTATCATTCTCATACCTTGGAGTCGTGGGCAGGAAAACTAGATCCAAACTTGAAAAAATCCAAAGTAAAAGTTCTTGAAGCGTCAGAAGGTATGAAGCTGGAGCGTGTGCCGGGATTAGAAGATGTTGCTGCTGGTGAGGGAGTGGATGAAAAAACTCTATACGATCCGCATACTTGGTTAGATCCAGAAAAAGTGGCAGAAGAAGCGCAAATTATCGCGGATAAACTTTCGAAGATTGATAGTAAAAATAAAGAAACCTATCAAAAAAATGTGAAAGAGCTGGTAGCTAAGGCAAAAGAGTTGACTAAAAAATATCAACCGATTTTTAAAGCGGCGAAACAAAAAACATTTGTGACGCAGCATACGGCCTTTTCTTACTTAGCGAAACGATTTGGTTTAACTCAGTTGGGAATTGCTGGGATTTCACCAGAGCAAGAGCCTAGTCCACGTCAGCTGACGGAAATTGAAGAGTTTGTGAAACAATACAAGGTCAAGACAATTTTTGTGGAAAGCAATGCTTCTTCAAAAGTTGCTAAAACCTTGGTCAAATCTACAGGAGTGAAATTAAAAGAATTGAATCCTTTGGAGGCTGACCCACAAAATAATAAAACTTATCTTGAAAATCTAGACGCCAATCTAGCGGTATTGGCAAAAGAATTAAAAAAATGAGGAGAAATATGAAGAAAAAATATATCATTGGTTCTATTGCAGTTCTTGCATTGAGTATTTGTGCGTATGAGCTGGGGCGTTATCAGAGTGTTTCTAGCAAAGCAGACAATCGTGTGGCTTATGTTGATAGTAAGTCCAAAGAAAAAGGGAAAAAGGCTGAGAATTTAACTCCAGATGAAATAAGTGCCAAAGAAGGAATCAATGCAGAGCAGATTGTCGTTAAGATTACAGACCAAGGCTATGTAACTTCTCACGGGGATCATTATCACTATTACAATGGGAAAGTTCCTTACGATGCCATTATCAGTGAAGAACTGATCATGCGCGATCCAAACTACACTTTGCAGCAGTCTGATATTGTCAACGAAGTAAAAGACGGTTACATTATCAAGGTGAATGGCAAGTATTATCTTTATCTGAAAGATCCAAATCATACCAGCAATGTTCGGACAAAAGAAGAAATTGCTCGTCAAAGGGAAGAATACAGTAGGAAAGGGCATAAGGGCTCAAAAGGAACTGTAACAACAGCTGTCAAAGAAGCTCGTGCGCAAGGTCGTTATACGACAGACGATGGCTATGTCTTCAATCCAACTGATGTCATTGAGGATACAGGTGATGCTTTTATCGTGCCGCATGGCAATCATTTCCACTACATTCCAAAGAGCGATTTGTCTCCTAGTGAGTTAGCTGCTGCTCAAAACTATTGGGACAATAAAACAGGCAAAAGTCGTCCACAATATCCGTCCAATTCAGGTCAAATTCCTCGGTCAAACAGAGGAATGAACCATCCATCGTTGGACTATCGTCCTGCTAATCTGGGAACGTCTAATCATATAGGAAATCAGCAAACTCAGCCTTCTCAACCAGCTCCAAAACAAACTGAAACGAAGCGCGGAAATAAAGCTGAAATCATTAAATTACTGCGGCAATTGTATGCGACTCCTTTGAGTTATCGGCATGTAGAATCAGACGGTCTGGTATTTGACCCAGCACAGATTACAAAGCGGACTTCTAATGGAGTGGCTGTTCCGCACGGCAATCATTATCATTTTATCTATTACAATAAAATGTCTGACTTGGAACGAAAGATTGCGCAGATGATAACGCCGGGTGCGGATTATTCTGAAGCTAAGCAGTCGGATCAAGCGCAACAAGATCATCAAGCAACACCAGATAAAAATCAGCAAGATACTGGCAAAACTTCTGATAAAAACGAGAAGAAAGAAGAATCTGCTGAAACGGAAATTAGCGATGAGCAAATCAAAACTTTCCTTGCTAAAGCAGAAGCTTTGTTAGAGAAGGTTTCAGATGCACGTCAAAAAGCAAACTTTGAAGAGCAAATAAATGGTCTCAACTCAAATCTGTTATTAGGCATAGAAGAGAAAGAGAGCCTGCTTGCGAAAGCAAAAGCTTTGTTAGCTGAAATGGTGAAAGCAACTGGTTCAGATAATGATTCTGCTGGTCAAAACACAGAATTTGCAAAGAAAGCGAAAGTTGTGTTGATGTCTATCCGAAAAGCACTGGAAGAAAAGGGAAATGCAAGTGATAAACTGGCTCAAGTGAATGATTTGCTCCAAAAAGTGGCAGACAAGAATGCGGATAAATTGGCTTTGCTAGACCAAGTCTTGAAACTCTCCGCCGAAGTGCACCCTGATCGTGCAGGCAAAGCAAATTCGCAAATTGCTTATACGGCTGATGAAGTAGCATTAGCTAAAGCTGTAGGTCGTTATGCAACATCGGACGGTTATATCTTTGATCCACATGATGTGATTAAAGATGAAGGAGATGGCTATACTGCTCCACACATGACACACAGCCACTATATTCCTAAGAATGATTTGTCAGAATCTGAGCGTAAAGCGACGGAAGAGTATCTGAAAACGAAAACTCCGGAAAAGAAAGAGGAGAAGCCAAGTACGGATCCAAAACAACCTCAAAAAGAGACTGCACAAGCAATCTATGAGCGTGTGACACCAGCTAAAAAAGTTCCGGTTGAGGCAATGCCATATCATACGGCTTATGTTGTGGATTACAAGAATGGGCAATTGATTATTCCGCACCATGATCATTATCACAATATTTCTCTCTCTTGGTTTGACGAAGGTCTTTACAACGCGCCAGAGGGTTATAGCATGGAAGATTTCCTTGCTACGGTGAAATATTATGTGCAAAATCCAAACGATCGTCCTCACTCTGATGATGGCTTTGGTAATGACAGCGACCATGGTAAGCAAAACCAATCAGATGATGGCAAGAATTATGCACCAAATGAAGAGCCAGAAGATAAGAAAGACGACTCTGCAAGTAAAGAGGTAGATGATGAAAAGGAAAATTCAGAAGGGACTGAAAAACCAACAGTTAATGCTGAAGAAGAAGCTGAAAAGGCACGCGCAGCAAGCTATGGATTGTCTCTGCAAGATTTCCGAGCAAAAATGATTAAAATTGCTTTTAAATATGGTTTGAGCTTAGAAAAGTTTACCTATCATCCTGAAAACAAGACGGTCAGCTATACTGATACAACAGGTGCTGTCAAGTCTATCAATGTACTCACAGGAGAAATGGTTTCTTAACAACACACCCCTTAAGAGTTGGAAATTTATTTTCCAGCTTTTTTGTTGTTCTATGTTTATAAAGGGAAGTTTATCTTGTCCGCCGGGCGGATAAGATAAACTAAAAGAGATTCACACCGTCCGCCGAGCGGATAGAACAAACCAAAATGATTTCACTTTGTCCGCCGGGCGGATAAGATAAACTAAAAGAGATTCACTCCGTCCGCCGAGCGGACAAGCAAAACCAAAAGGAATTCATTCTGTCCGCCGAGCGAATAGAACAAACCAAAACTAATTTATCCTGTCCGAGGGTCGGCTTGTCTCAACCAAAATTGATTCACTTCGTCCGACCCTCGAACGACTTTTTATAAACTAACAAATCTATCATTTTTGAGGAATGACTTTATTGGTGGTATAATAGGTTATGAAAAAGAGGGAAGGGAAACACATCATGCGGGATAGACCGGATTTTACAACGATAAAAACTTATCAAGAGTTTTCTCAATATTATTGGTATCGTGCAGAATTGGCAGACATTTGCAAACGATTGGGGAAGGAGCATTCAGGGGTCAAAAAAGAGCTAGAAGCACAAATCAAACAATATTTTGCAGGGAATGTTGCTCAAAAGAAAGTCCGTTTAAAGACTAAGAAAGAGAAAGATGTAGAGCTTACTTTAGACACGCCCTTACTTACTTGTGGTTTTGCATTTAATACCCGATTTCGGGAGTTTTTCGCTCAGCAGACGGGTAGCAGTTCATTCAAGTTTACAGCGGACATGGCGGCAGCTTGGCGAAAGGTAAAAGCTGAGGGGAATGACCGATTTACTCTGCGAGACATGTTAGCCATTTATCAGGGACAATCAACTTACGCAAAATACGATAATGCTAGTTGCCAATGGAATCAATTTCTCAAAGACTTTTGTGCTGATGAGAATAATGCTGCTTTTCAGCCAAAACTAAAAGTTGCTGCTATTCTTTGGCAGAAAGTGAAACATTCAACCGCTCCTAAAGTCTATCACCAGCAGCTAGTAAAGAACTTTTGGGATGATATTTCTATGTATTGGAACAGGAAATAAGAAGAATGATTTGTCCACTTGCGAAAAAACAGTCACGAGGCTGTTTTTTTGATATAATAGAAAGTATGAATCAATCAGAAAAAATTTCAAATTATCAATTACTTTTAGCGCAGCTTGAAGCATTACTAGAGGGCGAAAGCAATGCGTTGGCGAATCTCTCAAACAGCTCTGCTCTGCTAAACCAAGCCTTGCCACATTCCGTTTTTACTGGCTTTTATCTTTATGACGGAAACGAGTTGGTGTTAGGACCTTTTCAAGGTGGTGTCTCCTGTGTACATATTGGGCTGGGAAAAGGAGTCTGCGGAGAAGCCGCCGCCAAACGGCAGACGGTGATCGTCGAAGATGTTACTCAGTATGGTAACTACATTTCCTGTGATAGCAGAGCTCGCAGCGAGATTGTAGTACCAATGGTCAAAAACGACCGCTTAGTAGGAGTGCTGGATTTGGATTCTCATCTGGTAGCAGATTATGATGAGATTGACCGAGAATATCTGGAAAATTTTGTGGCTCTCCTGCTAGAGAAAACAAGTTGGAATTTTGAAATGTTTGGAGACAAAGCCTAATGTATCAAGCTTTATATCGAAAATACAGAAGCCAAACCTTCGGTCAGCTAGTTGGGCAGGAGGTTGTGGCGACAACCTTGCGGCAGGCAGTTGAACAGGATAAAATCAGTCATGCCTATCTCTTTTCAGGTCCCAGAGGGACAGGAAAGACCAGCGTAGCCAAGATTTTTGCTAAGGCAATGAATTGCCCCAACCAAAAGGATGGAGAGCCTTGCAATGACTGTTATATTTGCCAAGCCATTACCGAAGGAAGCCTAGAAGATGTCATTGAGATTGACGCGGCTTCTAATAATGGTGTGGATGAAATCCGAGATATTCGTGACAAATCTACTTATGCTCCCAGTCTAGCGAAGCACAAGGTTTATATCATTGATGAGGTTCACATGCTCTCAACAGGCGCTTTTAATGCGCTTCTTAAGACTTTGGAAGAGCCGACAGAGAATGTTGTCTTTATTTTAGCAACGACAGAACTGCATAAAATACCAGCAACCATCCTTTCGCGTGTTCAGCGCTTTGAGTTCAAGTCGATTAAAACCAAAGATATTGTAGAGCACATTGAGTGGATTTTGCAGCAAGAAAATATTGACTTTGAAAATGAAGCGGTGCAGATTATTGCAAGACGAGCAGAAGGCGGTATGCGAGACGCTCTATCTATCTTAGATCAAGCTCTCAGCCTAACCCAAGACAATCAGCTGACAACGGCTATTTCTGAAGAAATCACGGGTTCTATTAGTCTAGGGGCGCTAGACGCTTATGTAGCAGCTGTATTAGCGCATGATACGTCAGTGGCATTAAAAAATCTTGATGTCATATTCGACAGCGGCAAAAATATGGCTCGCTTTGTCACAGACCTGCTGCAATATTTCAGAGATTTGCTCATCGTTAAAACGGGTGGAGAAAATACGCATACGAGTGAAAGCTTTTTAGAAAACCTCAAGACTCCGCAGGAAAGATTGTTTGAGTTGATTGAGATTGCAACGAAGAGCCTTGCGGAAATCAAGAACAGCTTGCAACCCAAGATTTATACAGAAATGATGACCATTCGACTGGCAGAAGGGCAAGATAAAGCAGAATTACCCTCCAATATAGCAGGCGAGATAGAAACGCTCAAAGAAGAAATCAGCCAGCTTAAAAATCAATTGGCAAGTTTGCAGTCAAGTTCCGCACCTAGTAAGCCAGTACAGGAAACACGCTCAGCCAAAACAAGCAAGGGTTATCGAGTAGACCGCCATAAAGTGAATGCCATTCTGCAAGAAGCAGTTGAAAATCCTAGCCTGGCTCGCAGTAATTTAACCAAGTTGCAGAATGCTTGGGGAGAAATTATTGAAAGTTTAGCCGGAGCAGATAAGGCACTTTTAGTCGGCTCACAACCCGTCGCAGCTAACGAAAACCACGCTATTCTTGCATTTGAGTCAAGCTTTAATGCAGAACAGACCATGAAACGGGAAAATCTCAACACCATGTTTGGGAATTTATTAAGCAATGCTGCTGGATTTTCACCAGACATCTTGGCGGTTTCTATGACAGATTGGACAGAGATTCGGGCTGAATTTTCGGCTAAAGCGCGTGGAGAAAATGCACCACAAGCTGAAGAAAAAGAGAATACGGTCATTCCAGAAGGATTTGATTTCTTAGCGGAAAAAATTACCGTTCAAGAGGACTGAATTTAGATTTTTCTGCTGTTTCGTGCTATAATAGAATCATGACAAGACAACAATTTCTTACAACAGCTTTTTTCACAGCAATTGAAACGTATTTTTTTAACGAAGCAATGATGTCAGGACACTATTTATTTGCCGTTTTCTGGGCGCTTCTAGTGATTCGCAATTTACAGGTGAGCTATGTCATGGGTAAAATAGTGGACGAAATTGACAAACATATCAAACGTAAAAAATAACAAGAAAGGTTGGGGTGAAAATCCTCAACCTTTTCTTTTCAATTTGAAAAAATATTCTGCTTGCTGTAAAATAAAAGTGCAAAGATAAAAACACAGTTTCGGTTGGTAGTCCGAACATATTCGTGACAGGCTAGATTTGTTTTTCTAATGACAATTGAAGTAGGTCACGACTATCAGTAACCCTCCTCCTTGGTTGTCCCTTCTTTGTAATGTATTTAAGGAGGATGCTGTATGGAACATGTTTCATTAGAATTGACCATATACTTTGAAAATGGCTTTTATTATGGCCTATTTGAGCAAGAAAATGCTCAAGGTTTGTCCGTTTGTCGGGTGACATTTGGAGTTGAGCCCCAAATGAACGAGGTTTTGGAATTTGTTAATCAGAAGTTTTCACAACTACAATTTAGCCCGGCTGTTGCACTAAAGAAAAAAAGACATTGTGCAAATCCCAAACGCTTGCAGCGATTAGCAAAAAAAGAAATGAAGCGTGAAAAACGCTCAACGAAATCACAAGATGCACTAAAACTGCAACAAGAGTTAGATAAACAAGCTAAACGTTCCAGATTGAAAGATCAAAAAGAATATATGCAAAATAGAAAATTCCAATTAAAACAGCAAAAACGCAAAGAAAAGCACAAAGGTCATTGATTTTGTGCCGAAAAAAGAAGGAGACAAGTTGATGTTTATTCAATTTATCTCCTTCTTTTATTTACCAACTTGTTAAAGAAACTTCACCGCTGTTTAGCCACATTTCTTGTCCGGTATCTAATTGGATCAATAGCTGCCCGGTATCTGATATTTCCTTGGCAACTCCTTTGTAGTCTTTGTCATTTTGGCAAAAAGTGACCGTCCGACCTAAGACAAGGGAGTGTTGTTTGTAAAGGTAAACCAGCTCGTCTGGATCACATTCATAAAAATCTTTCCAAATTTCAGCAATGAGTTCATTGCGTGTGATAGGTTGCTTTTCGTGGAAGAGAGAGGCAGCCCTATTTTTTAACTCTTTCGGAAAATCAGAGATTGCGAAATTGATGCCCACTCCAATAATCACATCAGTGACTAAGCCCGTCTCGACAGAAGTAATAGCTTCGGTTAAAATGCCTGCTATTTTCTTGTCCTTGTAGTAAATGTCATTGACCCATTTAATGTCCATTTCCATTAAAGTGAGATCTTTAATAGCCTTATAAATGGCCCCAGCAGTCAGGATAGTATAGGCGGGAATTTGTGGGAAAGGCAGATTGGGCTTCAAGTGAAGCGTCATATAAATTCCTCCTTGTTCTGGAGCAAAATAACTTCTGCCAAAGCGTCCACGACCAGCTGTCTGAGAAGAAGCAAGATAGAGCGTATTGGCAGGCTTACCAGCTTCAATTCCTTCTTTGGCATCAAGTTGAGTGGATTTGCAGTTTGGATTGAAGGAAACTTGAATGGGAGCAGTTTTTTCGATTTTCTCAGCAATCAATAAATCACCTGAAAGGAGCTTATAGCCTTTATTTTTTATCGATTCAATATGAATGCCTTCTTTTTCCAAATGTTGAATGGCTTTCCAGATAGAAGTGCGTGAAATTCCTAACTCCTGTGCTAATTTTTCACCACTGATATAGTCAGATTCTCGACTTAAAATGTCAAATAAAATTTCGTATGTTTTCATTTCTATAAACTGCTCTTTCTAAGGGTTAGGGTGGTAGCAAGTGTTACCATGCGTGGAATGGTCGAGCCAGGATGTTGAAATTCCTCGTGCAGCAGTTGCAAGCCTTGTCTGCCCATTTCTTCTGTAAAGACAGTAACCGTGCTGAGTGGTGGATAGACGTACTTTGCAATAGATGTATCGTTAAAAGCAATCAAACTAACACGATCTGGTACAGGGATGTCCGCTTCTTGAAGTGCTCGAAGGGCGCCAACAGCTAAGGCGTCACTTGCCATGAAAAATGCAGTTGGAAATTGGTCACCTAAATTTTCAATCAATTCTTTCATCATAGAATAACCTGATTCAGATGAAAAGTTTCCTATTTTAACGTATTTTTCCTGATAAAGTTGTTTTTCGGTTAGATAATTTTTAAAGGTTACCAAGCGTGGATCAGATAAGGTAGTGGTTTTGTCAGAAGTTTGTTCTTGCCCCACTAACAGCCCAATTTGTCGGTGTCCCTTTTCTAAGAAGTGGTTCAAAACAGTTGTAACGGAATTTTCAAAGTCTGTCGTAACGCAGCTATGTCCATAGGTAAGTGTATTGCTATCAATAAAAACAAGCTGCTCTGTGTGGAGTTCCAGCTCCTTTATCTTTTGAGGGCTGAATTTTCCAATCGCGATGATGCCGTCAATTTGCTCAAGATGATTTAATGTTTCATTATTGAAAAAGCGCATAACATCATAATCCAACTCTTGGGCTTTTTTCTCTACCCCAAGACGAATGGCATAGTAGTAGAGGTCGTCTAGTTCCTCCTCTTCTGTGTACCATTCTACGATCGCAATTCTGCGGTTTTGGGAATATCGTTTGTCTCTTCGCTTTGTCTTTTTATATTCTAATTCTTCTGCAATATCAAAAATCTTTTTTCGGGTGCGATCACTGACTGACATGGCAGGGTCGTAGTTGAGTACGCGAGAGACCGTAGCCGGAGAGACACCAGCAGCCTGAGCAATATCCTTAATCGTAGCCATTTGATTTGGTCCTTTTTAATTTACTGTCTACATAAATTATAACTCAAAAAATAGTAAATATCAAAGTTAAGTTTAGTAAAACTTAACTTTGTTCTCGAAATGAGCTGGGTGAAAAGCCAAAATATTTTTTAAAAGCCTTTGAAAAGTAAAGGGGATCTGAGAAACCGACAGAATAGGCGATAAATTGGATAGGCTCACGGGTGCTTTCGAGGAGTTGTTTAGCTCGATGCATGCGTATATAATGCAGATACTCTTTGGGAGAGAGTCCATTGTATTCTTTAAAAATGGTTGTCAAATAGCTGCGATTGACATTTAGTTCATTAGCAATACCTTGAATGCTCAGTTGTTCAAGCGGATAGCGAGTTTCTAGAATACGTTTGGTATCTATATACAACTGATAAGTGGAATTTTGTTGTTTCAGGAGCTGTTGGTTTGGTGCGAGTTTCCCTAGTTTAAATAGTAGTTCATAGAGCATGGCGAGAAGTTGTAAATGACTTAACATAGTAGATTGGGAATGTTCAGCTTCTTGAATAATATCTATAATAAACTTTCCCAAACTATCAGTAGGACTAGTACTTGAATTTCTTAGAAATCCTGTTTTGCCAATTTCTGATAAGTTAAAATAATCCGAAACCTTTGTTCCACTAATTCCGAGCCAATAATAGGACCAAGGATCTTCAAAATCTGCTTTATAGTAAGTTAGTTCGTTTGGTTTTAGTAGAAATAAATCACCAGCTTTCAGGAAAATTTGTTCTCCTTTATAGTGAAAGACACCTTTGCCTTTTGTAATAAAATGAAGGACGAAACCGTCACGAATAGCAGGCCCGAAAGAATAGTTCGGCTGGCAATCCTCATAGCCGTAAAAGTCTAATAATAAATCAATTGTTCCCGTCTGGTATTCAGAAAATATAAGCATACTTTTTACATCTCCGTACATTAGAAATAGTATTGTATTTTTTATTGTCACCTAACATTTTACCATATTTCCCTAACATAATTCTATTTTAGGAAGCGATTTCAAAAGGTAAAATATTAGTAAATATGGAGGTTCAGAAATGGCTATCAAAATAGACAAGCATCTATTCTACATCAATACAAAAGATTCCAGTCTTATCATCGAGGAAAGGGATGGCTACCTTTTGCTTAAACACTTAGGCAGAAAAATCGAATCCTATCATTTTTCCAATACAGTATTTGAGCGAGATCATGCTTTTTCTGGTAATCCGAAGTCGAATGAGCGGAGTTTTAGCTTAGATACCCAGCGGCAGGTTTTGGGGCAGCATGGTTTAGGAGACTTCCGGCAACCTTCTCTGCAAGTCCAACATGCTAATAATGAAGTAACAGATTTTCGGTTTGTTGAAAGTCAGCTGATTAAGGGAGGTTTGGAAGTTCCAGGACTGCCTAGCCCTCACAGTACAGAAGATGCAGAAACACTGGCCTTTATTTTAGAGGATACAGTAGCTCACTTACGCCTCACTCTCTATTACACAGCTTTTGAGGATAGCAATACCATTGCAACCTTTACTAAGCTGGAAAATATCGGTAGAGAGACAGTAGTCATACATAAGAACTTGAGCTTAATGACAGATTTGCCGGCAGGTGCTTATGATGTGATTAGTTTACAGGGAGCTTATGCTAGGGAAAAAACAGTTCGTCGTCACAAGCTAGAACAGGGGATTTTCAAAATAGCTTCCAACCGAGGAGCTTCTGGTCACGCGCAGACTCCAAGCCTTATCCTTTGTGATAGTGAAACGACGGAAGAGGCCGGTCAAGTTTGGGCAATTCAGCTCCTTTATAGCGGAAACTTTGAAGCTTGGATTCAGCAAAATCAGTTGAGTGAAGTTCGGCTAGGTATCGGTATCAATGAAGATAACTTTGCTTGGAAACTGGAAGCGGGGCAGACTTTCTATAGTCCTGTTGCTCTGTTGAATTATTCGGCTCAGGGTTTGACTGGTCTTAGTCATGAGAGCCAAGCTTTTGTTCAAGAGCATATCATTCCTAAAGCTTTTGCGAAGCGAGAGCGGCTAATTCTAATCAATAACTGGGAAGCAACTTACTTTGATTTCAAAAAAGAGAAGTTGCTAGAGTTAGCAGATGAGGCACAGAAAGTTGGTATTGAGCTCTTTGTTCTCGATGATGGCTGGTTTGGCAACCGTTTTGATGACAATCGGGCTTTGGGCGACTGGTTTGTCAATGAAGATAAGATAGGTGGCAGTTTGACGGAGCTCATAGCAGAAGTTCATAGCAGAGGATTGCAATTTGGTTTATGGGTTGAGCCAGAAATGATTTCCGTAGACAGTCAGCTTTATCGGGCACATCCAGACTGGGCTATTCAAGTGCCTGATCGGGATCATACCTACTCTCGCAATCAACTCGTATTGGATTATGCTAATCCAGATGTGGTAGCCTATATCAAAGGAACACTGGATCAGCTGTTGAGTCAGCACGATATTGACTACATAAAATGGGATATGAATCGTAATATTACCAATCTTGGGAATGGCACTAACTATCTGGCGACCAAAATGCAGTCGCATAAGTATATCTTGGGGCTTTATGAAATTGTAAAATATTTGACAGAGAAATATGAGAATATTCTCTTTGAGTCCTGCTCAGGTGGCGGTGGCCGAAATGACCTTGGTATGATGCGGTATTTCCCTCAAGTCTGGGCTAGTGACAATACCGATGCCATAGCTCGCTTGTCAATCCAATATAGGTCTTCTTATCTTTATCCGACTATTTCAATGGGTGCCCATGTGTCAGCTGTACCTAATCATCAGGTGGGACGGATTACACCTCTTGAAACACGAGGTAACGTTGCTATGATGGGAAATCTGGGTTATGAATTGGATCTGACCAGTCTTCCTCAAGAAGAGTTGAATGAAATCGCAGCTCAAGTTGCTCATTATAAATCTATTCGCAGAATTATTCAATTCGGTCAGCAATTTCGATTAATTAATCCGAGTCAAGGTTCCAACGAATCAGCGGTGCAGTTCAACTACAAAGAACACTCGGTTGTAACTTATGTAAGGGTTTTAGCAACTGTCGAAGAGATAGAAACCACACTAAAACTCAAAGGATTAGAAGAGGATGCGCTCTATTCACTGGAAGGTACCAATCAACTATATTCAGGTGCAGAGTTGATGTATGCTGGTTTGACCGTTGTTCTCCCTCAAGGAGATTTCCTCAGTAAACAGTATGTTTTTGTTAAAAAGCAATAAGGAGAAGGAATAATGAAATGGTATAAAAAATTGGTCTCTTAGTAACAGCAGGACTAACCCTTCTGGGTCTATCAGCTTGCGGCAACCAAGGGGAGTCGACAGATGGTAAGGTAACGATTGAGTACTTCAATCAAAAGGGTGAAATGGTTGATACCCTTCGTGAGATTGCTAAAGACTTTGAAAAAGAAAATCCGAATGTGCATGTGAAAGTGGTAAACGTCCCTAATGCTGGGGAAGTACTCAAAACGCGCGTTCTGGCTGGAGATATCCCAGATGTTGTCAATATCTATCCCCAGTCTATCGAATTGCAAGAATGGGCTAAGGCTGGGTACTTTGAAGATTTATCTGACAAAGACTATATTAAGCGAGTTAAGAATCATTACGCAGATAAATATGCGATAGATGGAAAGATTTACAATATTCCTTATACTGCTAATGCATACGGTATCTATTACAACAAAGATAAATTTAAAGAACTGGGATTGAAAGTTCCAGAGACTTGGGAGGAATTTGAGGAATTAGTTGATAAGATTATAGCAAAAGGGGAAACACCTTTTGCCATTGCAGGAGCAGATACTTGGACCTTGAATGGTTATCATCAGTTAGCTCTTGCCACTTCTACAGGAGGTGGTAAGGAAGCGAATGATTACCTACGTTTTTCCAAGCCAAATGCCATCAAGTCTTCAGATTCAGTGCTTAAAGATGATTTCAGGCTGTTAGATTTATTCCGCAAAAAAGGGGCCATGCAGACCAACTGGCAGGGAGCAGGCTATACTGATGTTGTCGGTGCCTTTGCTAGAGGCGATGCCCTGATGACTCCAAATGGTTCTTGGGCTATCACAGCAATCAATGCGCAAGATCCTAAGTTTAATGTTGGAACTTTCCCTTTCCCTGGAAAGCAAAAAGGACAAAGCTTGACCATTGGAGCGGGAGACCTAGCTTGGTCTATCTCGTCAAGTAGTAAGCACAAGAAAGAAGCCAATGCTTTTGTTGAATATATGTCACGTCCAGAAGTTATGCAGAAATATTATGATGTGGACGGCTCACCAACAGCTATTGAAGGTGTCAAGGAAGCAGGTTCAGATGCACCGCTAGCTGGTCTTGCTGAATTAGCATTTACAGACCGACACCTCGTTTGGCTAGCTCAAGACTGGACCAGTGAAAGTGATTTTTATACCTTGACCGGGAACTATATTACAACTGGAAACAAAGAGGATATGGCGAAAGCACTAAATGCCTTCTTCAATCCGATGAAAGCAGACGTAGAGTAGGAGTAGATCTACTATGAAAAAATTGATTGAGAAATATTGGGGCTGGCTCTTTGTCATAGTTCCCCTTGTACTACAGGCTGTATTCTTTTATGTGCCCATGTTTCAGGGTGCCTTCTACAGCCTGACAAACTGGACTGGTTTGACCTATAATTATAAGTTTGTCGGACTCAATAACTTTATGCTCCTCATGAGCGATCCTAAGTTTATGAACGCGATAGGATTTACATTGATCATTACTATTTGTATGGTGGTTGGTGAGATTATGCTGGGAATCTGGATAGCGCGAGCTCTCAACTCGAAGATAAAGGGAAAAACTTTCTTCCGAGCTTGGTTTTTCTTCCCCGCTGTCCTATCTGGATTGACTGTGGCTCTTATCTTTAAGCAACTTTTTAACTACGGGTTGCCAGCTATAGGGAATGCCTTAGGAATTGAATTTCTTAAAACCAGCCTACTAGGAACAAATGGTGGCGCAATCTTTGCAGCAATCTTCGTCTTGCTTTGGCAAGGGGTAGCTATGCCTATTATCATCTTTCTAGCTGGTCTACAGTCAATTCCTGCTGAAATAACAGAAGCAGCTCGAATTGATGGAGCTAGTAGCAAACAAATCTTTTGGAAGGTGGAACTTCCTTATCTCCTACCAAGCGTTTCCATGGTATTTATCTTGGCTCTAAAAGGTGGTTTGACAGCATTTGACCAGGTCTTTGCCATGACAGGCGGCGGTCCGAATAATGCGACCACCTCTCTAGGACTTCTGGTATACAACTATGCCTTTAAGAGCAATCAATTTGGTTATGCCAATGCCATTGCAGTTATCTTGTTCCTCTTGATTGCGGTTATTTCTATTATCCAGTTGAGAGTATCTAAGAAATTTGAAATCTAAGAGGAGAAACCTGATGAAAAATGCAGAAAGAAAAGCTAATTTCAGTAAATATATCTTGCTAACACTGGGATCTATTATCATTTTAATTCCACTCTTAGCAACAATATTTAGTTCCTTTAAGTCTACCAAAGACATCGTTAATAATTTTTTCGGATTTCCGACTCAACCGACCTTAGAGAATTTTCAACGCCTTTTGGCTGATGGTATCGGAGGCTACTATTGGAATTCAATTGTAATCACGGTTGTATCTTTGGCTGTTGTCATGATTTTTATTCCCATGGCTGCTTACTCTATAGCACGTAATATGTCTAAGAGAAAAGCTTTTGGTATTATGTATACGCTCTTGATTTTAGGGATTTTCGTTCCTTTTCAAGTTATCATGATTCCTATTACAGTTATGATGAGTAAGCTAGGTCTAGCTAACACTTGGGGATTAATTATCCTCTATCTGGCTTACGCTGTTCCACAGACTCTCTTTCTCTATGTAGGTTACATTAAGATTTCCATTCCGGACAGTCTGGATGAGGCAGCAGAAATTGACGGTGCTGGAAAGTTTACAACTTATTTTAAGATTATTTTTCCTATGATGAAACCCATGCATGCGACAACCATGATTATCAATGCCCTCTGGTTCTGGAATGACTTCATGCTTCCTCTCTTGGTACTCAATAAAGACTCCAAGATGTGGACTCTGCCACTCTTCCAATATAACTACACAGGTCAATACTTTAATGATTATGGACCAAGCTTTGCTTCTTATGTTGTTGGGATTATCACCATAACTATCGTCTATCTCATCTTCCAGCGCAACATTATTGCTGGAATGAGCAACGGAGCAGTGAAGTAAGTTCAAGATACAAAGACTGTAAAAAGCTCACAATGTATACAAAGGCAACCACATCCGTAAACTACAGAATTAGTAACGGCTGTGGAAAATAGGGAATCTGAAAAAGAAGCTTCAGCATCTTGGAAGATTCATCTTTCGCACAGAGCTTAGGGCGTGTTCTATTCAGCGCACGGGAAAGAGTATATAAGACAAGATTTTAGAGGAGAAGACTATGGCTATTCAAAATAAGACCATGCTGATTACTTACTCAGACAGCTTGGGGGAGAATTTAAAAGATTTATATGACAATTTAGAAAAGCATTTTGGGGATGCGGTTGGAGGAGTGCATTTGCTTCCTTTCTTCCCATCAACTGGTGACCGGGGATTCGCCCCAGTAGACTATGAAGAGGTTGATTCAGCCTTTGGTGACTGGGAGGATGTAGAAAAGCTGGGCGAGAAATATTATCTCATGTTTGACTTTATGATTAACCACATTTCACGCCAGTCCAAGTATTATAAGGATTTTCAGGAAAAGAAGGATCAGAGTGAGTATCGTGACCTCTTTCTCAGCTGGGATAAGTTTTGGCCAGAAAATCGTCCGACGCAAGCTGATGTTGATTTGATTTATAAACGTAAGGATCGGGCGCCTAAGCAGGAAATCGTCTTTGCAGATGGAAGCACCGAGTATCTGTGGAACACCTTTGGTGAAGAGCAGATTGATCTAGATGTTCGCAGTCAGGTAACTAATGATTTCATCAAGAAAACATTGCGTCAACTATCAGAGCATGGCTGTGATCTGATTCGTTTAGATGCATTTGCCTATGCAGTCAAAAAGTTAGATACCAATGATTTCTTTGTTGAGCCAGAAATCTGGGATCTCTTAGAAAAAGTCCAGCAGCAAGCTGCTGAGTTTGGGACGGATATTTTACCAGAAATTCATGAGCATTATTCTATCCAGTTCAAGATTGCAGAGCATGGCTACTTTGTCTATGATTTTGCGCTGCCGATGGTAACTCTTTATTCTCTATACAGTGGTAAAGCTGAGCGTCTAGTCAAGTGGCTTGAGATGAGTCCTATGAAGCAATTCACAACACTGGATACTCATGATGGTATTGGGGTTGTTGATGTTAAGGATATTCTGACTGATAAAGAAATTGACTTTGCAACCAATGAACTATATAAGGTTGGGGCTAATGTCAAGCGTAAGTATTCCTCAGCTGAGTACAACAATCTGGACATTTACCAGATTAACTCGACTTACTACTCAGCCTTGGGCGATGACGACAAGAAGTACTTCATTAGTCGTCTGATTCAGGCTTTTGCTCCAGGAATTCCACAGGTCTATTATGTTGGTTTCTTAGCTGGGAAAAATGACCTTGAGCTGCTAGAAAACACTAAGGAAGGCCGCAATATCAACCGTCATTATTACAGTAATGAGGAGATTGCTGAAGAAGTCAAGCGTCCAGTTGTGCAAGCCTTGCTCAAACTTTTCAGTTACCGCAATCAGTCTGCTGCCTTTGACCTAGATGGCACTATTGAAGTGAATCTACTGGATGAAAATAGTCTCCGGATTGTCCGTAGCAATGCAGACCAGTCTGTGACAGCCCAAGTGGTCATCAATCTCAAGGACCTGACCTACAGTGCGACAGAAAACGGCCGGGCCGTCACCTTTGAATAGATATAAAAATAAACTTTCGAACTTCTAAAACTGTATCTTATAAACTAATTCAGCTGTAAGGTTTTCTTTGATATAGTTGGATTTAGTTTGACAGATGCATCATGTGGACAAGCTTTATATGATGAGTATAGAGAAATGAGGCAAGATTTTGACTCTCGGATATATTTTTTACAAAAAGTAAAATGGTGAGTAAAATTTTAGTAAAGTTATTGATTTTCATTCCTTAAAGGGATATAATAGAAGTAAATAAAACGATTACAAAAGGAGACTTTTATGTCAACGAGTCTTTCTATTCAACAATTACGTTCAGATTTTGCAACAGTTTTTGGAACAGAAGCAGATCATACATTCTTTTCACCGGGTCGCATTAACCTAATTGGTGAGCATACAGACTACAATGGTGGTCACGTTTTTCCTGCAGCTATTTCGCTAGGAACTTACGGAGTGGCGCGCAAGCGTGACGATAATTTACTTCGTTTTTACTCAGCAAATTTTGAAGACAAAGGGATTATTGAGGTGCCGCTAGAAGATCTTCGTTTTGAAAAAGAGCATAATTGGACGAATTATCCGAAAGGGGTGCTTCATTTCTTGCAAAAAGCAGGACATGTCATTGATAAAGGGATGGATGTCTATGTTTTTGGAAATATCCCAAATGGTTCAGGTCTCTCTTCATCGGCTTCTTTAGAGCTACTAACAGGAATAATTGCAGAGAGACTATTTGATTTAAAATTAGAGCGTTTAGATTTAGTAAAAATTGGTAAACAAACAGAAAATGAATTTATCGGTGTTAATTCTGGAATCATGGATCAGTTTGCCATTGGCATGGGAGCATATCAACGGGCAATTTACTTAGATACTAACACGCTCGAATACGAGTTGGTACCGCTTGATCTCAAAGACACTGTGGTTGTCATCATGAATACAAACAAGCGTCGTGAACTAGCAGACTCCAAGTACAATGAACGCCGTGCAGAGTGTGAAAAAGCAGTCGAGGAATTAAAGCAAAAACTCTCTATTGCAACCTTGGGTGAATTAAATGAGTTGGATTTTGATGAATACAGCTACTTAATTCAAGATGAAAATCGACTCAAACGTGCTCGTCACGCTGTATTGGAAAATCAACGGACACTTCAAGCTCAAGCTGCTTTGCAAGCTGGCAATCTGGAAAAATTCGGTCGCTTAATGAATGCGTCTCATGTCTCACTTGAACATGATTATGAAGTCACAGGATTAGAGTTAGATACCTTGGCTCATACTGCATGGGAGCAAGAAGGAGTGCTGGGCGCTCGCATGACAGGAGCAGGATTTGGCGGTTGTGCCATTGCTTTGGTTCGCAAAGATGCAGTGGAAGCTTTTCAAAAAAATGTTGGGCAAAAATATGAAGAAGTCGTAGGTTATGCACCGAGCTTCTATATTGCTGAAATCGCTGGTGGCAGCCGTGTGTTGGATTAAGCGAGCGTTTTACATAATAGTAATAAGGGCTGACGAGGATTTCAGCCCTTTCTATAAAAGAAAGGAAAATCAATGGCACGAAATTTACTGAATGCCTTTGTAACAGAGGTCATAGCAAATAGCTCTTTTACAGAAATCGACCGAATTTATTTGACAAATCGCGTCATGAGTCTGGTTGGAGAAGAAGCTGCAAAGCAAGAGACAGCAGCAACCAGCTTAATTGATCTCAAAGATGATTTACTAGAAGTTGCTTTAGCAGTTGGAAAAATCGGCTCAACTCTTGCAGAACAGGATATTCTTGGGGCAGAGTTGATGAATTTAGTCACGCCAGCACCTAGTCAGCTCAATCAGCAATTTTGGCAAACTTATGAACAAGATCCTGAACGAGCTATTGCTGATTTTTATGAGCTTAGTAAGCGCAATGATTATATCAAGGTCAAAGCCATTGCTAAGAATATTGCCTATCAAACACCGACTGAATATAGTGATTTGGAGATTACGATCAACCTTTCTAAACCAGAAAAAGATCCCAAGGAAATTGCAGCAGCTAAGAAAGCCAAGACGAGCCACTATCCAGCTTGCCAGCTTTGTTTTGAAAATGAAGGGTATCAAGGGCGACTAGATCATCCAGCGCGAGCGAATCATCGAATTATCCGCTTTGACTTAGCCGGACGAGAATGGGGCTTTCAGTATTCTCCCTATGCTTATTTTAATGAGCATTGTATCTTTTTAGATAGCAAACATACTCCTATGGCTATCAGCCGTGGTACTTTTGCGCGTCTTTTGGACATTGTAGAGACTTTTCCAGGTTATTTTGCAGGCTCCAATGCGGATCTTCCTATCGTAGGAGGCTCCATTCTCACTCACGACCATTATCAAGGTGGACGACATACTTTTCCTATGGAAAAGGCAGAGCTGGACAAAACTTTCATCTTTGCAGGTTTTGAAAATGTAGAAGCTGGTATTGTCAACTGGCCCATGTCGGTTTTAAGGTTGCAATCAACTGATAAATCCGCATTGGTAGATTTGGCGGATAAAATTTTACAGAAATGGCGCAGTTACTCCGATCCGACTGTTCAGATTTTAGCTGAGTCAAATGGTGAACTACATCATACGATTACTCCAATAGCACGTCAAAAAAATGGTAAGTTTGAGTTAGATTTGGTTCTTCGGGACAATCAAACGTCAAAAGAATATCCAGATGGTATTTATCATCCGCATAAAGATGTTCAACACATCAAGAAAGAAAATATCGGCTTGATTGAGGTCATGGGCTTGGCAATTCTCCCATCTCGTTTGAAAAATGAGTTAAAAGAAGTTGAAGAATTTCTTTTGGGGCAAATAAAAGAAGTGGCTCCTTATCATCAAGTGTGGGCTGAACAGTTAAAAGCTAGCCATTCAAATATAACGGCAGAATCAGCTCAATCAATTGTGCGTGCTTCGGTCGGTCAGATTTTCAAACGTGTCTTGGAAGATGCAGGTGTTTACAAGTACACAAAAGAAGGTCAAATCGCCTTTATGCGTTTTATTGAATCGATTGGTCTAGTGAAATAACCTATTAAAAAATTGCTATTTTCGGAGATGACTATCGAGACAGCTTGGAAATGGCATTCGACACATCCAAACGGTTACGCTGATTGACATTGAAATCCAGCAGGAAGCTTGTTGGATTTTTACTTTGTAGGGATTTTCAGTTGTAATCTTTTTATTTCAGCTATCATTTGAAAAACTATCTTCTTCATGTTACAATTAGAAGAGTAAATTAAATACATAGAGGTAATATCGTGGCTTTTGGTGATAATGGACAACGGAAAAAAACAGGATTTGAAAAATTGACTTTGATTGTAGTTGTTATCATGTTATTGGTAACGGTTGGAGCAATCTTTGCAAGTGCACTTGGTGCTTTGAGCAATTTCTAATCCTCAAACGCTTGAAAGAGCGTTTTTTTAGAGTGAAAAACGAGAGAAGAGAAAAATATGAGTATGTTTTTGGATACAGCTAAGATAAAAGTCAAGGCTGGCAATGGCGGTGATGGCATGGTAGCTTTCCGCCGTGAAAAGTATGTCCCAAATGGTGGACCTTGGGGCGGTGACGGTGGTCGTGGCGGCAATGTTGTTTTTGTCGTAGATGAAGGGCTTCGCACTTTGATGGATTTTCGCTACAATCGTCATTTTAAGGCTCAGTCTGGTGAAAAGGGAATGACCAAGGGAATGCACGGTCGTGGTGCAGAAGATTTGATTGTTCATGTACCACAAGGGACAACCGTTCGTGATGCTGAAACAGGGAAAATCCTGACAGACTTGATTGAAAATGAGCAAAAGTTCGTCGTAGCTCGTGGCGGTCGTGGCGGTCGTGGCAATATTCGCTTTGCGACGCCTAAAAATCCAGCACCAGAAATTTCTGAAAACGGTGAACCAGGTCAAGAACGTGAACTCCAGTTGGAATTGAAAATTTTGGCAGATGTCGGTTTAGTCGGATTTCCGTCTGTTGGGAAATCAACTCTTTTGAGTGTGATTACTTCTGCTAAGCCGAAAATTGGCGCTTATCATTTCACAACTATTGTACCTAATCTTGGAATGGTTCGGACGCAGTCCGGTGAATCCTTTGCTGTGGCAGACCTGCCTGGCTTGATTGAAGGAGCCAGCCAAGGTGTAGGACTTGGAACACAATTCCTTCGCCATATTGAGCGAACTCGTGTCATCTTGCATGTCATTGATATGTCAGCTAGTGAAGGACGTGATCCTTACGAAGATTATCTTGCTATCAATAAGGAATTGGAATCCTACAATCTTCGCTTAATGGAACGTCCACAGATTATTGTTGCTAATAAAATGGACATGTCTGAGAGTACAGAGAATCTAAAAGTCTTTAAAGAAAAATTAGTAGCAAATTATGATGAATTTGATGAACTGCCACAGATTTTTCCAATTTCAAGTTTGACGAAACAAGGCTTGTCAACGCTTTTGGATGCAACTGCAGAATTGCTTGATAAAACACCTGAATTTCTGCTTTATGATGAGTCCGAAATGGAAGAAGAAGCCTACTATGGCTTTGATGAAGATACTCCAGCATTTGAAATCTCACGCGATGATGACGCTGTCTGGGTTTTATCTGGTGATAAGTTGGAAAAACTCTTTACCATGACGAACTTTGACCGTGAGGAGGCTGTCATGAAATTTGCACGGCAACTACGTGGTATGGGGGTAGACGAAGCATTACGGTCGCGTGGTGCTAAAGATGGTGACTTGGTTCGTATCGGCAAATTTGAATTTGAATTTGTAGACTAAAAAGGAGCGATTTTATGGGTGATAAACCAATATCCTTTCGTGATAAAAATGGCAATTTCGTTTCTGCAGCTGACGTTTGGAATGAAGAAAAACTCGAAAAACTTTTTAACAAACTCAATCCGAACCGAAAATTTCGCTTGGAACGTGAGAAATTAGCACAAAAGAAAAAAGAATAGGACTTGCTCATTTTTGAGCCAAGTCCTATTCTTTAATTTGTAGCAATTTCATTTAATAAGTCTTGTGCAGTCGTTGTTGGATTGACACGGACACGGTTGAGGGTTAGAAGTCCGTCATTAAGAAAAGCTAGTCCATTGTTGGTTGTTAACCCCATTTTATAGCCGAGGCTTTCAGCAATCTGTGTCGTTGTTTCACTATAACGTCCAGAAGGATAAGCAACCGTCGTTGTGTTTTGTGACAGGTTGCTGTCTAGATATTGCTTAGAAGCTTGCAATTCTGTCGTTTGTGTTTCTGCACTTGAAAGGGATAAATCCGGATGATTAACGGTATGATCTTCAAAAGACATTCCCTTTTGCTTCATTTCCTTGATTTGCTCAAGCGTCAGCATATCCTCGCGCCCATTTTCGACAAAACCAGTAATGACATTATTGGTTGCCCGCATTTGGTATTTTTGAAGAAGTGGGAAAGCATTGGTGTAAAAATCTCTCAAACTATCATCAAAGGTCAACCAAACGACTTTTTTATTTTTCGGAAGGACATTTTCAGTCAAAACTTTATAGGCTTCCTTTGGCGTGAGAGTATAATAGCCAGCGTCTTTTAGAGCTTTCAAATGACTTTCAAACGTTTCAGGAGAGACAATCAAACCAGCATTTGCTGCTTCAGAAGGATCCATATTGTGAATCGCATGGTACATCAAAATAGGGAATTTAACAGGCTGATCTTGCTTTATCCATTTCACTTTGCTTACTTTTTCACTAGATCCAGATGTTTCTTCAGTAGTTGCTTGAGAAGTAGAAGATTTGCTCACTTTTGAAGTGGCAGTTCTGGTATGGTTATTAGCCAGATTTGTTCCAGAGCATTTCCACATAAATGTTCCTGCAATAACCAGAACAACCAATAAGATGAAGCTTATAATAGCACGCCGTTGTCTCCTCTTACGAATACGATTTCGTACAGAACGATTACCAGAATGTTTTCCCATTATGTGGAACTCCTTTTACTTTTAAATCACTATGTATATTTTACCATATTTCTGACTAACCGTTCACAATTTTTTAAAATAGATTTCTATTATTTTTATAAAAATCCTGAAGTCTGCTTACTAGAAAAAAACAAGTTTATTTGCTATAATAAAAAGCATAAAATCTCAAGGAGTAGTCATGTCTATTAAAATTGCTTTACTTGGTTTTGGGACAGTTGCTAGTGGTGTTCCATTTTTATTGAAAGAAAATAGTGAAAAGATTGTGCAAGCAGCTCATTCAGAAATTGAAATTGCGAAAGTATTGGTAAAAGATGATGCTGAAAAAGAACGCTTGTTAGCAGCAGGAAATCATTTTAATTTTGTCACGACGATTGATGAAATTGTAAATGATAATGAAGTAACGATTGTCGTTGAATTGATGGGGCGTATTGAACCTGCAAAAACTTTCATCACTCAAGCGTTAGAAGCAGGTAAGCATGTTATCACTGCAAATAAAGACTTGCTGGCAGTTCATGGCGCTGAGTTGCTTGAGATTGCTGCAAAACATAAGGTAGCTCTTTACTATGAAGCGGCAGTAGCGGGAGGAATTCCGATTTTACGCACGCTTGTTAATTCCCTAGCTTCTGATAAAATTACACGTATTCTTGGTGTGGTCAATGGGACATCCAACTTCATGATGACCAAAATGGTAGAAGAGGGCTGGTCTTATGAGGCGGCACTTGCTGAAGCACAACGACTTGGATTTGCAGAAAGTGACCCAACCAATGATGTGGATGGGATTGATGCTGCATATAAAATGGTTATTTTGAGTCAATTTGCCTTTGGAATGACGGTTAAATTTGAAGATGTCACCCACCAAGGCATTCGCAATATTACACCAGAAGATGTAGCAGTTGCGCAGCAATTAGGCTATGTTGTCAAATTAGTTGGTTTCATTGAAGAAACGGAATCGGGCCTCGCTGCAGAAGTCACACCGACCTTTTTACCAAAATCTCATCCTATTGCTAGTGTAAATGGCGTGATGAATGCAATCTTTGTAGACTCTATCGGTATTGGTGAGTCGATGTATTACGGTCCAGGTGCGGGACAAAAACCCACTGCAACAAGTGTTGTTGCAGATATTATTCGGATTGTTCGACGGATTAATGAAGGAACTGTTGGAAAAGCCTTTAATGAGTTTCAGCGTGAATTAGTTCTGGCTAAACCAGAAGATCGTAAGAGCCCGTATTACTTTTCGATATTAGCACCTGATGCGAAAGAACAAGTTTTACGCTTAGCAGAAATTTTTAATGCTGAAAATGTCTCCTTTAAGCAAATTCTGCAACAAGGAACAGACGGAAATACTGCACGTGTTGTGATTATTACCCATGCTGTCAACAAAACGCAGCTAGAAAATGTCACTCGAAAATTGCAGGCAACTTCTGATTTTAAATTATTGAACACCTTCAAAGTATTAGGAGACTAACATGAAAATTATTGTACCTGCAACGAGCGCAAATATTGGTCCGGGATTTGACTCGGTTGGTGTAGCTGTCAGTAAATATCTAACCATTGAAGTTTTGGGAGAAAGCGACCGTTGGCTAATTGAGCATGATTTGGAGCGGCGTATTCCTTCAAATGAACGGAATTTATTGATTAAAGTGGCGCGCAGAATTGCTCCAGCTATTCAACCTCATCATTTAAAAATGACAAGTGATATTCCTTTAGCGCGTGGTCTGGGTTCTTCTAGTTCCGTTATTGTTGCAGGAATTGAACTTGCAAATCAATTGGCAAATTTGCAGTTGTCAAATGCTGAAAAATTGAATTTTGCGACGAAAATTGAGGGACATCCAGATAATGTGGCACCTGCTATTTATGGTAATTTGACGATTTCTAGTTATTTAAACGAGAAAGTTTCAACTGTGGTGACGGAGTTTCCAGAAGTAAGCTTTATTGCCTATGTTCCAAATTATGAATTGCGTACTAAAGACAGCCGTGGGGTTCTTCCAAAAGGTTTATCTTATTGTGAAGCTGTCACTGCAAGCTCTGTAGCGAATGTGGCTATTGCCGCTTTAATGAAGGGCGATATGGTAACAGCGGGGCGTGCTATTGAGTCCGACCGTTTTCATGAGCATTTTCGCCAAGGTTTGATTAAGGAATTTCCAAAAATCAAGATGTTGGCAAAGAAAAACGGTGCGTATGCGACTTATCTATCAGGAGCAGGACCTACTGTGATGGTTCTAGCACCAAAAGACCAGTCGAATATGATAAAAGAGAAAATAGAAGAGCAACAATTTAAAGGACAAGTTTTTGACCTTCAGGTTGATTGCCGAGGCGTTCGAGTAGAAAAATGAGAAGAGAGTGAAGAGGGTGGAACAGAACTAATGAAACGAAAATTTAGTTCGTAATCCTACCTTGTGGCTCTTCCGAGCTTGAAAGGTGTTAATTGCTTGGAAAGCTCTATCTGCCACCTCAAGGCAGTACTTTGAACAATCAGTCGCTGCGTTGTTGATTTATTACATAGTATGCTTTTAGGTTGGGAATTTTTGTCCTAACCTCTTTTAATATTCTTACGAAAAATTCCCTCTTGTCTATTTATTCAAATGTATGCTATATGATGTTCAATAAATTAACCAGAAAAAGTCGTATAGATCAATACTTAATAAAAAAATGATTGCCTTTCGGCAAATGAGTTTCATTAAAATTACACAAGAAACATTGGTATCGCTCTTTCCGTTTTTTTGCTGACGACGATAACGATGGTTTTTTCTGAATCCATTTTTGGTATAAATGGCTATATCAACAATCTTTTTGCGATTCGGCATTGGTTTCCTCATTTTTCAACTATTAGCTTAGTTACGAAAAATTACACCTATCTGATAGGGGATTGGCAGGCCCTTTAGCGACTTATTTTAGCGCAAAATACACAGCTGGTTATTATGGTCGTAGTACGGGGACAGCTGGGATTACAGCCTTTATTTTTAGCTTATTAGTTAATTCGCGCGAATTATTTTCGGTGGTTTTAAATGACGGCGCTTTGACGAAAATCAATCTTCCTGTCAATATCAATCTAATTGTTGCGATATTGATTGGTTATGTGGTGGGACAAATTTTTCAATTTTCAAGTCCGAATGATGATCACATTGTAGATGAGCATTTTATTTATTACCCTAAAACGTTGTGTCCTATCTTTTGCTCGTTTGCTCTGGCTGTCTTGGTTAGTTTTCTCATTAATCTAGGCAATCGATACAATGTTTTTTCAACAATTATAACTTTTTTGTCAGGCTTAATTGTCAATCGAAATAATATCTTTGTCATTGAAATGAATACCGCCTTACGGACTTTTAGCGCTTGGATTGGAAATAGTAATCCATTTAATGACCTGCCATTTATCAATGACTCCTTTGCCTTGGATAATCTTAATTATGCTTTGAAACATCATACTACAACAGGGGTACCTTATCTCTTTTCAACGACCAATCTGTATGATGCCTATGGAACATTTGCGGGACTGGGCGGAGTTTTAGCCCTTCTCGTAGCTATTCTCTGGAAATCTCGGAGCGACAAAGACCGAGATGTGAGTTTGAAAAGTATTTTCCCTTCCCTTTTTAACCATGGTGTAGCCTTTATGGTTGGGATTCCTATATTTTTCAACTTTCTATTTTTAATCCCTTTTATCCTCGTACCAATGCTGAATGTCTTTGCAGCTAGTATTTTTCTATACTTTAGAATAATGCCTCCGGCTGTCTATCCAGTTCCTAGCGGAGCGCCAAGTGTACTTTATGCTTTTATTGGAACAGGTGGAAGTTTGCGAGCATTAGCAGTAGGAATTTTCATTTTTATTATCGATATTCTCACTTATATCCCTTTTGTGAGATTTAATGACCGGATTCATGAGGAACTCAGACAAATGGATCAGAAAGGAGGCGAACATGACTAAAAAGGTAAAAATAGTGTTACTAATTGTTCTAATTTTTTTGATAGGACTAGCAGTTCCCTCTTATAGTTGGACGAGAAAAAACATTGATCAAATTGCTAAATTTTATAATGCTCGGATGTCGCCAATCATTATGATACCAGGTAGTTCTGCTACGGAGAACCGCTTTGACGGCTTGGTCCAAAAGCTCAATCAAAGACGTCGCGGCGTGAAGCATAGCTTGCTCAAAGTTAAGGTCTGGAATGACGGACGAATTACATATAGCGGATCTATCGCAGCGAATGATAACGAGCCAATTATTGTAATTGGTTTTGAAAATAATAAAGATGGCTATAGTAACATCAAAAAACAAGCCAAAATGGTTGACGTTGCCTTTGAAAATCTCCAAGGAAAATACAATTTCAATAATTTTAAGGGCTTGGGTCACTCGAATGGTGGTTTAATTTACACAGCTTTTATTGAAAATTACCTCGACAGCTATGATGTGGAATTGAAGAAGTTGATGACAATCGGAACGCCTTATAACTTTACTGAAACCAATATCAACAATAAAACTGAGATGTTAGCTGATTTCATTAAAAATCGTGAAAATATTCCGACCACTTTAGCTATGTATTCTGTTGCAGGAACCATTACTTATGATTCAGACGAATTGGTACCAGATACGAGCGTGAGTGCAGGGAAATATATTTATCAAGGACAAGCAGCTCACTATACAGAAACTACTGTCACAGGAGAAGATGCACAACACTCTGACTTGCCAACAAATGATGAGGTTGTCTCCTTAGTCCAAGAGCGCCTTGTAGATAGACAAAACCAGCGAAATCAAAGAAATTGAGAAGGAGTAGGACAGACGACTAGGGGTGTTGACACAATCTTGTTCGTCTATCTTAGTCTCCTTTTTTGTATTGTTATAAATTTTGAATTAAGTGATGATTTGCTATTCATTTTTTGCATACTGCTCTGCAATTTTGCTATTGTACTTTTTCTGAAAAGAGCGTTA
This sequence comes from Streptococcus sp. HMSC066F10, assembly GCF_001813805.1. Lineage (NCBI taxonomy): Bacteria > Bacillati > Bacillota > Bacilli > Lactobacillales > Streptococcaceae > Streptococcus > Streptococcus sp. HMSC066F10. Next base: position 122,972 of record NZ_KV813991.1, read on the forward strand.
TACTTATAATAAAAATTGTGAAAAGAGGAAATTACATGCAAAATATAACCTTAAACAACGGTGTAGAAATTCCAATTTTAGGTTTTGGAGTGTACTAAATTGCTCCCAAAGATACCAAGAGTGCTGTGCTAAATGCTATCAAGGCAGGTTATCGTCATTTTGATATTGCTCAAGCCTATGCCAATGAAAAGGAAGTAGGCGAGGCGATTCGAGAGTCTGGGATTGACCGCAAAGAGTTTTTCATCACTAGTAAAGTCTGGCTATCCAACTATAGCTGCGACAAGGCTTATGCCTCGGTTTTAGAATCTCTTGACAGAATGGAGTTAGATTATCTGGATCTTATGTTGCTCCACCAACCTTTTGGTGACTATTATGGTGCCTACCGTGCTTTGGAAAAACTTTACAAAGAAGGAAAACTTCGAGCGATTGGTGTGTCTAACTTTTATCCAGATTGTCTCAGCGACATTGTAGCTTTCAATGAGATTACACCACAAGTCAATCAAGTGGAAACTCACCCACTAAATCAACAGATATTCGCACAAGAAAATATGATAAAAAATAAGGTGCAAATTGAATCTTGGGCTACTTTTTCAGAAGGTCGTGGTGACATTTTCAACAATCCAATTCTCAAAAGTATTGCTGATAAACATGGTAAATCCACTGCACAAGTCATCATGGTTCGCTGGCAAGTTCAACGGGGAATTGTTTGCTTGACTAAGTCTTCACGTTTTGAGCGAATGAAGGAAAATATTGATGTTTTTGATTTTGAACTCAGTGCAGAAGATATGACAAAGATTGCAAGTATGGACACCCAAACCAGCCTTTTCTTTAATCATCAAGAAGCCAGCACAGTAGATCTCTTTTTAGGATTTCTGGGGAGAAAATGAGAACAGGATTTTCGTTTGATTTCAGAAAATAACTATGTTACTTTTTATTCAGATAATATTTTAATAACAATTGGGTATAATTACTTGATTTTCGTTTGAAAAAGATTATTATATATGTAAGTAATCGGATGTAAAGAATGCTTTATTATAATTTTTGAAAGGTTATCTAATGTTAACTCCAAAATTTATTCTATTTGTTCTTGCTAGCTATTTTATCTTACCAATTATTGCATTGTTATTTCCAAACAAATATGTTAAATTAATCGTATTTGTGATATTTCTATTAGAAAATATTTTGGTGATAGGTCTGTATATAAAGGGCAAGTATTTTAACTAATCATCTTATTTTACAATACAATAGTAACAATAGTACCAAGAAAAAGCCTAACTTTTTATTTTGATTGAGTTGGGCTTTTTCATCTTATTCAGTTTTAATATTAGAACGATATTGAGTTGATTAATAATCTTATTTTATAGTGAATATATCTTGTTTTTTTCATGAGCATGGACTATTTAGTTTTCACCAACTCCTGTAAAATAGCTTTGTTCTTCTTCAAAACGGAAATGTAGAAAGTCTTGGTAGCTTCTTTGTCCGAGATAGGAATCTGGATACGTTGGCTATTTACAGTGGATTCTTCAGTGTTTTGTTGAGTAATATTGGTAGAAAAAGTTGGTAATGCAGAAGCATTTACTAAATCAACAAAGGCTGCCCGATCTTTTTGAACAATAAACTTTGTTTGCGTCAGTTGATTGACTAATGGCTGCCAAATGCCTAGATCCGAGCGCAGCAGCATAGTCAAATTAGCCAATTCTGCAAGCTTTATCTCTTTTCGTGTGGCATACGGGTGAGTCAAGGGAACGGATAAGTAAAGTTGCTCCATGAAAAGATCCATGGAAAGAATATGCTCTTTTTTGATAGGATAGTCTGTTACAATGAAGTGAACGTTTTCATCGTCCAGAGCTTTCTCCAATTCGTCATTCGTCTTTTGCTCAATTTGAATGTGTTGCTCCAAGCTCTTTTCTTTTATACGACTTTCCAGTTCAAAGATGGCTCCCGGTGCATTAACACCACCAAAAATAATACTTTCTTTTAATGCAAAATGTTGTACATCATCGAGAAATTTTTGTTTTTGTTTCAGGAATTTTTGGGTTAGTTTAACTGTTTGATGACCGGTTTCCGTGAAACTTAATTTATTTTTTCTTCGCTCAAAAAGAATAACTCCCAATTCATCTTCAAGCATTTGCATATTTCGAGTTAAGGATGGCTGAGAGATGAGTAGGACGTCGGCTGCTTTAGACAAGGTTCCCTCCTATGATAAAACAATGAGTTGCTCCAAGTGTTGTAAATTCAGCATGATGTCTCCTTTTTGAACAATGAGTTGGACAGCTTTGACTATAGGTAAAATGAATACTAGTATCATCTATCGTTATTGTACAATTTTTTATTTATCTTGTAAAATGAGAGTAGAGAGCAGTACAAGTCGTTCAAAACTATTTTTTAAAAGCTCTTGACAAATCTATTTATCTATCTTATACTTAATACAATTAAATACAACTTTAATCATGTCCTGTGAGGCATAAAAGTAATCGTTAAAATGGATTAGTGCGCTAATCTACTATTTTGCTGTAAACTTTTGGCTCAGGATTTCCTGAGCTTTTTGATTTTTAAGGCTGTATTCAATTAATAAATGTAGTCTGTGAGCTACGATTAAGGAGAATGTGCATGTCTTTAGACAAAAATAATAAGCGAGCATTAGTTGCTGCAATTGTTGCATCAGGAACAGACGACTTAAATGTCATGTTCTTAGCTTTTTCGATGTCGTCTATCATTTCAGAATTGGGCGTTACAGGAGCCCAAGGGGGCTGGATTGCAACGATTACCAATCTAGGAATGTTGGTTGGTGGTTTGCTCTTTGGCATACTGGCTGACCGTTATCACAAGTTCAAAGTCTTTAAATGGACGATTGTTATTTTTTCATTGGCGACAGGACTGATTTACTTTACACAAAATATTTATTATCTCTATCTCATGCGTTTCATTGCTGGGATAGGTGTTGGCGGAGAGTATGGAGTTGCCATTGCGATCATGGCAGGAATTGTTCCTGTTGGAAAAATGGGACGCATTTCATCTCTGAATGGAATTGCAGGTCAGATTGGTTCTATCACTTCAGCACTTTTAGCAGGTTGGTTAGCGCCGGCACTTGGCTGGAAAGGCCTTTTCCTCTTTGGACTTGCGCCTATTGCTTTGGTTTTGTGGATGATGCTAGCGATTGACGATGATCATATCCGAGATAATGGGAATGTGAAATTAAAAGCAGAAGGCCGCCAGTCTGTTAAAATGAGTGAATTGTTTAAAACACCAGCTCTAACAGCTCAGACGGTAGCACTGATGGTCATGACGACGGTACAAATTGCTGGGTATTTTGGGATGATGAACTGGCTTCCGACCATTATCCAAACAAGCCTGCATATTTCTGTAAAAGATTCCTCACTTTGGATGGTCTCAACGATTTTGGGAATGTGTCTGGGAATGCTCACTTTCGGTCAAATCCTTGATAAATGGGGACCAAGATTTGTTTATTCAATCTTTCTTTTAGCTTCTTCTATGTGTGTTTACCTCTTCCAATTTGCCAATTCAATGCCGGCCATGATTATCGGCGGTGCGATTGTCGGTTTCTTTGTAAATGGAATGTTTGCGGGCTATGGCGCGATGATTACGAGATTGTATCCAGCTCATATTCGCTCCACGGCTAATAATGTCATCTTAAATGTCGGACGAGCAATTGGAGGCTTTTCATCTGTGATTATTGGGAAAATTTTAGATGTTTCAAGTGTCTCAATGGTTATGATTTTCCTAGCAAGTCTTTATTTGATTAGCTTTGCTGCCTTGTGGACGATTAGGAACTTAAAAGCAGAACGTTACACACAATTAGGAGAAGAATTAGTCGTAAAAGAAGCGTAATATACCAAGTTTTAATGAAAGTCTGTTCATTTGAATGACAGGCTTTTTGCATTTCATGATATAATGAAATCAGGCAAGTATAGGAGGAAATGGGATGAATTTTAAACAGCTGTCGTATTTTCAGGATATTGTTCGTACAGGAGTTTTACAGAAGCAGCAGAAGAAAATTTTATTTCGCAATCGGTCATGTCCCAACAGATGAAGTCGCTGGAAGAGGAGCTTGGGGTGATCCTTTTTGAACGCAAAAATCGCGGATTTCATTTAACGAGAGCTGAGAAATTTTTTATCAAAAAAGTCAACGGTTGCTAGAAGATTATAATGGCTTGGTAGCTGATACACAAGTTTTGACAGGAACACAGCCAGTTTCCATGCGGATAGGTCTATTGTGGGGAATGACAGAAAGCGTACTGCCCCAGATTTTAGCTGAATTCAAAGAGCGTTTTCCAAGTGTTCAGTTGGAGATCATGGTAGGAAGTCATGAAGAGATTGGCACGGAGATGGATGTTTAAGTCTATTAGATTATTTTGCGAAATATTAAAAAGTTTGTATTGTATTAATGACATATGGGGCTTGTAATAAAGTGATTTATGTCATATAATATATTCGTATAATTACATTAAATAAGTTGATATGTAATGGAAAAGAGGCAATTATGGTTAAAAGAAACAGAAAAATGGAATTCCTTTTATCTATCATGTTGGTGTCACTGCTATTTTTAGGGCATCTGGTTTCAGGATATACAACATTTGCGGATAATCAAGGCGAAAACAATTCTGAGGATAATGAATACAGTCTTAATCTCAGATTGTTTCGTCCTGATTTTTCCGATTTTGATAGCATATTTGCAACATACACAAATTATTGGTTGAATGACCCTGAACAAAAGGTTTTTGACCGAGATGAATGGGCATTAAAAGATTTTCTTGTTGAGCATGAGCTTCATATAGAGGGAGAAGCAAATACAGTTGTAAAAAATATGACATATACGGCAGAGAGCTACAACTGGGATGGAAATATATCCTTTGAAGATATAAAGATTCCATACAACAAGGTAGAAGTAGAATATTATAATAAAGATGACGGAAATCCGGTGGAGCCATATCTACTTCATTATGATTTATATCTTAAAAAAGCCGATGGAAAAATGATTCTGAAAATTCCAAGACTTGCACCAAAGGCAACATATACAGGTTCAATCGAAGATGCAAAATTGATTACTGTAAAAGAAATTAAAATTGGCGAAGCTGATCCTGAAAGGAACAATGTATATTTAGATGGTGTTTCAGGCGATGATAGCTTAGACGGGAAATTGGGCAGAGCTGTCAAATCTTTTGCTCGGGCAAAGGAAATAGCTACTAACAATCAGAAAATAAAGAGAATTATCGTAGTTGGAACAACATCTATTGCGGGGGATATATCTCTAGCTGGAACAAATGCAAAAATACTAAGAGGAAAAGACTTCAACAAATATTTGTTTAAGGTGGGAGCTGGTAAAAAGGCAACCTTAACTGATATAACAATTGATGGAAATTCTGACGAAAATATTGGTATCGAAAATTCCCTTGTAAGCCTTGAGGATAAATCAGAGCTGAATATTGGTAACAATGCTATATTAAGAAATAACAAAATAAAGGACATTCAGAATACTGCAACACGAGGTGGCGCAGTTAATGCTTCAAGTGCAACCATAAATATGACTGGTGGAAGCGTTGAAAACAATCAAGCAACATATGGTGGAGGAATTTATTTATATAGGTCCATAATGAATTTTTCCGGTGGAACTGTTCAAAATAATAAATCGAATTTAGTCATAGACTATGATTATGGTGAACAAAAATATTCGGCAGGTGGTGGAATACTTGCAAATGAGGGATCTACTATAAATATGTCCGCTGACGCAAAGGTATTAAATAATTATGCGAACGAAATTGGTGGTGGAATAAGTTTGGGTTCAAATCAATGGGGAGCTTCAAATATCTTAAAAATGAGTGGTGGAACAATTGATGGTAATACAGCAGGTTCAGCTGGTGGTGGAATTTTTGTTCAAGCAAAGTATTATAGTGGGGGTGCTTCCAAGGCTTATATTGCTGGAGGAAGAATTACCAATAACCAAATGGATGCCAGTGGAGTTACCGACAAAATGTTCGGCGGTGGTGGAATTTATGTAAATGGTGCGAATAATAATTATAATGTTCAAGGCGCTAACGGTGAGCTTTATTTAACTAATGTAGTAATTACTGACAATGAATCCAAATATGAGGGAGCGGGATATGCTTCTTGTCCAATATCAAAAACTAAAATTTATGTGACAAATGGTGCTGCTATATATGGAAATAAGACTGAATCAAATGTTAATGAAATTTATATTTTATGTAATAAGTATCTAGGGCTTCATGGGGGTGATCCAGAATATGATATTTCCAAAAGGATGTTAGGAGGAGTAGCATACAATTGGAAAAATAAGGACAATTCTCCTTTAGCTGAAAGTAAGCATAAAGGTATTCTAAGTAAGAATAATGAATATATAGCTTTACACACAGATGAAAAAGGTAATGAATTAACTTCAAATCTCGAAAAAGTATTAATTAGTGGCAACAAATCAAATACCCGAGGTGGAGGTATTGGTAGCAATGGTACTGTTACTATAGGTACAGAAGGAACGACAAGTGTGTCGGTAGAAAAGAAATGGATAGATGATAATAACGTTAATCAAAAGCACCCAGAATCAGTTACGGTTAAATTAATTGCCAATATCGAAAATAAAGAATATGAAATTGAAAACAGACAATTAAGTGAAAAAAACAATTGGAAAACGACTTTTACTGATTTACCTACTAAAGCGGGTGAAAAAGATATAACTTACTCTATAAAGGAAGTTAAAGTAGATGGGTATACTGGGAAAATCACAGGAACAGCTAAAGATGGATTTATAGTTACTAACACTAGAATACCCGAAAAGACAAGTATACAGGTAACAAA